>NZ_JBJUSE010000015.1:0-40921 GCF_046098135.1 Streptococcus sp. ST16 | reverse complement strand
CATAGTCCGTACGGGATTCGAACCCGTGTTACCGCCGTGAAAAGGCGGTGTCTTAACCCCTTGACCAACGGACCTTGAGCTTTTCAACTCTTTCTATTATACCTACTTTTCCTACTTTGTCAAGAACTTTTTTCCTCTTTATCGAAATTCTGAAAAAATATTGGAAAAGAGCCAGTAAAACTGACTCCTTCTATTTATCTCGCCAATTAGTCGCACGTTCCTCTCCCCACCAGTATGGGATCAACTCGACAGCTTTGATTGTTTTTCTTGTTTTGTAGTCCATCATGAACTCTGCTTCTTTATTTTCAGCATTCAGTTCTAAGAGGAATTCTCTGCATGCACCACAGGGCATACCGGATCCTCCGCCATAGGGTGGCTTATCTCGAAAGGCGAGGATTTTCTTAACTTTAGTTTGTCCTGAAAATTGATACATATTGAAGAGAGCTGCTCGTTCTGCACAGAGATGAAAAACGCCACAAGTGCCCTCCATACAAAATCCTGTGAAGATTTGACCATCTTCTGCTTCTACCGCAGCAACGACATGGTTAGCATAAACAAAGTCAGAAACTTCGTGGGGATTGTATAAGGTCCGTGCTTCTTCATACATCTTTTCCCAGATATCCATCTGCAGTCCTTCTTATTTAGAAATCTCTTTCAGCATGTTTTCAATATGCTGGATTGATTTTTCACGTCCGAGTAAGAAAATGGTATCTGGCAATTCTGGTCCATGCATTTCACCTGATACAGCAATTCGAATAGGCATGAAGAGATTTTTCCCTTTAATACCTGTTTCTTTTTGAACTGCTTTGATTTGTGGGAAGATGTTTTCTGTCACAAATTCTTCATCTGTCATTGCTTCTAGTTTCGCTTTGAAGGCTTCTAGAACAACCGGAACGGTTTCTCCTGCCATAACCTCGCGCTCAGCATTTGTCAACTCTGGGAAATCTGCAAAGAAAAGATCTGTCAACGGAACAATTTCGTCCACTGACTTCATTTGTGGCTTGTAGAGTTCAACCAATTTCTCAGCCTTGTCGGTCAAGCGTCCTGCTTCTTCCAAGAATGGTTTGGCCATAGCAAAGATAGTGGCAAAATCTGCTCTCTTGATGTAGTCGTTGCTCATCCAGTCTAGTTTCTTCTGATCGAAGGCTGCTGGTGACTTGCTGAGACGATTTTCATCAAAGAGCTTAATCAATTCCTCACGTGAGAAAATTTCATCTTCGCCACCTGGGTTCCAACCAAGAAGAGCGATAAAGTTAAAAACTGCTTCTGGCAAATAGCCTTTTTTACGGTAGTCTTCGATAAACTGAAGAGTGTTGGTGTCGCGTTTAGACAATTTTTTACCCGTTTCAGAGTTGATGATCAAAGTCATGTGACCGAACTCTGGAGCTTCCCAACCAAGAGCCTCATAAACCATAAGCTGTTTTGGGGTGTTGGCAATGTGGTCATCTCCACGGATAACATGAGAAATTTGCATATCGTGATCATCAATCACAACAGCAAAATTGTAAGTTGGGTAACCGTCTTTCTTTTGAATAACCCAGTCACCACCGATATTGCCACCTTCAAACTCGATATCACCTTTGACTATATCGTGCCATTTGTAGATACCAGACTCATTGACAGCCAAACGGACAGTTGGGATGATACCAGCTGCTTCACGTTCTGCAATGTAAGCCGCCTTTTCTTCTTCGCTCATGCCAAGATATTCATTGATGTAGCGTGGTGTTTCGCCAGCTGCTTCTTGGCGTTCGCGCTCAGCTGCCAACTCTTCTTCTGTAACGTAAGATTTGTAGGCTTTTCCTTCAGCTAGCAATTGGTCGATGTATTTTTGATAGAGTTCCAAACGCTCTGATTGGCGATAGTTTTCATGAGTTTCTGGACTTTCATCCCAATCCATTCCTAACCAACGAAGATTTTCAAGCTGTGAACGTTCTCCATCCTCAACATGGCGTTTACGGTCAGTATCTTCGATACGAATGATAAAAGTTCCACCATGATGGCGTGCGTAAAGGTAGTTAAACAATGCTGTACGGGCATTTCCGATGTGTAGTAGTCCGGTCGGACTTGGTGCGTAGCGTACGCGGATATCTTTTGACATAGTTTCTCCTATAAAGTCTCTAGGCGTCTGCCTTTGTGCTTTCTATATTATATCACAAGTCTCGCCTGAGTCCAATTTCTACGGATAAAGAGAGTAAAAAGAGTGGTCAGGCCACTCTTTTCTTTTATTATAGACGTGCGTTAAGCTCTTTACTCAATTCTTCAAATCCTGGTTTTCCAAGAAGGGCAAACATGTTGCGTTTGTATGCTTCAACACCTGGTTGGTCAAATGGGTTGATGGCATTCAAGTAACCTGAAAGGGCGATAGCCAATTCGAAGAAGTAGATAGTGTAACCAAGAGTGAAAGCGTCTTGCTCTGGAAGAGTCACGTACATGTTTGGTACATCACCATCTGTGTGGGCAAGAAGAACACCGTCAGTTGCTTTTTTGTTTACAAAGTCAACGTCTTTTCCTTGAAGGTAACCAAGTCCGTCAAGGTCTTCTTCCAAGCTAGGGATAATCACGTTCTTACGAGGTTTGTCAACACGGACAACTGTTTCAAACATGATACGAGTTCCTTCTTGGATAAATTGACCAAGTGAGTGCAAGTCAGTTGAGAAGTTGGCTGAAGTTGGGTAGATACCTTTTTGGTCTTTTCCTTCTGATTCACCAGCCAATTGTTTCCACCATTCTGAGAAGTATTGAAGTGATGGCTCGTAGTTTACCAAGATCTCAGTTGCATAGCCTTTACGGTAAAGAATGTTACGAACTGCTGCGTATTGGTAAGCTTCGTTTTCAGAGATTTTATCTGAAGTGTAGTCTTTGCGAGCTGCGTTAGCACCTTCCATAAGGGCTTTAATGTCAGCTCCTGATGCAGCGATTGGAAGCAAACCAACAGCTGTCAATACTGAGAAGCGTCCACCGATGTCATCTGGAACAACAAATGTTTCCCAACCGTTAGCATCTGCTTCAACCTTAACAGCACCTTTTTGGCGGTCAGTTGTTGCATAGATACGTTTGTTGGCTTCTTCTTGTCCGTATTTCTTAACCAAGAGTTCTTTGAAGACACGGAAAGCGATAGCTGGTTCAGTTGTTGTACCTGATTTAGAAATCACGTTTACTGAGAAGTCTTTGTCAGCTACGTACTCTACCAAGTCAGCAAGGTAAGTAGATGAGATTGAGTTTCCTGCGTAAAGGATTTGTGGAGCTTTGCGTTCTTCTTTTGTTTGCAAGTTTGCAAAGTGGTGGTTCAAGAAGTCGATCGCTGCTTTAGCACCAAGGTAAGATCCACCGATACCGATAACAACCAAAATATCGCTGTCTGATTTGATTTGCTCAGCAGCTTTCAAGATGCGGTCAAATTCTTCGCGGTCGTAGTTTTCAGGAAGGTCCAACCATCCCAAGAAGTCGCTACCAGCACCAGTTCCTTTACGGATCAATTCATCTGCTGCTGTTACTTGTGATTGCATGTACTCCACTTCATGCGGTGCAACAAATTTGTCTAAAACTTTTGAATAATCAAATTTAATATGTGACATGTTATTCCTCCAATATTTCTTCTTTTCTATCATAACGCTTACCTTCGTTTTTTTCAAGTTTTTTTGTCGAATTTCTCCAATTTTTATCAGAATTCAAACGTTTGCGTAAAAACCCCGCATTCCAAAAATTTTGAAATAATAAAAGAAAGAACGACTAGATGTTCCAGTCGTTACAGTTCATTCAATAAATACTCAAATAATTCTAAATTACCGTCTTCTTCATTAACCAGAAACTCTGGATGCCACTGTAAACCGATAATGCGATGTCCGTCAATAGACTCAATCGCTTCGATGGTCTGGTCTCTTGGATCAATAGCTGTCACACGGAAATTAGGCGCCAGGTCTTTGATACTTTGACGATGGACTGAGTTGACCTGGCTTTCTTTGCCGAACAACTTAGCCACCACGCTTCCTTCCACTGTCTCAATAGAATGAGATGTTCCAAAAGGCAAGCCTTGCCAGTGACCCTCAATTTCTTGGTGGAGGGTGCCGCCAAAAGCAACATTGACAAGCTGAACACCACGACAGATTGCCATAATTGGTTTATTCTGACGGAGCGCTTCTTTCAAGAGAGCTAGTTCAAACTCATCGCGTACAAGGTTATAATCATCGCTCTCAATGGTCTTTTTCTCCCCATAAAACTGGGGATGGACGTTTTGCCCACCTGTCAAGATGAGTTTGTCAATCATTTCTACATAATCGCGAACAATGGACTCATCCCCTACAGGAATCACTAAAGGGAGACCGCCGACTTGACGAATGCTCTCTGCAAATTTACAGGATACAGATGAGTGAATGTTTTTCCCTTCTGCATCTACAGGACATAGGTTTGCAGCAACTCCTACAACCGTTCTAGCCATGATGTGTCTCCTTTCGATTTTCTTGCGACAGTCTTATCTTATCACTCCAATCCTTTCCTGTCTAATATGTTTTTTTAAAGACCGTGATAAGTATTTTTTATGGACAAGAAAAAGCTGCCCAACGAGGACAACTTCTTTTTTATTCGAAGACAAATTGATTATGATACAGTTCCGAGTAGAAACCGCCGAGTTTGAGCAACTCGTGATGATTTCCACGTTCAATGACCTCTCCATCTTTGAGGACAATAATCTGATCAGCATTGAGGATGGTCTTCAAACGGTGGGCAATGACAAAACTGGTTCGACCTGCTACAACCGCCTCCATTGCATGTTGAATCTTGCTTTCTGTTACGGTATCGACATTGGAAGTCGCTTCGTCTAAGATTAGGACTTGAGGATCTGTCATCAAGGTCCGAGCGATGGAAATCAATTGTTTCTGCCCAGTCGAGAAGATATTTTGCTCATCATCAATAAGGGTATCATACTTATCAGGCAAGCTTTCGATGTAGTCATGAATATGAGTTGCCTTGGCAGCTGCTTCGACCATTTCCTGACTGGCATCTGGCACACCAAAGCGGATATTGTCCCGAATTGTTCCACTAAACAAGACCGAATCCTGCAAGACAATCCCGACCTTGCTCCGCAGACTGTCCAAGTCGTAGTCACGGATGTCTTTCCCATCAAAGGAAATGCTACCTGCATCCACATCGTAGAAACGATTAATGAGGTTCATGATGGTTGTTTTCCCCGAACCAGTCGGACCGACAACTGCTATCATCTGCCCTTTAGGGGCTGAAATGCTAACATCTTTTAAAATCGGCTTGTCTGGCGCATAAGAGAAATCAATATGGCTGATCTCAACACCTTCTCTCAATTCCGTAAAGGCAGGGGCATTTTGCGGACGGATTTCTTCTTCTGCATCGAACATTTCTTGAATACGATCCGCCCCAGTAAAGGCCAACTGGAGGCTACCCCAACTCGCAGCTACCTGGATAATCGGCTGGTAGTACTGCTGAGAAAATTGGGTAAACATGACAATCAAACCTAGGGCTGTCGTTGTTTCGATACTTGGATCCTTCAGCAAGACAGCCGAACCTGCAAAAATGACGATAGCCGTATTGACTAAACTCATCCCATTCATAACTGGAAAGAGGATGCCTGAGAACATTCTCCCTTTAAAGGTTGCCTTGCGCACGCGCTCATTTTGCTCCACAAAGCCTGCTACGATGTCATCCTGAATCCCTTGTACGATAACAGCTTTCTGCCCAGAAATACTCTCGTCCATGTAGGCGTTGAGTTTCCCAACCTCTTTTTGCTGGAGATTGGTGTACTTGCGGGCCATTTTCACGATGAAGACCAACATGAGAAAGGCTACTGGGGTGCTAGCTACTGTTATCAGGGCTAGTGTCACATTTCTTGAAAACATGACAAAGATCAAACCGATGTAAAGAGCAATATTGCTCATGACCTGAACTAGACTTTCATTGAAGGCTTGAAGAATGTTGTCCAAGTCACTAGTGAAGCGAGAGAGGATATCGCCATCCTGATGGCGGTCAAAGAAAGAAACCGTCAAACGAGAAAGTTTGCCAAAGAGGCCCTTACGCATCTCATTTGTTGACTCAGCAATCACACGGGTCATAAAGGTCATGTAAATCAAACTGGATACTACTAAGGCGAGGACAACCAGAGCTAGATTCAGCATCAGAGCTGATAAACTCTGCCAGGCTAGTTCGGAAGTCCCATTTTGATAAGCCAGAACCAGATTAGCGAGCTCCGTGACTGCTTGGCCTGAAAAAACAGGAAAGAGGGCTTGGGCAATCGTCGCAACTGCAACCATCAGAATCACAATGACAAAGGAGAACTTGTAAACTTTAAAATAATTCCAGAAAAATCGAACGGTTTTCATTTTATTCCTCCTTTCCCTTTTGTGTTTCGTAGATTTCGCGGTAGACGGCATTGTTAGCTACCAAGTCTGCATGCCGTCCTTCTCCAATCAAAAGCCCTTGATCCAAGACCAAAATCTTATCCGCATGGACGACTGAACTGATCTTTTGAGCGATGATAATGGTTGTTGTCCCTTTCAGATCTTTATTCAAAGCTTCCTGCACGAGTCTTTCTGACTTGGCATCCAAGGCTGAAGTCGAATCGTCAAAAATCAGGATACGGGGATTGCTGACAATCCCACGGGCAATCGACATCCGTTGCTTTTGTCCACCAGAAAAGTTGGTGCCACGTTCTTCGACCTGACTCTCAAATTTGTTTTCCATGCGTCCGATAAATTCACTGGCTTGGGCAATCCGTGCTGCACGTTCCATTTCTGACAAGCTGGCATTGCCTTTTCCTTGACGCAGATTGTCTGCAATGGTTCCACTAAAGAGTATAGCACGTTGCAAGACGATGGAAACTGTTTTACGCAAGGTTCCCTCGCTGACGTCTCGAATATCCTTGCCACCAATCTTGATAGATCCCTCCTGTGGATCAAAAAGTCGTGGAATTAACTGAGCTAGAGTGGACTTCCCTGCTCCAGTCGCCCCAACCACACCGACCATCTGACCAGGCGCAATTTCAAAGGTTACATTCTTCAGCATAGGCTCATCATCATTAGGATAGGTGAAGGTCACATTTTCAAAAGAGAGACTTCCTTCTAACTCTTCGTCTGGGAGATCTTTAAAGGTCATCGCTGGCTCAGTATCTAGAATTTCACGGATACGACGCAAGGAAATCATGGCACGGCTGACAGAATTTCCTAAAAATCCAACCATGATGATGGTAAAGATAATCTGGCTGAGATAATTGATAAAGGAAGCAATCGAGCCCACTACAGACGGATCTGACTGAGCCATTCCGGCCACCAGCCAGATAGAGAGAAAGACAGCCCCATAGCCGACTAGCATCATAACAGGTTCTATAACCGAGAAGGCATAACCGATATAAAGGTTTTGACCGAGAAGTTCATCAGAAACCTCGGTAAATTTGGTAAACTGTGCTTTTTCTTGTACAAAGGATTTGACTACACGTACACCACGTAGATTTTCTTTTGCAATAGCATTAATCCGTTCAAGAAGGGTTTGAAACTTGGCAAATCGTGGTCCCATCATTCCCATCATAATGGCAGTTAGTGCAAAGATTAGGAGCACCATGAGGACAATTACCCACCAAAGTGATGGAAGAGTGTGAACCGCCAAGATAAAGGAACCGATAAAGAGAAGAGGGAGACGGAAAAGAATTTGAAAAGCCATCATCACCACGTTCTGAATTTGGTTGATATCATTGGTCATACGGACGACAAGGTTGCCGGCATTAAACTGCTCGATATTAGCATAAGAAAAAGTCTGGATCTTGCGAAAGGCGTCTTCCCGAAGATCCGAAGACACCCCTTGAGCAATATAAGCCGCAAGTGTCACATTGACCCCACCTGCAACCAGACCGACTAGGGCTACTCCTATCAACCAGACACCAATGCTATAGATAGCCTCATGTTGGCCTGCCAACAAAGCCTCTAACACCTCTTGCAAATAGCGCGGTTGCAAGAGAGAACTCGCAACCATCAAGCCTGTCATCACTAGGGATGCCAAGGCCTGCCATTTATAGGTTTTTAATTTTTTAATGAGCATATTTCCTCCTAATAAAATAGATAAAGGGAGCGACATCCTGCGTCAGCTCCTTCTCATTCGTTCATATTGATGCTATTCTAGCAAAAAAGAGGAATCTTGTCAAAGAAGTCTCCTTATTACAAATTAGTGCGCTTTCATATACAGGTGATGCATGAAAAGGCTTTTTATGGTAAAATGAAAGGAAGAACTCTTACAAGGAGGAAAAGATGAAGAAACAAACCATCGCTGTCTTGGGTCCTGGTTCTTGGGGGACCGCCCTTTCGCAGGTCCTAAACGACAATGGACACGAGGTTCGAATTTGGGGAAATATTTCTGACCAGATCGATGAAATCAATAACCAACATACAAACAAACGCTATTTCAAAGATATCCTACTCGACGAAAAGATCAAAGCCTATCATGACTTGGAAGAAACACTAAAGGATGTGGATGCTGTTTTATTTGTGGTCCCAACAAAAGTAACGAGACTGGTTGCCCAACAAGTAGCAAAGGTGCTTGATCACAAGGTTATCATCATGCATGCCTCCAAAGGATTGGAACCAGATAGCCACAAACGTCTATCAACCATTCTTGAAGAGGAAATCCCAGCTGACCTTCGCAGTGATATCGTCGTTGTTTCAGGACCGAGCCATGCTGAGGAAACTATTGTACGGGATATTACCTTGATTACAGCAGCCTCTAAAGACCTCGAAACTGCTCAGTACGTCCAAAATCTCTTTAGCAATCACTACTTCCGCCTCTATACAAATACGGACGTTATCGGGGTTGAAACCGCTGGTGCTCTTAAAAACATCATCGCAGTTGGTGCTGGTGCATTACATGGACTAGGGTTTGGCGACAATGCCAAGGCGGCTATCATTGCACGTGGCTTGGCAGAAATCACCCGTCTAGGTGTTGCTCTCGGAGCTAATCCTCTGACTTATAGCGGTCTTTCTGGAGTTGGGGATTTGATTGTAACGGGAACATCTGTCCACTCTCGTAACTGGAGGGCCGGTAATGCTCTCGGTCGTGGAGAATCCCTCGCAGACATTGAGGCTAATATGGGCATGGTCATTGAAGGCATTTCAACAACTCGAGCAGCTTACGAACTGGCTCAGGAATTGGGTGTCTACATGCCGATCACACAGGCTATTTACCGAGTTATCTACGAAGGTGTCAATATCAAAGAAGCAATCACTGACATCATGAGCAATGAATTTAAAGCAGAAAACGAATGGTCATAGACCTTTATAGAAAGGAACATTTATGAAACAACAAGTCAGAAAAGCAGTCATCCCTGCCGCTGGATTGGGAACTCGTTTCCTCCCAGCAACCAAGGCCTTGGCCAAGGAAATGTTGCCAATCGTAGACAAGCCAACTATCCAGTTTATCGTTGAAGAAGCCCTCAAATCTGGTATCGAAGACATTTTGGTTGTTACTGGTAAGTCAAAACGTTCCATTGAGGACCACTTCGACTCAAACTTCGAATTGGAATACAACCTCAAAGAAAAAGGGAAAACAGATCTTTTAAAGCTAGTTGATGAAACAACTGGCATGCGCCTACATTTTATCCGCCAAACTCATCCACGTGGTCTCGGCGATGCCGTTTTGCAAGCCAAGGCTTTCGTTGGAAATGAACCCTTTATCGTTATGCTTGGTGATGACTTGATGGATATCACCAACGAAAAGGCTGTTCCGCTCACCAAACAACTCATGGATGACTACGAGCGTACCCACGCGTCTACTATCGCTGTTATGCCAGTCCCTCATGACGAAGTATCTGCTTACGGGGTTATTGCTCCGCAAGGCGAAGGAAAAGACGGCCTTTACAGCGTTGAAACCTTCGTTGAAAAACCAGCGCCAGAGGACGCTCCTAGCGACCTTGCTATCATCGGACGCTACCTCCTCACGCCTGAAATTTTCCAAATCCTCGAGAACCAAGCTCCAGGTGCAGGAAATGAAATTCAGCTGACAGATGCAATCGACACCCTCAATAAAACACAACGTGTATTTGCTCGTGAGTTCAAAGGGGCTCGTTACGATGTTGGAGACAAGTTTGGCTTTATGAAAACATCCATCGACTACGCTCTCAAACACCCACAAGTCAAAGACGACTTGAAAGACTACCTCATCCAACTCGGAAAAGAGTTAGCTGAGGGGGAATAGAAGAACAGTTCATATAAAAAAAGAACTAGGATAGTTAATTATCCCAGTTCTTTTTATTTTGTATTTCTATCATCTCAAACATATAAACCAACAAAAGGAAATCGTATTTCTCAGTTAACCTACTTACAAGCCCCATCGAATTGATCTCGAATTTTATGAAAGCGCTACAATATTATTTGTTTTTTTATAAAAATAGGAGTACAATGAGTTAGTATAATAAAATAAAAAGCACCGAATCGGTGCGCATTACTGATTATGGATAACCATATTTTAACTCAAAAGAAAAATCTTTTGGCTGTGTTGTTTCGAATAGTTCCAACACAGATATTATATAAAAAATAAAATCGAAAATCAAGACAAGGAGTAGTTTTATGGCAAAATTTAATAAGAATTATTCAATCGGCTTAGATATAGGTGTATCATCCGTCGGTTATGCCGTTATAACTGAAGATTATCGAGTACCTGCTTTTAGATTTAAAGTTTTAGGTAATACAGAAAAAGAAAAAATAAAGAAGAATTTAATCGGATCTACCACCTTTGTACCCGCTCAATCAGCTCAAGGAACTCGGGTATTTCGTGTCAATCGCCGCAGAATTGATAGAAGAAATCATCGAATTGCCTATTTACGGGATATTTTTCAAAAAGAAATTGAAAAAGTTGATAAAAATTTTTATCGTAGATTAGACGAAAGTTTTAGGGTACTTGGTGATAAAAGTGAGGACCTACAGATAAAACAGCCATTTTTTGGTGATAAAGAACTAGAGACTGCCTATCACAAGAAATACCCTACGATTTACCATTTACGAAAACACTTAGCTGATGCAGATAAAAACTCTCCTGTAGCCGATATTCGCGAAGTTTACATGGCCTTATCACATATTTTAAAGTATAGGGGGCATTTTTTAACGTTAGATAAGATTAATCCTAATAATATCAATATGCAAAACTCTTGGATTGATTTCATTGAATCTTGTCAAGAAGTTTTCGATTTGGAAGTCTCTGAAGAATCTAAAACCATAGCAAATATATTTAAGTCAAGTAATAATAGACAAGATAAAGTTAAAGGTATACTATCCTATTTTCCAAAAGAGCTTGAAAATAAGGATAAAAGTATTTTTAAACAACTATTACAGCTATTATTTGGTTTAAAAACGAAATTCAAAGATTGTTTTGAATTAGAGGAAGAACCGGACCTTAATTTCTCCAAAGAAAACTATGATGAAAATCTAGAAAATCTTCTTGGTACATTAGAAGAAGACTTTTCAGATGTGTTTGCTAAATTAAAAATATTACGTGATACTATCCTTTTATCTGATATGCTAACGTATACTGGAGCAACTCATGCCCGTTTTTCTGCTACTATGATTGAAAGATACGAGGAACACCGTAAAGATTTGCAACGTTTCAAATCTTTTGTTAAACAAAATCTATCTGAGCAAGATTACTTAGATATCTTTGGCAGAAAAACACCAGATGGATTTGATGTAGATAAAGAAACAAAGGGATATGTTGGATACATATCTAATAAGATGGTATTAACTAGTCCACAGAAACAAAAAACAATACAACAAAATTTTTATGACTATATTAGTGGGAAAATCACTGGTATTGAAGGGGCAGAATATTTTCTTAATAAAATATCAGACGGAACCTTTTTAAGAAAACTCCGTACAACTGATAATGGAGCTGTTCCTAATCAAATTCACGCTTATGAACTAGAAAAGATTATAGATAGACAAGGAAGAGATTATCCTTTTCTGCTAGAAAACAAAGATAAATTACTATCTATCTTGACATTTAAAATCCCTTATTATGTTGGTCCTCTGTCAAAAGGAAATAATAGTAGATTTGCTTGGATTAAACGAACGATTAGCCAAGATATTTTAGATAATAACGATGAAGATACTAGAAATGGTAAAATACGTCCTTGGAACTATCATAAACTGATAAATATGGATGAAACTAGAGATGCATTCATCACCAATCTAATAGGAAATGATATTATTCTCTTAAATGAAAAAGTGTTACCAAAACGTAGTTTGATCTATGAAGAAGTCATGCTCCAAAATGAACTAACTCGGGTCAAGTATAAAGACAAATATGGGAAAACTCACTTTTTCGATTCTGAGCTCCGACAAGAAATAATCAATAACTTATTTAAAACGAATAGTAAACGTGTTAGTTCTGCAATGCTCCTTGATTACTTGGAGAATTACACAAATTTACAAGCGGTTGAGATTGTTTCAGGAATTGAAAAAGGCAAATCCCTTAATTCGACTTTAAAAACATATAATGATTTAAAAACTATTTTTTCAGAGGAGCTACTCGATTCTGAAATCTATCAAAAAGAGTTAGAAGAGATTGTCAAAGTTATTACTGTTTTTGATGATAAAAAATCTATTAAAAACTACCTTACAAAATATTTTGGACATCTTGAATTTTTAAATGAGGAGAGAATTAATCAACTCTCAAAATTACGCTATACCGGCTGGGGACGTTATTCCGCTAAGTTATTATTAGACATTCGCGACGAGGATACAGGTTTTAATTTAATGCAGTTCCTTCGAAACGATGATGAAAATCGTAATTTATCTCAGCTCATATCTGACAGCACTTTATCCTTTGATTCTGCTATCAAATCCATTCAATCTAAATCAACTGTTGAAGATGATGTATTTGACGAAATTAAAAAATTGGCTGGTAGTCCAGCTATCAAACGAGGAATTTTAAATAGTATTAAAATTGTTGATGAACTGGTTCAAATTATAGGATATCCACCCCAAAATATCGTTATTGAAATGGCTCGTGAAAATATGACTACTGAAGAGGGGCAAAAAAAGGCAAAAACTCGTAAAACTAAATTAGAATCTGCACTAAAAAATATTGAAAATAGTGTATTAGAAAATGGGAAGGTTCCTCTTTCAGACGAACAACTACAATCTGAGAAATTATATTTATACTATCTTCAAAATGGAAAGGACATGTACTCCCTAGATAAAACCGGAAGTCCTTCTCCCTTATACAGAGACCAGCTCGATCAATACGAAGTCGACCATATTATCCCCTATAGCTTTTTACCAATTGATTCGATTGATAATAAAGTATTAACACATAGGGAAAACAATCAAAGAAAGTTGAATAATATACCAGACAAAGAGACGGTTGCTAATATGAAACCTTTCTGGGAGAAATTATATAATGCCAAGCTAATTTCTCAAACGAAATATCAAAGATTAACTACTAGTGAACGAACTCCTGATGGTGTTCTGACTGAGAGCATGAAAGCTGGCTTTATTGAACGTCAATTAGTCGAAACACGACAAATTATAAAACACGTTGCTCGCATACTAGACAATCGTTTTTCAGACACCAAAATCATTACTTTAAAATCTCAACTAGTTACCAATTTTAGAAATACCTTTCATATTGCCAAAATACGTGAACTGAATGATTATCACCATGCTCACGATGCTTATCTAGCTGTTGTTGTAGGCCAAACTCTTCTTAAAGCCTATCCAAAACTAGCTCCTGAATTGATATATGGCCACCATGCTCACTTTAATCGGCATGAGGAGAATAAAGCAACGATAAGAAAGTATCTCTATTCTAACATCATGAGGTTCTTTAATAATCCAGATTCTAAAGTTAGTAAAGACATTTGGGATTGTAATAGGGACTTGCCAATCATAAAAGATATCATCTACAATTCTCAAGTCAACTTTGTCAAACGTACAATGATTAAAAAAGGAGCGTTTTATAATCAAAATCCTGTTGGAAAATTTAATAAACAAATTGCTGCCAATAATCGCTATCCACTAAAAACAAAAGTTTCATCTTTAGATACTTCCATATATGGAGGTTATGGACCAATGAATTCTGCCTTATCTATTATCATAATTGCAGAGCGATTTAATAAAAAGAAAGGTAAAATAGAAACTGTAAAAGAATTCCATGACATTTTTATTATAGATTATAAAAAATTTAATAATAATCCATTTCAATTCTTAAATGATACTTCAGAAAATGGTTTTCTTAAAAAGAATAATATAAATCGTGTTCTAGCCTTCTATAGAATTCCAAAATATTCACTAATGCAGAAAAATGATGGAACAAGGATGCTATTTGAAAGCAAGTCAAACCTTCATAAAGCTACCCAATTTAAATTAACAAAAACTCAAAATGAACTGTTTTTCCATATGAAACGACTTTTGACTAAATCGAATTTGATGGATTTAAAATCTGAAAGCGCAATAAAGGAAAGTCAAAATTTTATACAGACTCATCAGAATGAGTTTGATAATATTGCGGATCGTTTATCAAATTATTCACAAAAGATGTTAGGTGAAACTAAGTCATTGCAAACTCTCATCAATGGATATAATGAAAGACCGATCAAACAAATTGATAATAACGAGGAGACAATTCGTTATTATTATGATAATTTTATAAAAATGTTTAGTTTTGTAAAGAGTGGTGCTCCAAAAGATATCATTAATTTCTTTAATGATAAATACACAGTACCAAGAATGCGTCCGAAGCCGGATAGAAAAATGCTTGACGCCACCCTCATCCACCAATCCATCACTGGTCTCTACGAGACTCGGATTGACTTAAGCAAACTGGGAGAAGACTGATGGGATGGAGAACCGTTGTTGTCAATACACATTCAAAGCTTTCTTACAAAAATAATCACTTGATTTTTAAAGATGCCTCTCGGACAGAGTTAATTCACCTATCCGAGGTGGACATCCTGCTTTTGGAGACGACGGATATCGTTCTCTCCACTATGCTGATAAAACGTTTGGTGGATGAAAATATCCTGGTCATCTTTTGTGATGATAAACGCTTGCCAACGGCCTACTTAATGCCTTACTATGGTCGACACGATTCCAGTTTGCAACTCTCTCGGCAAATCTCATGGTGCGAGGAGGCTAAAGCACAAGTTTGGACCACCATTATTGCACAAAAAATTCTCAATCAGGCTTTTTATCTGGGGAGTTGTGGTTTTCTGGAAAAGAGCCAGTCCGTCATCGATCTCTATCATGGATTAGATCTATTTGATCCTAGTAACCGTGAGGGACACGCAGCTCGTATTTATTTCAACACCTTGTTTGGAAATGATTTCAGCCGTGAGCAAGATAGTGATATCAATGCTGCCTTGGACTACGGCTACACCTTGATTTTGAGTATGTTTGCGCGTGAGATTGTGTTGTCTGGCTGCATGACTCAGTTTGGATTGAAACATGCTAATCAGTTTAATCAATTCAACCTAGCTAGTGATATTATGGAGCCTTTTCGTCCTATTATTGACAGAATCGTCTATGAAAATCGAAACAGTTCTTTTGTCAAAATCAAACGAGAGCTTTTTACCATTTTCTCAGATACCTTCCACTATAATGGTAAAGATATGTACCTGTCCAATATCATCAGCGACTATACTAAGAAAGTCATCCAAGCTCTCAATCAACCTGAAAAAGGAGTTCCTGAGTTTAGGATATGAGTTATCGATATATGCGTATGATTTTAATGTTTGATATGCCAGTTGATACCGTAGAGGAACGTAAGGCCTATCGAAAATTTCGGAAGTTCCTCATAGACGAGGGATTTATCATGCACCAATTCTCCATCTATAGCAAGCTCTTGCTCAACAACTCTGCTAATAACGCCATGATTGAACGCCTTAAAACTCATAATCCTAAAAAAGGCAATATTACCCTCTTAACCGTTACAGAAAAGCAGTTTTCTCGCATGATTTACTTAAATGGCGAGCGAAATACCAGCGTAGCAAACTCCGACGCACGCTTGGTCTTTCTAGGAGAGGAGCCTCGATATGAAGATTAATTTCCCGCTATTGGATGAACCATTAGCTATTGAAAATGCAACCTTTTTAGTGTTGGAAGACCAGTTTACCTTTTCAACTATCGTCAAGCAATTCTACCAATATACTGATGATGGGGAGTTGAAGTTGTTTGATAGAAATCTAAAAGCACTGAAAGAGTCCGAGTTACTAGTGATAACGGATGTCTTAGGATACAATCTCAACTCACCTGCCATGCTCAAGCTGATACATACTGATTTAGAAAATCAACTCAATGACAAGCCCGAAGTCAAGTCCATGATTGAAAAGTTGGTTGCTACGATTACAGAATTGCTGGCATTTGAGTGTTTGGAAAACGAGTTAGACCTAGAGTATGATGAAATTACTATTCTAGAGTTAATCGATGCACTTGGTGTCAAAGTCGAAACCTTGAGTGATACACCTTTTGAAAAGATGCTAGAAATTGTCCAGGTTTTTAAATATCTTTCGAAAAAGAAACTCCTTGTTTTCATCAATGCATCCGCCTATCTATCAAAGGATGAGTTAGTAAATCTGATAGAGTATATCCAACTCAATCAACTAAGAGTTTTATTTATCGAACCTCGAAAAGTCTATGATTTCCCGCAGTATGTGATGGATCAAGACTATTTCTTGAACCCTGAAAATATGGTATAATAAGGGTAACAATTGGAACCTGACGAGCTGAAGTCTGGCTGGGACGAATGGCGCGATTACGAAATTTCGTGAGAAAAATTTTTCTACGAGGTTTTAGAGCTGTGTTGTTTCGAATGGTTCCAAAACTAAGGGGGCTAAGAAGCAAATCACAGTTGCGTTTTAGAGCTGTGTTGTTTCGAATGGTTCCAAAACTAGGTTGTCACCATCAATTTTCTCATGGGTGTTTTAGAGCTGTGTTGTTTCGAATGGTTCCAAAACTCTTCCTTGACTTGCTTTTTGACAGCTAATGTTTTAGAGCTGTGTTGTTTCGAATGGTTCCAAAACAAATCAACTTGATCATATACAGATACTTTTGTTTTAGAGCTGTGTTGTTTCGAATGGTTCCAAAACTGCTTTTATTAAAGCGAATCCAACTGAGTGGTTTTAGAGCTGTGTTGTTTCGAATGGTTCCAAAACCGTATCTAGCCATAATGGATACGACATTACGTTTTAGAGCTGTGTTGTTTCGAATGGTTCCAAAACGTATGGCGAAACTCATGGCTATAAGTATGAGTTTTAGAGCTGTGTTGTTTCGAATGGTTCCAAAACCCTGACACGCAGCAAACGATCAAACAATGAGTTTTAGAGCTGTGTTGTTTCGAATGGTTCCAAAACTCCTTTTCACCCTTAGTCCAAGGACTGTCTGTTTTAGAGCTGTGTTGTTTCGAATGGTTCCAAAACTTTGATGACTTCAACGAATTTAGTGCCTTCGTTTTAGAGCTGTGTTGTTTCGAATGGTTCCAAAACTAGAAAGGAGTAATCAATGCAGATTACAAGGTTTTAGAGCTGTGTTGTTTCGAATGGTTCCAAAACTATTGGTCGTACATTTTATTTAAGACAACTGTTTTAGAGCTGTGTTGTTTCGAATGGTTCCAAAACCATATTCACTCCCTTTTCCACTTCATCGATGTTTTAGAGCTGTGTTGTTTCGAATGGTTCCAAAACCGAACAATCTTTGAAGGTGTTAAAAAACAAGTTTTAGAGCTGTGTTGTTTCGAATGGTTCCAAAACTCTGTATAAACACCAAATTGTCTGAAAACTGTTTTAGAGCTGTGTTGTTTCGAATGGTTCCAAAACATCAAACAGTAAAGGTATTCAAACTTCTTTGTTTTAGAGCTGTGTTGTTTTGAATGGTTCCAAAACTTAGTCCTCTTATACTCTGCAAATGATTCTGTTTTAGAGCTGTGTTGTTTCGAATGGTTCCAAAACCCTTAACTATGTAAGATTTATCCGGCCCGTGTTTTAGAGCTGTGTTGTTTCGAATGGTTCCAAAACACCTGTTAAATCCGTTGCATTGATACCAATGTTTTAGAGCTGTGTTGTTTCGAATGGTTCCAAAACAAAGTACGAAGACCATATTGAACTAATGCAGTTTTAGAGCTGTGTTGTTTCGAATGGTTCCAAAACTGGAGTGCGCCCGTCTGTTCCTTTTGTACCGTTTTAGAGCTGTGTTGTTTCGAATGGTTCCAAAACCTCCTTTAGTACATCATATGATACCTTTGTGTTTTAGAGCTGTGTTGTTTCGAATGGTTCCAAAACCTTGTGTTTCGAAAGCCTGGTTCCTTCTACGTTTTAGAGCTGTGTTGTTTCGAATGGTTCCAAAACGAAAAGTCAGTTGGTTAGAATGACCCGCATGTTTTAGAGCTGTGTTGTTTCGAATGGTTCCAAAACACGCAAGAAGTGAAGCAGCGAGTACGCGAGGTTTTAGAGCTGTGTTGTTTCGAATGGTTCCAAAACACACATCTTTTGACAAAGATTTATATTCTCGTTTTAGAGCTGTGTTGTTTCGAATGGTTCCAAAACCAAGATGCTGATTGCTGGACCGTCTAAAGCGTTTTAGAGCTGTGTTGTTTCGAATGGTTCCAAAACAGGTTGCTGTAACAGGCAAAATCGAAGGCGGTTTTAGAGCTGTGTTGTTTCGAATGGTTCCAAAACACTCCCTTTGCAGCCCAACCAAGAACAGCTGTTTTAGAGCTGTGTTGTTTCGAATGGTTCCAAAACATTACTAAATTTTTCAGTTCAGTTAAGTTGGTTTTAGAGCTGTGTTGTTTCGAATGGTTCCAAAACACATTAAAAGCTACTCATTTTTTAAGTAGCTTTTTTCTTATTCAAGTTTACATATTATACTCTTCGAAAATCAAATTCAAACCACGTCAGCGTCGCCTTACCGTACTCAAGTACAGCTTGCGGCTAGCTTCCTAGTTTGCTCTTTGATTTTCATTGAGTATTAGTCGTCACAATCCCATTCCCTTGTAGAGAAGTAAGACTGCGAGTCCTACAAATAACACTAACGCTACCAGTCTCTGACTAGCGCTATACATCCGTCTTTCTCCTCTAACTGGAAAGATAACTGCTAGAAATGCTCCACCTACTGCGCCACCAATATGTCCTGCTAGGCTAATTCCTGGAATCATAACACTGCCAATGATATTTATCACGAAAAGCGTCAGATAGGATTGCCCCAACTGCTGGATATAGGGATTGCGAGTTGCATAGCGCAAGACGATAATCGCAGCAAAGAGCCCATAGAGGGAGGTGGATGCTCCTGCCGCTACAACTTTCGGTGTGAAAGCAAAAACAAAGAGATTCCCCATCATTCCTGATAAGAGATAGAGAAAGAAGAACTGCTTAGAGCCGAAAATCTCCTCCACCTGTCGTCCAAGAAAGTAAAGTGAAATCATATTAACAATGAAATGCTCCCAACCAATATGCACAAATATAGCCGAAAAAAGGCGCCATACCTGCTCTGGGAACAGGCGAATGATTGGCCCATACATAGCTCCAAACTGAAACAGAGTTTTTACATGGTCAAAGTTGATACCCGTAGTGACCAACATCAATAGAAATACCAAAGCCGTCACTAGGAGGAAAAAACTAGTCACAGGGTAGCGTTTGTCAAAGATTTCCTTCATAGATTAGCACCTCCTGAACGGGAACATCATGGTCTTCCGAGTTAAACTCCTGAACTTGACAAGAATAGATTGTACTCATGCTATGCCCAGCAAAATTCTCCAAATAACGGTCGTAATAGCCCCCGCCATATCCAATCCGATACCCCTCTCTTGTAAAGGCCAAGCCCGGAACATGAATCAAATCAATCTGAGAAGCATCCACCACTTCCAAGTTCCCTTGGGGCTCCAGTAAGCCAAAGGAAGTTTTTACCAACTGTTGTGGATCGTAAACCACAAACTCCATGCGCCCCTTGGGATAGGTTTTGGGTATCAGAACCTTCTTGCCATCTCTTAACGCCTGCTTGATTAGTTCCTGCGTTTGAAATTCATGCGGAAAAGAGAGGTAGGTTGCGATGACCTTGGCTTCTTGGTAAAAAGGATGATTCAAAAATCGTTTTGTTAAAGCTCGATCCATAGCCTGTTTTTGTTCCTGAGATAGAGCCTTCATTTCTTGCAAGACTTGCTTGCGTAATTTCGATTTCATAGCTAAGCCCTCTACTCCGCCGCTTTCTTTTTGAGAAAACTAGAAACCGCCTCAACGCCAACGGCTAAGGCCTCTTCCTTAGGACTCATCTGAGGGTGATGAAGGGCGTAGGGACTATCGATACCTAGCCAAAACATAACGCCGTCTATCTTAGAAAGGAGGTAGCCAAAGTCCTCACCAGTCATAGCAGGCTCGATATCAATCAACTCAATCCCGTCTTTCTCTTCAAAGAAGTCCATCAGTTCACGCGCCAAGGCTGGATTGTTCTCAACAGGTAGGTAGCCTCCTTGCTTGAGTTCCACTTCGACTTCCATATCAAAGGCTGCTGCAACACCTTCTGCTACTGTCTTGACTCTTTTTTGTACTAGTAGGCTCATGTCCTGGGTCAAGGCGCGAATGGTTCCATGTAAAAAGGCTGTGTCTGTAATGACATTGTTGGTTGTTCCAGCTTGAAAAAGGCCAAAAGTCACCACCGCTCCTTCGATTGGATTGACATTGCGGCTGACAACTGACTGTACTTGGGTTACAAAGTAACTAGCAGCCACCAAGGCGTCATTGGCTTCATGCGGAAAAGCTGCGTGTCCTCCTTTTCCTTTGAAACGAATCTTCACCTCACAAGTCCCTGCAAAGAGTGTATGAGTATTGGTCGCGATCTGTCCGACCTTCAAATCTGGACGAACATGAAGGCCATAAAATTGGTCTGGCAACCAATCTCCAAAAGCACCATCCTCATACATGAGCATACCACCAGCTTCATTTTCTTCAGCAGGCTGAAATAGGAAGAGCAAATTATTCTTGGGTTGCTCCTCAAGGGCGCGTTCGAGACAGCCCAAGGCAATAGTCATATGAAAATCATGGCCACAAGCATGCATGCGACCTTGGTGTTGAGAGGCGAAAGGTAGACCTGTTTGTTCAACGATAGGCAGGCCATCAATATCCGTTCGCCAACCAATGGTACGCTCTGGCTGACTTCCCTGTAGGTAAACCAAAATACCTGTACGCCACGTACGAACTTGAACAAAGTCCTTGTCCGTAGTCAATTTCTCAATCACTTCCAGCAAATAAGCATGAGTCTTGAACTCCTCCAAGCCAATCTCTGGAATCTGGTGTAAATCTCGTCTAGTCTGAATCAAATCTAACATCTATCTGTCCTCCGATATAGCAGAAAGAGGCTGGAAAAAGGGTTCCGCCTCTTTTTTACTTTTGCAATTACAAGGTACGAAGCGCATCCTCTAGCGCTGTTTTTTGTTGGGTTTGGGCATCAATTTCTTTGATGACACGAGCTGGAACACCTGCTACCACTACGTTTTCTGGAACATCTTGGGTAACAATAGCTCCTGCTGCAACAACTGAACCACTGCCGATTTGGACTCCTTCAATAACCACTGCATTGGCACCGATAAGAACATTGTCTCCGACGCGGACTGGTTCAGCACTAGCTGGCTCAATCACACCTGCCAAAACTGCCCCTGCACCAACGTGGCTATTTTTTCCAACGATAGCGCGGCCACCAAGGATGGCACCCATATCAATCATGGTTCCTGCACCGATTTCAGCACCGATATTGATAACTGCTCCCATCATGATAACAGCATTGTCCCCGATTTCAACTTGATCACGGATAATAGCACCTGGCTCGATACGAGCGTTGATAGCACGTTTATCTAGCAAGGGAACTGCAGAATTACGAGCATCTTGCTCAACAACATAGTCTTGATTTTCTACCAAACCTTCAAGAAGCGGAGCGATATCCTTCCAGTCTCCGAATAAAACATTTCCTAGTTTGACAACAGAGCTTAGTACAGCAGTTGCGAGTTCTCCCTCAAAGGTTACTTTGACACTGGTTTTCTTTTCAGCATTGGCGATAAATCGGATAATCTCTTGAGCGTTCATTTTTGTAGCAGTCATAGGCGCCTCCTGGTTCGTTATAATGATACCTATTCTACCAAAAAAGGCTTCAAATTTGAAGCCTCAACTATCAAATAATTATCTTTGCTGGGCTTGTTTTGCTTCCTCTACAGATAAAAAAATCATCGGAACGATAATCAACACCATAGCTAAGGCCAAAAAACTATCCATGACTAATCCCAGAAAAAGAACACTTAATAAAGCTGAAGAGAGCGGTTCGCTGGCACTCACTACAGAGACAACGAGAGGGGAAACAAGAGACACAGCCTTCATAGATAGGAAGAAAGCAAAAGCAGTTCCAAACACGGCAATCGTCAGACAAATCAGCACACTTACCAAATCCACTTGAAAACTTATCCGATAAATGGGGTAAAGGAAATTACTAAAGAGTCCTGCCAGAATCATCCCCCAACCAACAGTCGGAACAAATCCGTAGCGCCGTGCAAAGCGTTGGGGCAGGATAACATTAAACATGACCCCTACTGCACTGAGCAAACCTGTCACTAGAGCCAAAGGTGTCATGGACAACTGGGACAAATCCCCTTTCGTAGCCATCAAAAAAACACCTAGCATGGCAATCAAAACATAGAACACAGCTGTAATCGAAGCCTTCTTCTGGTAAACTAGGCGATTGTAAAATAGGATAAAAACAGGGCTGATAAATTGCAAAATGGTCGCCGTCGTTGCATTGGAATACTCAACGCAGAGATAGAAGAAAAACTGCACAGAAAAAATACCTAGAATAGCATAGGCTAAAAAAGGTAGATAATTTTTCTTATCACGCCAGATGTCCAATAATCGAGTGCGCAACTGAAAGGCCGATAAGCCTAAAACCAAACTCCCCGCCACTAGTAAACGCATAGAAGTAACCCATCCAGAAGACACTGGATAATGAGTGAAAAAATACTCTCCTAAAATCCCACAGATCCCCCAGATTAGGCCTGAGAGTAGCGAGTATAGTGTTCCCTTAACAATCTTTTTCTGATAATGATTCATACTCCTATTGTAACACGAAACCAACAAAGAAAAAAGTAGCAACAAGGAGAAATTGCTAACCTTGCTACTACTCTTTCTTAACGATTAAAGAGACGTGAACGTCCTGAAGAACCACTTTGAGTGTTGTTGTTCGAATTTGCTCCTGAGCTGCTACTTGAACTTGAGCCACTGTTTGAGCTTGGAGGAGTCACTGCAGGAATGCTTCCTAGAATATTCTTCCATGCGTTCAGATAATCTGCATCGCTGCCTCCAATAGCAAAGCGATAGGTAGTTACTGGCGCCCCTTCTTTAGTAGCCCAGTAACTTGTTACGGTAGAACCGGAAACGTTAACTTCTTTGCCATTGATTGAAACCTTGCCCGGTTTCTCCCCTGTCGACTTGAGAACTTGTGACTTGGTCACACTTGAGTCAAGATTAAAGCGCTCATTCCCCCATATTCCAGGTTCAGCTTGTTGGATAGCATTGACCAAGTGGGCCATATAGTTGGCATTGCGGTAGTGGCCTGCTCCTTTGGCTAGTGGTCGGTTGTCATCGTGACCTAACCAGCCACCCAAAGTCAAGCGAGGTGTAGAAAGCATGAGCCACATATTTTCATCTTCATTGGTCGTACCAGTTTTTCCGATCCAGTCAGCACTAGCTAGGGATGGATTGATAGTCGTCAAGTCCGTCTGGAAACTTGAAGTAATCCGAGATGAAATGACATCCCGAAGAAGACTTTGCATGATGGTTGCTGTCGCTTTTGAGTAAACTTGGACAGGTTTATCTTTATGTTCATAAACCACTCGACCATCTGTTGACTCGATCTTCGCGATCATGTGTTTCTTATGGTAAACTCCGTTGTTGGCCAGAGTCTGATATCCGTTAGTATGCTGAGCAACTGTAACGTCAATTCCTCCGCCCATCGGTAGACTTTCAATACCATATTCTGGGATTTCGTAACCCATTTTTTCCATATAGCCTTTAACATCAACACCCTTCTCTCGAAGTGTACGATAAGTCCAGTAGGCTGGGATATTCCATGAGTAGTTGAGGGCCTCCCCTAACGTCATCATCCCTGTACCAGGACTATTGACATACATGATGGGATTGCCGTTTGAAAAGTTGGTTGGATAGTTTGATAAGATACTTGCACTTCCCATCAGACCTTGGTCAATGGCAATACTGTAAGCCAATATCGGCTTAGTAGTCGAGGCAGGGGAACGTTTTGTATCGATAGCGTGGTTATTCTGATTTTTTTGATAATTGCGACCACCGACAAATCCAAGAATAGCCCCCGTTTGGTTGTCCATGAGGACATTCCCCACCTCAGGCTGGCCTGTCGAATCATCTAGCAGATAGCCGTAGGTTGCCACCGCATTTTGCATCGCGGTATGAACATTTTTATTGATAGTCGTCGTAATCTTATATCCACCATTTTCAATCTCCTTAGTCGCTAAATCACGATAAGCTTTCTGGATGGATTCATTCTTTTGCTCTTGTACAGAAACATTATCTCTCTGAATCAGGTAGTCATACATCCGATCAGTAGCTTCTGCCAAGGTTGCGAAGTAGAGATAGTCACGCGAAGTACCGCTGACACTACCAGATGGTAAGAAGTCTTTCTTAAAATCATAATCCTTGTACTTGTCGTAATCTTCCTGACTTAGAGCCCCTGTCCGGTACATATTATAGAGAACATCTCTAGCCCGTTTGATCCCCAGAGCCAAATCCTCCTCACTCTTCATGCTACCATCAGATTCATAAGGAGAGTAACTAATCGGACTCTGTGGCAATCCTGCGATAAAAGCTGCTTGAGGGACCGTTAAATCCGAAGCATTGACCCCAAAGATTCCTTCTGCAGCCTGCTGAGCACCTGCAATATTTTGACCTTTATGATTGCGACCAAAAGGAGCTATGTTAAGGTAGGTTGTCAAAATCTCATCCTTACCCATGGCCCGCTCTAAAGCAAGAGCATCAATAATCTCTTTAGCCTTACGAGCTAGAGTTGGAGCATCCCCCACTACTTGTTGCTTGATAACTTGCTGGGTCAAGGTCGAACCACCACTGGAAGACCCTAGTCCAACAAAAGTTCCCAAGGTAGCACGAATAACGGCCTTAGGCACAACTCCCTTGTGCTCATTGAAATGCTCGTCCTCTGTCGCAACAATAGCTTTCTTAAGGTTGTCTGAGATAGCATCCGAAGCGACTGACGTGCGCAACAAATCTCCCTCGATTGAAGCAATGGTACTACCGTCAGAATAGGTGATTTCTGAGATAGAGGCAATATCCTTCACTTGCTTGACCAACTCTTCTGCTTGAGGTACCTGGGCCTTGTCAAATAGAGCAACCCCATAACCCATAGCTACACCAGCACCAAACAGTCCACCGATAAAGCCTAGGATAAAGAGTGTGTTGAAGACTATTTTAAACCCACTCAAAACCTTAGCAAAAATAGAGCCTGCCCTTCTAACTTTATCAGAAGAGGTCACTTTTTTACCGGTTTTCTTACTAGCTAGTTTTTCTGCTAGGCTTTTCTGCCATTTAGCAATTCGTTGCATTAACTGCTGGAAAACATGCAGCATTTTTGTTTTTAATTCATTAATTTTTTCTTTCATGAATGTCCTCGCTTTCTCTATTATACCATAAAAGGGAAACTTTCAATAAAATAGCCACTTTCTTCCCTATTCCACTAGGCTATTGCCCAAGTTTGTGATACAATAGGTAGAAACAATATTTTAAAAAGGAGAAAAGACACATGCACATTTTTGATGAGCTAAAAGAGCGTGGTTTGATTTTTCAAACGACTGATGAAGAAGCTTTGCGTAAAGCCCTAGAAGAAGGTCAAGTTTCTTATTATAGTGGCTACGATCCAACTGCTGACAGCCTTCACTTAGGTCACCTTGTCGCTATCTTGACAAGTCGTCGTTTGCAGTTAGCAGGTCACAAACCTTATGCGCTCGTTGGCGGTGCTACAGGTCTCATCGGAGATCCGTCCTTCAAAGATGCTGAGCGTAGTCTCCAAACAAAAGACACAGTGGATGGCTGGGTCAAGTCTATCCAAGGACAACTTTCTCGCTTTCTTGACTTTGAAAACGGTGAAAATAAAGCTGTCATGGTCAACAACTACGACTGGTTTGGCAGCATCAGCTTCATTGACTTCCTCCGTGATGTCGGAAAATACTTCACTGTCAACTACATGATGAGCAAGGAGTCTGTGAAGAAACGGATCGAAACAGGGATTTCTTACACAGAGTTTGCTTACCAAATCATGCAAGGGTATGACTTCTATGTCCTTAACCAAGACCACAATGTAACCCTCCAAATCGGCGGTTCTGACCAATGGGGAAATATGACAGCTGGTACCGAATTGCTTCGTCGTAAGGCTGATAAGACAGGACACGTAATCACTGTTCCACTGATTACAGACGCGACTGGTAAGAAATTTGGTAAATCAGAAGGAAACGCAGTCTGGCTCAACCCTGAAAAGACTTCTCCTTACGAAATGTACCAATTCTGGATGAACGTTATGGATGCTGATGCTGTTCGCTTCTTGAAGATTTTTACCTTCTTGTCACTCGATGAGATCGAAGACATCCGCAAGCAGTTTGAAGCGGCTCCACATGAACGCTTGGCTCAAAAAATCCTAGCTCGTGAAGTCGTGACTCTTGTCCACGGAGAAGAAGCCTACAAAGAAGCCCTTAACATCACTGAGCAACTCTTTGCAGGAAACATCAAGAACCTTTCTGTCAAAGAACTCAAACAAGGACTTCGTGGAGTGCCAAACTACCAAGTACAAGCAGACGAAAACCACAATATCGTAGAACTTCTCGTTTCATCTGGTGTGGTCAATTCAAAACGCCAAGCCCGTGAAGATGTTCAAAACGGAGCTATCTATGTCAACGGTGACCGCATCCAAAACCTTGACTATGTCTTGAGTGACGCTGATAAGTTAGAAAACGAACTGACTGTTATCCGTCGTGGTAAGAAAAAATACTTTGTATTGATTTACTAAACTGTTCAACATTTATCTATAAACAAAGGAGTTAACCTCGAGAAAGGTAACTCCTTTTTGCTGTTAATAACTCTCATCTATCTATTTTTAATAGACAGACTACGCAAGACAATGCGCAAGGTTGTTAGATTATGTAAGATAGAGAGATTTGAAGGACTGAGCCAATTAAACAAGCCAAAGCCAATCAAACTACTATTTACGACAACGGTATCTTGAATATTCTTCTTGATGAGTATTTGCAAAGATGATGATAGCGAATCCAACTCTTGGAAGAAATCCAAGCGATTATCTAACAATAAGATATCACTCATCTGCTTAGAAATATCTGCGCTTTCATTCATCACCACACCGATATCTGATAGGGTTAGAGCCGCTGAGTCATTCAATCCATCTCCAACCATCAAAATAGTGTGACCTGCTTTCTGCAGTTCCTCTACTAACTCAAATTTCCCATCAGGTTTCAAGTCTGTATAGACCTGATCAAAGGGCAAATCTTTGACTAATTCCTCTGTTCTAACCAAGGTGTCCCCTGTTGCCAGAATCAATTTTTTTCCCTTGTGCCTTAAGTTTCTCCAAGGCTGCTTTTGCTTCTTTTCTCAAAGGAGTATGAATGCAGAACATTCCAATCAATTCATTCTGGTAGGCTAAGAATAAGAGATTGTAGTGATTCTTGTACTCTTCAATCAAAGCATGTTGTTCCAAACTAATATGAATCTGCTCATCCTGCATCAAGACATAATTTCCAATAACAACTGGTTGGCCATCTATATGGGATTTGATTCCCTTACTTGCGATATATTGGAGTTTCCCATGCATTTCCTCATGTTCAATCCCCTCTATCTCGGCTTGTTTGACAATGGCATTAGCAATAGGATGATAAATGTGTTCCTCAAGACAGGCACTGATTCTGAGAATATCTTCCTCGCTATAGTCCCCAAAAGGTAACACCTTTTCAACTATAGGATAGCTAGTTGTGATTGTTCCTGTCTTATCAAACAAGAAAGTATCAACTTCCAGATATTTCTCTAGAACATCCCCATCCTTAATCACCATTTCACGGTTCAACCCCTCTTTGATAGCTGTCAAATAAGCTACAGGAGTAGAGATTTTCAAAGCGCAGGAGAAATCAACCAATAGGAATGAAATAGCCTTAGAAAAAGAACCTGTTAATAAGTAAGTCAGACCAGCCCCCAAGAAATTATATTTGACGACCTTGTCCGCCATCTTGATGAAATAGCGTTGTTTAGTTTTTTTGTTTTCTTCAGATTTCTTCATCAACTCAATCAGCTGTAAAATACGGCTGTTCATCTGATTATCGGTTACACGAATGCGTAGCTCCCCAGTTTCCAAGACTGTGTTTGCACAAACCGAATCAGACTCTCTTTTTTCAACTGGAAAACTCTCTCCCGTCAAGGAACTTTCGTTGACCATACCTAAACCTGAAACTACTTGTCCATCAAACAGAATTTCATTTCCTTGAGATAGGACCAAGACATCTCCTATTTGAACATCGGAACTCTTGATACTAACGACCGTATCGCCCTGTACTAAGAATACATCGCTCTCTTTTGCAAGAAGACTCTGTTCTAAATCTGTTGCAGTTTTTTTCAAGGACCACTGATCTAAATGATTCCCCAAATCAAGCATAAACATGATGTTGCTGGCAGTCTTGGATTGGTTCATAAACAAAGACAATAAAATAGCCGAACAGTCCAAGACTTCCATCGTTAGTTCCATACGCGCTAGTGTTTGATAGGCTTCTTTAACATATCCAAAAGCCTGATAACAAGTCCATATATAGCGAATAGGAGACGGCACAAGACTACGAAAAAGCACACGCTTAATCGCTGCACCTGAAACGATAGAATAGGCACTCTCTTCTCTACGAACAGGAAGAGTCATCAACTCAGAAACTTTCCCTTTATCAATCCTTTTTAAAAAGGCTTCTGCATTGTCTAATACAGAGAAGCCTTCTTTTATACGTAGGGTAAAGTGCTGTTGATCCATGTAAAACTGGATAGACTCAATTCCCTTCTCATCTCTCGCCAAGGAACGAAGATAGTCTTGAATATCCAAGGTAAGTGAAAAAGAAGATGATAGTCGGATATGTTGATATCCTCTATATAGCACTTTAAAAGACATATTATTCTCCTATAAGGCTATCTAATTGCTCTTCTTTTTTCTCTTGCTCATACAAATATTTAGCATCTTGCAAAACATCGTCTCCATGTTGTTTCACAACAGAAACAGATGCATCTAGCTCGTCTTTCAACTTGTAAGCCTTAGCCAAAGCTTTAGAATAACCTTTTTTAGCTTCCTTACTTGCTAAGATTTTCAAACCAAGGGTACCAAATGCGACACCACCCAAAAATAATGAAGATTTTTTCGCAACTTTTGCAACGGTTAATACTTCTTTTAACATACTTATTTCCTCCTTATCATTATTATATAGCAATTTAGATATAAAAGCAATTTCATTTTATAAATTGGAGAATTAGTTTTATTTCTACTGAATCTCCCATCTACTTGCTCCTAAAGTTGCTTTCACTTGCCTCTTTTGATACACTTAAACTATGAATACAAATCTCAAACCCAAACTTCAGCGCTTCGCTGCTGCGACTGCCTTTGCCTGTCCTATCTGCCAAGAAAATCTAACCTTAGTAGAGAGCAGTCTCAAGTGTAGCAATCGTCATTCTTTTGACTTGGCAAAATTTGGCTATGTCAACTTGGCTCCTCAAATCAAGCAATCTGCCAACTACGACAAGGAAAACTTTCAAAACCGCCAAGAAATCCTAGAGGCTGGCTTTTATCAGGCTATCTTAGAAGGTATCTCCGACTTACTAGCCACTAAACCATCCGCAAAAACAGTCTTGGATATCGGTTGTGGCGAAGGCTTCTACTCTCGCAAGCTCCAAGAAAGTCACTCTGACAAAACCTTTTACGCCTTTGATATTTCAAAAGATTCCGTTCAAATCGCTGCCAAGAGCGAACCAAACTGGGCGGTCAACTGGTTTGTCGGCGACCTGGCTCGTCTTCCTATAAAAGACGCCAGCATGGATATCCTGCTTGATATCTTCTCGCCTGCCAACTATGGGGAATTCCGTCGCGTTTTATCCAAAGACGGTATTTTGATCAAGGTCATCCCAACCGAAAATCACCTCAAAGAAATCCGTCAAATGGTGCAGGACCAGCTGACAAAGAAGGATTATTCCAACCAAGATATCAAAGAACATTTCCAGGAACATTTCAGAATCCAATCTAGTCAGATTGCTTCCTTAACAAAACCTATCTCGGCTGAGCAACGCCAAGCCCTGCTTGCCATGACGCCCTTACTCTTTCACGTTGACCATACCAAGATTGACTGGAGCCAACTGACAGAGATTACCATTGAAGCAGAGATTTTGGTTGGGAAAGCACTGTAATTAAAACTTTCAGATAAGACAAAAACCCGCACCTCTTCTTGAGGCGTGGGTTTAAATTGCGATTTTTCAACTGTCTATCCGAAAAGTGGAAAAAATTTTAACCTCTCCATTTATTTTCGATTCGAAATGACAAATTTATCAATGAATAATAAGTGAAATGAGGCAAGTGTAATCCCCAAATAGCACCCATGATAAGAGATTTCTTGATGGGTAAGTGGAAAAAGAGTACGATTCCCCATCGAGAGTGATGACAAAACCACAAATAGTATCCAAAATAAATCAGTCCATTTATATTTTGAAAAATATTTTTTCCACATAAAAACACCTTCTTTCTTCACCACAATGCTATTATAATACAAATTATAAGCGGATACAAGAAATACGAGGCCATCAACTACGAAGAATCATGAGACTGAAATACAGTAAAAAGCAGTATTTCTAAAACTTCAACGTATCTATGATTTATCTCTTTTTAGACCTGATTGGCTAAAATCCACATCATTCAAAAAAGCGAATTTCAATTGAAATTCGCTTTTTTTTTTACAAAGTGATTAGTATAAATTTTGTATCTTAGTTCAAGTGCCAGATATCTTCGTTATACTGAGCGATTGTACGGTCAGATGAGAAGAATCCTGCTTTGGCAATGTTAACGATGACTTTATCCAACCATGCGTCACGATCTTCGTAGTCAGTAAGCATTTGCTCTTTGACTTTAATGTAGTCTTCCAAGTCAAGGAGAGTCATGAACCAGTCTTTGTTGATCAATTCGTTGTAAAGACGTTCCAAGCGTTCTTTCTTACCTACTGCAAGAACAGCATCGCTCACAATGAAATCAACCAAAGGTTTGATAGCTTCACGAGCATAGAATTCGCTTGACTTGTAAGCTGCTTTTGCGTAAAGGTCGATAACAGTTTCTGAATCTTCACCGAAGATGTAGATGTTTTCATCGCCAACTAATTCAGCGATTTCCACGTTAGCTCCGTCCATAGTACCAAGAGTCAAAGCTCCATTCAACATGAATTTCATGTTACCAGTACCTGAAGCTTCTTTAGAAGCAAGTGAGATTTGTTCTGAGATGTCACATGCTGGGATGAGGAAACTTGCTGCAGTAACGTTGTAGTTTTCAACCATAACCACTTGCAAGTGTGGAGCTACTTCTGGATCATTTGCAATCACTTCTGACAAGCAAAGGATCAAGTGAATGATGTCTTGGGCGATTGTGTAGGCAGGAGCTGCTTTACCACCAAAGAAGACTGTGATTGGACGAGCAGGAATGTTGCCAGCCTTGATATCAAGGTATTTGTGAATCACATACAAAGCGTTCATTTGTTGGCGTTTGTACTCGTGAAGACGTTTGATTTGGATATCAAAGATAGAGTTTGTATTGATTTCCACACCTTGGTGAGCTTTCAAGTGACGAGCCAATTTACGTTTGTTGTGAGCTTTAATATCTTCCAATTTTGCTTTGACAGCAGCCTTGTCTTCGTATGACAAGAGTTTTTCAAGCTCATCAGCTTCATGGTGCCAACCACGGCCAATAATCTCATCCAAGTAGTGAGACAATCTTGGGTTGGCATGCATAAGCCAACGACGGAATGTAATACCGTTTGTTTTATTGTTGAATTTTTCTGGGTAGATGTCGTAGAAAGCTTTCAACTCAGAATTTTTCAAGATCTCAGTGTGGAGTGCTGCCACCCCGTTCACGCTGTATCCATAGTGGATATCCATGTGAGCCATGTGTACACGGTCATTTTCATCAATGATTTGAACAGCTGGATCTTTGTATTCTGCTTTCACACGACGGTCCAATTCTTTGATGATTGGTACCAAGTGAGGAACCACTTCTTCCAAGAATTCAAGAGGCCATTTTTCAAGGGCTTCAGCAAGGATTGTGTGGTTAGTGTAGGCAGTCATGCTACGAACGATAGAGATTGCTTCGTCAAGCTCGATACCACGCGCAGTCAAAAGACGAATCAATTCAGGAATCACCATTGATGGGTGAGTATCGTTGATTTGTACAACTGCGTAGTCCGCAAGGTCATGCAAGTTGCTTCCTTTTTCGATTGCTTCGTCGATGATCAATTGCGCACCGTTTGAAACCATGAAGTATTGTTGGAAGATACGGAGCAATTCACCTTGCTTGTCGCTATCGTCTGGGTAAAGGAAGAGAGTCAGGTTGCGAGCGATATCTGTCTTGTCAAAGTTGATACCATCTTCGATGATAGAAGAATCAACTGAATCCAAGTCAAACAAACGCAAGCGGTTCTTTGTTGCTGTCTTGTAACCAGGTACATCGATATCGTAAAGGGTAGATGTCAATGTGAAATGTGCGAATGGCACTTGGTAGCTACGGCTTGAGCGTACCAACCAGTTTTGCTCAGTCAACCAAGCATTTGGAATTGTTTCTTGTTGGTTATTTTTAAGAACTTGTTGGAAAAGACCGAAGTGGTAGTTCAAACCAACACCGTCACCATTCAAACCAAGTGTAGCGATTGAGTCGATAAAGCAGGCTGCCAAACGTCCCAAACCACCGTTACCAAGTGATGGTTCCAATTCTACTTCTTCGATTTCAATCAACTCTTTACCTGCGGCTGCGAGTTCTTTTTTGACATCGTCATAAAGTCCAAGGTTAATCAAGTTGTTTGACAAGAGTTTACCGATCAAGAACTCAGCTGAGATGTAGTAAACTTTTTTCTTACCAGTGTTGACTGGTTTTTGACTGCTAGCAAGCTTGCTGTAGTTGAGAAGAGCAAGGTAAAGCTCTTCATTGCTACATTCCGCAATAGTTTTATTGCAACGTTTTTGTACAAATTCGTTTAATGGTAACATGTTTATGTGTCTCCTGATATTGTCTTATTTCTTTAATTCTACCAAATTTTCATTGATTCGGCGATAAATTGTAGTCAAGTCAAGCAAAGTTTCTTCAACAGCTGGTGTGAGTTGGTCTGCTGTCATACGCCATGACCAGTTCCCGCCAAGAGTAGATGGGAAGTTCATACGAGCTGACTCATCTAGTTCTAGCAAATCTTGCATAGTTGCAATAGCCATGAAGCTAACTGATGAAAATACTGTGCGAAGCATTGCGTGTGGCACTGTTTCGTACTCTTTACGGTTGGTGTAACGAGCCATGTATTCACGAGTTGGATCGTCGATCTCATTACGGTACCAACCAAGGACTGTATTGTTATCGTGTGTTCCTGTGTACATAACAGAGTTGGCAGGTGCCAAGTGTGGGCTATCGATACTTTCGTCTTCTGGGTTGAAGGCAAATTGAAGAATCTTCATCCCTGGGAAGCCAGTACGTTCGCGCAACTCGATAACCTCATCTGTCATGAAACCAAGGTCTTCTGCGATGATGTTCAGCTCACCAAGCTCTTCCTTAACAGCTGCGAAGAGTTTGTAACCTGGACCTTTCACCCATTTACCAGGTGCTGCTGTATCGGAACCAGCAGGAATTTCCCAGTAAGATTCGAAACCACGGAAGTGGTCGATACGAACGATATCGTAGATTTTGAAACTTTCGCGCAAGCGTTCAATCCACCATTTGTAACCGTCTTTGTCCATTGCTTCCCAGTCATAGATTGGGTTCCCCCAAAGCTGACCAGTGGCAGAAAACTCATCTGGTGGGCAACCTGCGATGCAAGTTGCTTTACCATTGACATCTGTCTTGAAGAGGTGTGGATTTGCCCACATGTCGCTTGAATCTTCTGCTACGTAGATAGGCATATCTCCAACAATCTCGATGTGGTTATCGTTAGCGTAGGCCTTCAATTTCAACCATTGTTGGAAGAAGAAGTATTGAGTCACACGGTGGTAAACCAACTTGTCTGCCAATTTTTCACGGTAGCTTTCAAGTGCTGAAGCTTTACGCGCACGAGCATCTGCATCTGGCCATTCTGTCCAAGCAAGATTGTCAAAATGCTCTTTAATCGCCATATATTCTGCGAAGAGTTCGAGCCATGATTGGTTGTCTTGAGCAAACTTCTCAAAATCTTTGACATCACCCACTTCCAAGAAGCGTCTAACTGCTTTTTCTAAAAGCGGACGACGTGCGTAATAAATCTTTGCATAGTCGACTTCAGATGCATTGCTACCAAAGTCAACACCTTCAAGGTCACTAGCTTCGAGCAAGCCTTGCTCTACCAAGATATCAAGATCGATAAAATGCGTATTTCCAGCAAAGGCTGAAAATGATTGGTATGGAGAATCTCCATAGCTTGTTGTCCCAAGAGGGAGGATTTGCCAGTAACGTTGCTTGGTACGAACCAAGAAATCGACGAAATCATAGGCAGTCTGGCCAAACGATCCAATCCCGTATGCTCCTGGTAGAGAAGAGATGTGCATCAACACACCACTTTGACGTTTTTTCATAATAGCACCTCATGTGTTTGTTATAAAACGTTGCGCAATCAAAGCGCAAACGTTTGCGTTAAATTAAGTATAGCGTATTTCAAAGACAAATGCAAGCGTTTTTAAAAATTTTTTTGAATTATTTTTATCTAACTAAAACTTATTCCCACTGATATTTTACGAAATAAGCGAAAAAATTTTTAAAGATTTTCTGATTTAAGATAATTCAGTCCGAACATCTCCTATATTTTCTGAAAATCTGCCTAAATTAACGCAATCGTTTCCCTTAGTTTTCACAAAATAAGAAAATCAGCGTTTAGGATGTTTTCTTCCTATTAAAGGCAATCATCTCCACTTCCAAACCTTAAAAATTTTTTAAAATTTTTTCAAAAAAACCTTGCAACCGTTTTCTATTTGTGCTATACTAAGCTCATAAAGGAAAACGTTTGCGTTTTCTAAATAAATTATACTGTTATTCTTTAGGAGGAATACACTATGTCATCTAAATTCATGAAGAGCGCTGCTGTGCTCGGAACTGCTACTCTCGCTAGCTTGCTCTTGGTAGCTTGCGGAAGCAAAACTGCTGACAAAGCAGCTGATACTAGCTCTTCAGAAGCACAAGAAATCACTCTCTACGTTGAAGACCAATATAAAGCCTTTGCTGAATCAGCTGCAAAAGCTTACGAAAAAGAATCTGGCGTAAAAGTTAACATCAAAACTGGTGACCAATTAGGTGGACTTGACAACCTTTCACTTGACAACCAATCAGGTAAAGCTGCTGATGTTATGATGGCTCCATACGACCGTGTAGGTAGCCTTGGTACTGACGGACAACTTTCAGAAGTAACTCTTAGCGACGGTGCTAAAACAGATGACACTACTAAATCTCTTGTAACTGTTGGTGGTAAAGTTTACGGTGCTCCTGCTGTTATCGAGTCACTTGTTATGTACTACAATAAAGACTTGATTAAAGAAGCTCCGAAAACATTTGCTGAATTAGAAGAGCTTGCTAAAGATAGCAAATATGCTTTCGCTGGTGAGGATGGCAAAACTACAGCATTCCTAGCTGACTGGACTAACTTCTACTACGCATACGGACTTCTTGCTGGTAACGGAGCTTACGTATTTGGTGATAACGGTACAAATCCTAAAGACATCGGTCTTGCTAACGACGGAGCAATCAAAGGTCTCGAATACGCTAAAACTTGGTACGACAAATGGCCTAAAGGTATGCAAGATACTGAAGGTGCTGGAAACTTGATCCAAACTCAATTCCAAGAAGGTAAAACAGCTGCTATCATCGATGGTCCTTGGAAAGCTCAAGCATTCAAAGATGCTAAAGTAAACTACGGTGTTGCGACTATCCCAACTCTTCCAAACGGTAAAGATTACGCAGCATTCGGTGGTGGTAAAGCTTGGATCATCCCATCAAGCACTAAAAACCTTGAAGGCGCTCAAAAATTTGTAGACTTCCTAGTTTCAACTGAACAACAAAAAGCATTCTACGATGCAACCAACGAAATCCCAGCTAACACTGAGGCTCGTACTTATGCTGAAGGCAAAAACGATGAATTGACTACAGCTGTTATCAAACAGTTCAAGAACGCTCAACCAATGCCAAACATCTCACAAATGTCAACAGTTTGGGATCCAGCGAAAACTATGCTCTTTGATACTGTAAGCGGTAAGAAAGATGCGAAAACAGCTGCTAACGATGCTGTAACATTAATCAAGGAAACAATCCAACAAAAATTTGGTAACTAATTGATTTGTTCAAGGGGGGTGGAAGCAAAATCCCCCTTTGAATTTATAGATATGCTTCTTATCAGATGTACGTATCTTACGATTGAATCCGAGTTTAAACTCGCATCCTATGAAAGGAGTAATCATGGAAAAACAACAGCCTCGCAAAGCAGCCTTGCTGTCAATCATTCCTGGTTTAGGACAAATCTATAACAAACAAAAAGCGAAAGGATTTATTTTCCTTGGCATTACTGTTCTTTTTGTTCTGTATTTTCTAACACTTGCAAGCCCTGAATTGAGCAATTTGGTCACCCTTGGTGACAAGCCTGGCCGTGACAATTCACTTTTCATGCTGATTCGCGGTGCTTTCCATTCTATCTTTGTTGTCGTTTACTTGCTCTTTTATATCTTTAATATCAAGGACGCACATACGACTGCTAAACGTATCAACAACGGTATCCCTGTAGCTCGTACCTTCAAGGATATGATTAAAGGTATTTATGAGAATGGATTCCCATACCTTTTGATCATCCCATCGTATGTAGCGATGACATTTGCGATTATCTTTCCAGTTATCGTAACCTTGATGATTGCCTTTACCAACTATGACTTCCAACACTTACCACCAAATAAATTGTTGGACTGGGTTGGTTTGACGAACTTCACAAACATCTGGAGCTTGAGTACCTTCCGTTCAGCCTTTGGTTCTGTTCTTTCTTGGACCATCATCTGGGCCTTGTCTGCTTCTACTTTGCAGATTGTCATTGGTATCTTTACAGCAATTATTGCCAACCAACCATTTATCAAAGGAAAACGTATCTTTGGTGTTATTTTCCTTCTTCCTTGGGCAGTTCCAGCCTTCATCACTATCTTGACATTCTCAAACATGTTTAATGATAGTGTTGGTGCCATCAACACCCAAGTCTTGCCTCTCTTATCTAAGGTTCTTCCTTTCTTAGATGGAGCTCTTATCCCTTGGAAAACAGATCCGACCTGGACTAAGATTGCCTTGATTATGATGCAAGGTTGGCTAGGATTCCCATACATCTACGTTTTGACCTTGGGTATCTTGCAGTCTATTCCTAACGACCTCTACGAAGCGGCTTACATTGATGGTGCCAATGCTTGGCAAAAATTCCGCAACATCACTTTCCCAATGATTTTGGCTGTTGCAGCTCCAACATTGATTAGCCAATACACCTTCAACTTTAACAACTTCTCTATCATGTACCTCTTCAACGGTGGAGGACCTGGTAGCGTTGGTGGTGGAGCCGGTTCAACTGATATCTTGATTTCATGGATTTACCGTTTGACAACTGGTACCGCCCCACAATACTCTATGGCGGCAGCTGTTACCTTGATTATCTCAATCATTGTCATCTCTATCTCTATGATTGCATTCAAGAAACTACACGCATTTGATATGGAGGACGTCTAAGATGAATAACTCAATTAAACTCAAACGTAGACTGACTCAAACCCTCACTTACCTCTACTTGATTGGCTTATCAATTGTCATTATCTATCCACTTTTGATTACCATTATGTCAGCCTTCAAGTCTGGTAATGTCGCAGCCTTTAAACTCGATACTAACATCGACTTCAATTTTGATAACTTCAAAGGACTCTTTACTGAAACTTTGTACGGTACTTGGTACCTCAATACCTTGATTATCGCCTTGATTACCATGGTTGTTCAAACAAGTATCATCGTACTTGCTGGTTATGCCTACAGCCGATACAACTTCTTGGCTCGTAAACAAAGTTTGGTCTTCTTCTTGATCATCCAAATGGTGCCAACTATGGCCGCTTTGACAGCCTTCTTCGTTATGGCCCTTATGTTGAACGCCCTTAACCATAGCTGGTTCCTCATCTTCCTCTATGTCGGTGGTGGTATCCCTATGAACGCTTGGTTGATGAAAGGTTACTTTGACACCGTACCAATGTCTCTTGATGAATCAGCAAAACTTGATGGTGCAGGACACTTCCGCCGCTTCTGGCAAATCGTTCTCCCTCTTGTTCGCCCAATGGTGGCGGTACAAGCCCTCTGGGCCTTCATGGGACCTTTCGGAGACTATATCCTCTCTAGTTTCTTACTTCGTGAGAAAGAATACTTTACAGTTGCCGTTGGTCTCCAAACCTTCGTCAACAATGCGAAGAACTTGAAGATTGCCTACTTCTCAGCAGGTGCCATCCTCATCGCTCTTCCAATCTGTACACTCTTCTTCTTCTTACAAAAGAACTTTGTTTCAGGACTTACAAGTGGTGGCGACAAGGGATAATCTATCCCTGCCACCCTTTTTTCATTTTGGAGCTTGTTGCTAAAGCTACACGATTGGGCACACGATCGCAAATAGTAGCAAAATCAGCTTTTCAATAAGCAATTTATCTACTAGACTTGAAATAAAGCACATTTCTCTATATAATAATACTCATATAGAAAACACTTTTAGAAAGATGCCTATGCTTCCATATCCATTCTCGTATTTCTCTAGTATCTGGGGATTTCGCAAGCCCCTATCAAAACGTTTCGGTCTCAACTGGTTTCAATTGATTTTTACCAGTATTTTCTTGATCAGCTTGTCTATGGTTCCGATTGCCATTCAAAACAGCTCACAGGAAACGTATCCGCTGGATACCTTTATCGATAATGTCTACACTCCACTGACAGATGAAGCGATCATGGATTTGTCGGAAAATGCACAAATCGTAGATGGAAAGCTGAACTACTCAGGAACTAAGAATCAACAACCTTCTCTTCTGATTGGACCGAGCCAAAGCAAAGAATTGCCAAAGGACCTACAACTTCATTTTGATACTGAAGAACTCGTCATCAGTAAGGAGAGTAAGGAACTGACTCGTATTCGCTACCACGCGATTCAAACAGAGAGTTTCCAGAGTAAGGAAAGTTTGACCCAGGCTATTTCTAAAGACTGGTACCAACAGAACCGTGTCTATATCAGTCTCTTTCTCGTCCTTGGTGCTAGCTTCCTCTTTGGATTGAATTTCTTCATTGTCTCTCTTGGAGCTAGCTTTCTCCTTTATATCACCAAAAAATCACGCCTCTTTTCATTTAGGACTTTTAAAGAGTGCTACCATTTTATCTTGAACTGTTTGGGATTACCCACTCTGATTACGCTTATTTTGGGACTTTTTGGCCAAAATATGGCAACCCTTATCACTGTACAAAATATTCTTTTTGTTCTGTATCTGGTCACTATTTTTTACAAGACACATTTCCGTGATCCAGATTATCATAAATAGGAGATTTTTATGCCCGTGACGATTAAAGACGTGGCCAAGGCAGCAGGTGTCTCACCTTCAACTGTTACCCGCGTCATTCAAAATAAATCAACGATTAGTGATGAAACCAAAAAACGAGTTCGCAAGGCTATGAAGGAGCTCAACTACCATCCCAATCTCAATGCTCGTAGCTTGGTGAGCAGCTATACTCAGGTTATCGGCCTGGTGCTTCCTGACGACTCAGATGCCTTTTATCAAAATCCTTTCTTCCCATCTGTTCTCCGAGGGATTGCCCAAGTCGCATCTGAGAACCACTATGCTATTCAGATTGCAACGGGGAAAGATGCAAAAGAGCGGCTCAAGGCTATTTCCCAGATGGTCTATGGGAAGCGTGTAGATGGTTTGATTTTTCTCTATGCCCAAGAAGAGGATCCTTTGGTTAAGCTAGTAGCAGATGAGCAATTTCCTTTCCTTATCTTAGGTAAATCTCTATCTCCCTTCATTCCGCTCGTCGATAATGACAATGTCCAGGCAGGTTTTGATGCAACAGAATATTTCATCAAAAAAGGATGCAAGCGAATTGCCTTCATCGGAGGAACCAAAAAACTTTTCGTAACACAAGATCGTTTAATGGGTTATGAGTTAGCTCTTAAACAATACCAACTTCCTATTGATCCCAATCTGACCTACTTTGCGACTGAATTTCTTGAAGATAATGGTTATCGCTTTAGTAAACTTCTCTTCGAACATGATCCAAATATTGATGCTATTATTACTATTGATAGCCTTCTTGCTGCAGGGGTCTGTGATTACATCGCAAAACATCAACTGGATGTCCCTGTCCTCAGCTTTGACTCGGTCAACCCTAAACTGAACTTGGCAGCCTATGTGGATATCAATAGCTTGGAACTCGGGCGCGTTTCCTTTGAAACTATTCTCCAGATTATTAACGATGCCAAAAACAATAAACAGATTTGTTACCGCCAGTTGATTGGGCACAAAATTATCGAAAAATAAAGACCAGCTCCAGTGAACTGCACCCCAAAAGTTAGACAGAAAAAATCTAACTTTTGGGGTGTTTTATTATGAAATTGAGTTATGAAGATA
>NZ_JBJUSE010000014.1:0-41415 GCF_046098135.1 Streptococcus sp. ST16 | reverse complement strand
TATGGGACTTTTTTCTACAACAAAATAGGCTCCATAATCCCTATGGTGGTTTTACCCACTACAGAAATTATAGAGCCAAGTTAAATAGAAAAGAGGAACTCTGTTTCCTCTTTTTTATATCCTAAATTAAAAACGTTTCCGATTGATTCTGGCTCATAAAATCAACTAATTTATGTTAAAATGGTAGTAGAAAGTTGAGATTATGAGTTATTTTAAAAAATATAAATTTGATAAGTCACAGTTCAAACTTGGTATGCGAACTTTCAAAACGGGAATTGCTGTTTTTCTAGTTCTTTTGCTTTTTGGCTTTTTTGGCTGGAAAGGTCTTCAAATTGGTGCTTTGACAGCGGTTTTTAGTCTGAGGGAGAGTTTTGATAAGAGTGTTCATTTTGGAACTTCACGTATTCTAGGAAATAGTATCGGTGGTTTTTACGCCCTTATCTTTTTTCTCTTAAATACCTTATTTCACGGAGCCTTTTGGGTGACCTTGGTGGTTGTTCCAATCTGCACTATGTTAACCATTATGACAAATGTGGCCATGAATAATAAATCGGGGGTTATTGGTGGTGTAGCAGCTATGTTAATCATTACCCTATCAATACCGAGCGGTGAAACAATTTTGTACGTGTTTGCACGCGTATCGGAAACTTTTATGGGAGTTTTTGTCGCAATTCTCGTAAATTATGATATTGATCGTATTCATCTCTTTTTGGAGAAAAAAGAAAAATAATGTTACATTTTATAACATTATCGATTGACGTTTGTTTTTTTTTAGACTATAATAGACAGAAGGAAGGAAATTGTAAATGAAGGAAAAAGAATTTCGCCGAAACATGGCTGTTTTTCCTATCGGCAGTGTTATGAAGTTGACCGATTTATCGGCGCGTCAGATTCGTTATTATGAAGATCAAGAGTTGATTAAACCTGATCGAAACGAAGGAAACCGTCGCATGTATTCGTTGAATGATATGGATCGTCTGCTTGAAATCAAAGATTATATCTCTGAAGGCTACAATATCGCTGCCATTAAGAAAAAATATGCTGAACGTGAGGCGAAGTCCAAGAAAGTGGTGAGTCAGACGGAGGTGCGTCGCGCACTTCATAATGAACTCCTCCAGCAGGGACGCTTTGCTTCAGCACATTCACCTTTTGGTCGCGGTTAGGCAATCGCAAGTAGTCATATATTAAGGAGAAAAACCATGCCAATCACAGCTGCAGATATTCGTCGTGAAGTCAAGGAAAAAAATGTTACCTTTATTCGTCTCATGTTCTCAGATATTTTGGGAACGATGAAAAACGTCGAAATTCCTGCTACAGATGAACAGTTAGATAAAGTCTTGTCAAATAAGGCTATGTTTGATGGATCTTCTATTGAAGGTTTTGTACGTATCAATGAGTCAGATATGTACTTGTACCCAGACTTGGATACATGGACAGTCTTCCCTTGGGGAGATGAAAACGGAAGTGTTGCAGGTTTGATTTGTGATGTCTATACAACAGAAGGTAAACCATTTGCAGGTGACCCTCGTGGCAATTTGAAACGTGCTCTTCGTCACATGGGAGAAGTAGGATTCAAATCCTTCAACCTTGGTCCAGAACCAGAATTCTTCCTATTTAAACTGGATGAAGATGGAGACCCAACACTTGAAGTAAATGACAAGGGTGGCTACTTTGATTTGGCGCCTACTGACCTTGCGGACAATACACGTCGTGAGATTGTGAATGTCTTGACCAAAATGGGATTTGAAGTAGAAGCAAGTCACCACGAAGTCGCGGTTGGACAACATGAAATTGACTTCAAGTATGATGAAGTCCTCCGTGCCTGTGATAAGATTCAAATCTTTAAACTCGTAGTAAAAACCATTGCTCGTAAACACGGGCTTTACGCAACCTTTATGGCGAAACCAAAATTTGGTATTGCTGGATCAGGCATGCACTGCAATATGTCCTTGTTTGACGCTGAAGGAAATAACGCCTTCTTTGATCCAAACGATCCAAAAGGAATGCAGTTGTCAGAAACGGCTTACCATTTCCTTGGTGGTTTGATCAAGCATGCCTACAACTATACTGCCATCATGAATCCAACAGTTAACTCATACAAACGTTTGGTTCCAGGTTATGAAGCGCCTGTTTACATTGCTTGGGCTGGTCGTAACCGTTCGCCACTTGTGCGCGTGCCTGCTTCACGTGGTATGGGAACTCGTCTTGAGTTGCGTTCAGTGGACCCAATGGCAAACCCATACATCGCTATGGCGGTTCTTTTGGAAGTTGGTTTGCATGGTATTGAAAACAAAATCGAAGCACCAGCTCCGATCGAAGAAAATATCTACATCATGACAGCAGAAGAGCGTAAGGAAGCTGGAATTACCGACCTTCCATCAACTCTTCATAACGCCTTGAAAGCTTTGACAGAAGATGAAGTGGTCAAGGCAGCCCTAGGTGAACACATCTACACTAGCTTCCTTGAAGCGAAACGTATCGAGTGGGCTAGCTATGCAACATTTGTTTCACAATGGGAAGTTGATAATTATTTAGATCTTTACTAATATAGAAGAAAGATTACCTGAGGGCGGTCTTTTTTCTTGCGTTTTATATCGAGCTGTGATATATTTTGTATAACGAATTGCGATATATCGAACTGGATAGGAGGTGGTTATAAATGGAATTAACGGATAAGATTCGTCGAGTTTATCTTCCGATGACGGAAACGGGTTTTTATATTTTGTTCTGTCTGCAAAAGGAACGTCATGGTTATAGTATTACGCAAAAGGTCAAAGATATGACGGATTCGCAAGTTTCGATTAGTCCAGGGACTATGTATGGAACCTTGTCAAAGATGGAAAAGGATGGTTTGATTTCCTTTGTCCGCGAAGAGGAAAAACGGAAAATCTATCAGATAACAGACTTGGGTCGGAAAGTTTTAGAAATCGAAGTCAAACGTATTGGACGGCTCTATAGAAACAGTCGGGAGGAAGGTTGATGGAAAAGAAGGTTGTTTATAGAATTGTTACAATTGCGGATGATGAGAGGGAAGCAGTTTTTCTAGGGGAAATGCATTCTAAGGGGTGGAAACTTAGAAAAGTGAGCTATTCTATCTTAGTGGCTACAGTTAAGTATATCTTTGAAAAGTGCCAACCTGAGCAAGTATCTTATCAGTTGGATTTTTATCCTATGAAAAAATCAGAGAGAGCTTCCTATTTACAACTGTTTAAAGACTGTGGATGGGAGCATATTACAGACTTTAATGGTTTTTCCTACTTTAGAAAGCTTCATTCTGGAATTGAGTCGGATGCCGAGTTTGAAATTTATAACGATGCTACGAGTAAGTTATGTATGATTAATCGGATTTTAAAGTTGAGACTATTACCCATTCTATTTTTGTTAGCTATACTGACACCAATCTTATTTAGATTTCTCCTAAGAAGTAATGGTTTTAGTTTATGGGCGCTTCTTGTGGTTGGGCTAGATCTGTTCTTGTTTTTACTCCTTCTGCTCTTAGTCGTTCATATTAGCTGGAAGTTATGGCATAAAAAGAAGGAATTATCAGATTTATGATAGGGTACCTATGCTCAAAATTGTAGGGGAAGTCATGATAAATAAAAAGCAATTCAGGATCTTCACTATTCTTGATTTGGATAAGGTAGAAGAATATTTACATGAGATGCATTTGAAAGGTTGGAGGTATAGAACGAGTCGCTTTGGTTTTTTCTATTTTGACCAATGTCAACCAGACGATATCATCTACCGTATCTATGATTCTAGATTTCTTAAAAAGTATAAGCATGAACTGCAAGATTTTAGAAATAGAGGTTGGGAACTGATAGAAACAGGTTCTTGTTCAATTCTTCGTAAATCATTTTCTGATTTACTTCCGGAGGATCAAGTCTATATGAGTAAGACCATCAGGTGGGAAGTTATGCGGTATAGGCTTCGTTCCTGTATAGCTGCTTTCTCAGGTGGTCTTGTTGTTTGTATGAGTTTGTTTCGAGAAGAACTGTCGCAATCTTTCTTCGTCATTTTTGCCCTATATGCCTTTATGATTTCTTATCTAATCTATGGTTTTTTCAGACTTAGAAGGAAATATCGAGTAGATGGAAGGTAAGTTTCTAGGTCTTCAGACTGATTTTTAGCACTCTTGATAAAAGAGTGCTAATTTTTTGAGTTTTTGTCTTGACATTCTCTTTTAAGGGTGTATAATAGAATCATGAGTTAGCACTTGGATGTATCGAGTGCTAATCAATCTGGCAGAGAGGAGTGATGAGATGGTTACAGAGCGTCAGCAGGATATTCTAAATCTGATTATCGACATCTTTACCAAAACGCACGAACCTGTCGGATCCAAAGCTTTGCAAGAGTCTATTAACTCTAGCAGTGCTACCATTCGTAATGACATGGCGGCTCTAGAAAAGCAAGGTTTGCTTGAGAAGGCTCATACTTCCAGTGGTCGGATGCCAAGTGTCGCTGGTTTTCAATACTATGTGAAACACTCACTGGATTTTGACCGATTGGCTGAAAATGAGGTATACGAGATTGTCAAAGCCCTTGATCAGGAATTCTTCAAATTGGAGGATATTCTGCAAGAGGCCGCTAATCTACTGACAGACCTGAGTGGCTGTACGGTAGTAGCACTGGATGTTGAGCCGAGCAGGCAACGGTTGACAGCCTTTGATATCGTTGTTTTGGGGCAACATACAGCCTTGGCAGTATTCACCCTAGACGAGTCGCGAACGGTGACTAGTCAGTTTCTGATTCCAAGGAACTTCTTGCAGGAGGATTTACTGAAACTGAAGAGCATCATTCAGGAACGTTTCCTCGGTCACACCGTTCTAGATATTCACTACAAGATTCGGACGGAGATTCCGCAGATTATCCAGCGTTACTTCACAATAACGGACAATGTCATGGATCTCTTTGAACACATTTTTAAAGAAATGTTCAATGAAAATATTGTGGTGGCAGGCAAGGTCAATCTCTTGAATTTTGCTAATCTAGCGGCCTATCAGTTCTTTGACCAACCACAGAAGGTGGCCTTAGAAATTCGTGAAGGTCTGCATGAAGATCAGATGCAAAATGTCCGTGTTGCGGACAGTCAAGAATCTTGTCTAGCTGATCTGGCAGTGATTAGCAGTAAATTCCTCATCCCTTATCGAGGTTTTGGAATTCTGGCGATTATCGGTCCAGTCAATCTGGACTACCAGCAATTGGTCAATCAAGTCAATGTGGTCAATCGTGTTTTGACCATGAAGTTGACAGATTTTTACCGCTATCTCAGCAGTAATCATTATGAAGTACATTAAGATTGAAATCATTAAAGGAGGCGAAAATGTCCCAAGATATAAAAAATGAAGAAATAAAAGAAGAGGAAGTTGTTGAGACGACAGAAGAAACAACTCCTGAGAAGTCTGAGTTGGACTTGGCAAATGAACGTGCGGACGAGTTCGAAAATAAATACCTTCGCGCTCATGCAGAAATGCAAAATATCCAACGCCGTGCTAATGAAGAGCGTCAAAACTTGCAACGCTATCGAAGCCAAGACTTAGGAAAGGCTATCCTTCCTTCACTAGACAACCTTGAGCGTGCACTCGCCGTTGAAGGTTTGACAGATGACGTCAAAAAAGGATTGGAGATGGTGCAAGAAAGCTTGATTCATGCTTTGAAAGAAGAAGGAATCGAAGAAATCGCAGCTGATGGCGAATTTGACCATAACTATCATATGGCCATCCAAACTCTCCCAGCAGACGATGAACATCCAGCAGATACCATCGCCCAAGTCTTTCAAAAAGGCTACAAACTCCATGATCGCATTCTACGCCCAGCAATGGTGGTAGTCTATAACTAGGCTAGAAAACTTGAAAAATCTTGTCCGAAACGACAATAAACTATGAAGAAAGATAAAAGGCAAGCCAGAGGCTTGCAAGGAAGATATTGCCCGCCGTGGTGAAACAGGGGATTTTTGAGACAATAGGCTCAAAAATAAGTGATGAAGTCCCAGAGGGAGTTGCTCACGTCCCCACCACTTAAGGGGAATATTAAGAAAAGTCAAAAATAGAATATAAATTTTAAGGAGAAAAACACATGTCTAAAATTATAGGTATTGACTTAGGTACAACAAACTCAGCAGTTGCAGTTCTTGAAGGAACTGAAAGTAAAATCATCGCAAACCCAGAAGGAAACCGCACAACTCCATCTGTAGTTTCATTCAAAAATGGTGAAATCATTGTTGGTGACGCTGCAAAACGTCAAGCAGTAACAAACCCAGATACAGTGATCTCTATCAAATCTAAGATGGGAACTTCTGAAAAAGTTTCTGCAAATGGAAAAGAATACACTCCACAAGAAATCTCAGCTATGATCCTTCAATACTTGAAAGGTTATGCTGAAGACTACCTTGGTGAAAAAGTTACTAAAGCAGTTATCACAGTTCCAGCTTACTTTAACGATGCTCAACGTCAAGCAACAAAAGACGCTGGTAAAATCGCTGGTCTTGAAGTAGAACGTATCGTCAACGAACCAACTGCAGCAGCTCTTGCTTATGGTTTGGACAAGACTGACAAAGAAGAAAAAATCTTGGTATTTGACCTTGGTGGTGGTACATTCGACGTATCTATCCTTGAATTGGGTGACGGTGTCTTCGATGTATTGGCGACTGCAGGGGATAACAAACTCGGTGGTGACGACTTTGACCAAAAAATCATCAATCACATGATTGCAGAATTCAAGAAAGAAAACGGTATTGACTTGTCTACTGATAAGATGGCAATGCAACGTTTGAAAGATGCGGCAGAAAAAGCGAAGAAAGACCTTTCTGGTGTGACTTCAACACAAATCAGCTTGCCATTCATCACTGCTGGTGAATCTGGACCTCTTCACTTAGAAATGACTTTGACTCGTGCGAAATTTGACGATTTGACTCGTGACCTTGTAGAACGTACAAAAGTTCCAGTTCGTCAAGCCCTTTCAGATGCAGGTTTGAGCTTGTCAGAAATCGATGAAGTCATCCTTGTTGGTGGTTCTACTCGTATCCCAGCTGTTGTAGAAGCTGTTAAGGCTGAAACTGGTAAAGAGCCAAACAAATCAGTAAACCCTGATGAAGTAGTTGCTATGGGTGCTGCCATCCAAGGTGGTGTGATCACTGGTGATGTTAAAGACGTTGTCCTTCTTGACGTAACGCCATTGTCACTTGGTATCGAAACAATGGGTGGCGTCTTCACAAAACTTATCGATCGCAACACTACTATTCCAACATCTAAATCACAAGTCTTCTCAACTGCAGCAGATAACCAACCAGCCGTTGATATTCATGTTCTTCAAGGTGAACGCCCAATGGCAGCAGATAACAAGACTCTTGGACGTTTCCAATTGACTGATATCCCAGCTGCACCTCGTGGTATCCCACAAATCGAAGTAACATTTGATATCGACAAGAACGGTATCGTATCTGTTAAGGCTAAAGATCTTGGAACTCAAAAAGAACAAACAATTGTTATCCAATCAAACTCAGGTTTGACAGACGAAGAAATCGACCGCATGATGAAAGATGCAGAAGCAAACGCTGAAGCAGATAAGAAACGTAAAGAAGAAGTTGATCTTCGTAACGAAGTAGACCAAGCTATCTTTGCGACTGAAAAGACCATCAAGGAAACTGAAGGCAAAGGCTTCGACGCAGAACGCGATGCTGCCCAAACTGCCCTTGATGAGCTTAAGAAAGCCCAAGAAGACAACAACTTGGACGAAATGAAAGCAAAACTCGAAGCTTTGAACGAAAAAGCTCAAGGCCTTGCTGTTAAACTTTACGAACAAGCTGCAGCAGCACAACAAGCTCAAGCAGGAGCAGAAGGTGCACAAGCAACAGGAAACGCAGGCGATGACGTCGTAGACGGAGAGTTTACTGAAAAATAAGATGCAAAGCCCGTTAAAACCTCACAGTGAAAATAGGAATCTGACGCAGAAACTTTAGTTTCTAGGAAGATTTGTCTTTTTCGCCAAGAGGTTAGGGAGTGCTCGATTTAGCATTACTAGTTTGATTTTTAAAACTCGAACGTCGTAATGATAGGAAGAAATCCAGAGGTTGCAACCCAGCCTCTGTTTTTCGGTAAAATAGAGGATGTTGCGTATGAAAAAAGTACTTTGTATCATTTATTCTAATTTTTCTCTTTATGAGATAACCGCTTTAACAAGTACTTTAGCTCTGTCTTTTGACATCACGATTGATTATGTTGCTTCAGATTATTCGATAGTTATATCTGATGATGGTTTACCTTGTCAACCTACAAAAACATTGGATCGAATCTGTATAGAAGAGTATTCTTGTATCATTTTACCAGGAATGGTAAATATAGGACCTGCTCTACAGGATGAAAAATTAAATTCTTTTTTGAGAGAACTCGGTGAGCAGGATATCTTAATTACAGCAATTTCTTCTGCGCCCATTTTGTTAGCGAAAGCTGGCTTGTTGAATAACACGAAATTTACTGGTGGGATTTGGCAAAACTTCTTTGACTATTTTGAGTTTCTTCCTCGGGAAAATTTCAAAGCAAAAGCTGTCCTGCAAGATAAAAATATCATTACTGCTATTGGCTTTGCACATCAAGAGTTTGCAAGAAAAGTGATTCTTGGTCTAGGTTTGGCCGAAAATACTGACAACTATTTTAAAGAACAGAACGAATATTCAGAAGAGGACTTGATTTTTACTCTATCGGACAAAGAGTTTGATGAAGTGAAGCAGAGTATAGAAAATACCCTCTAATGATTTACCTATAAATTATAGAAAGGAACAAAGAGTGTTCGTAACTGAACACGGGTTCCAAAATTTCTGACTCAATATAAAAGAAAGGAATTGAATCCGACCTAAATCGTGGTCTCGTTCCGCAATATTAACAGAAAGGAATAAGGGTGTTCGTAATTGAACTCGAGCGGAAAGCTTGGAAATTAGATAAAACTCCTAAGAAATCAGGATTTCTTGTCGGTTTCCTAAATTTCAGTCGCTTTCTGTTCGCTCTTAGTATCTTGTATGAACAATACTGAATTTTATGATCGTCTGGGGGTGTCAAAAAACGCTTCGGCAGACGAGATCAAAAAGGCTTATCGTAAGCTTTCGAAGAAATACCACCCAGATATCAACAAGGAGCCTGGCGCTGAGGAAAAATACAAGGAAGTTCAAGAAGCCTATGAGACTTTGAGTGACGACCAAAAACGTGCAGCCTACGACCAATATGGTGCTGCAGGTGCCAACGGTGGCTTTGGTGGTGCTGGCGGTTTCGGTGGCTTTGACGGAGCAGGTGGCTTCGGTGGTTTTGAGGATATTTTCTCAAGTTTCTTTGGTGGAGGCGGTGCTTCGCGCAATCCAAACGCCCCTCGTCAAGGGGATGACCTCCAGTATCGTGTGAACTTGACCTTTGAAGAAGCTATCTTCGGAACTGAAAAAGAAGTCAAGTACAACCGTGAAGCAAGCTGTCGTACATGTAATGGATCTGGTGCTAAGTCAGGGACAAGTCCAGTAACTTGTGGACGCTGTCATGGCGCTGGTGTTATTAACGTCGATACGCAGACTCCTCTTGGTATGATGCGTCGCCAAGTAACCTGTGATGTCTGTCATGGTCGTGGAAAAGAAATCAAAGACCCATGTACAACTTGTCACGGTACAGGTCATGAAAAACAAGCTCATAGCGTACATGTAAAAATCCCTGCTGGTGTGGAAACAGGCCAACAAATTCGTCTAGCTGGTCAAGGTGAAGCTGGCTTTAACGGTGGACCTTACGGAGACTTGTATGTAGTGGTTTCTGTGGAAGCTAGTGATAAGTTTGAACGTGAAGGAACGACTATTTTCTACAATCTGAACCTCAACTTTGTCCAAGCAGCTCTTGGTGATACTGTGGAAATTCCAACCGTGCATGGTGATGTTGAATTGGTCATCCCAGAGGGAACTCAGACTGGCAAGAGATTCCGTCTACGTGGCAAGGGAGCACCGAGCCTTCGTGGTGGTGCCGTTGGTGACCAATATGTTACAGTTAATGTCGTGACTCCGACAGGTTTGAACGACCGCCAAAAAGCTGCGCTTAAAGAATTCGCAGCTGCAGGTGACTTGAAAGTCAATCCAAAGAAAAAAGGCTTCTTTGACCACATAAAAGATGCCTTTGAAGGAGAATAAAACAAAAAGAGCCGGTGGGCTCTTTTTTGTTATCATTGAAAATTTAGCGTCGAAAAATCATTTTCCAGTTAGTCTACTATTTATACTTTTGAGTGAGCAAGCTAGCTGTATCCATCTCCTGAATGAGTTGCTTGAGTTCCGCTTCTTTACCAGGTTTCACAGTGACAGTATCGATATGTTTGATCGCCGAATTATCCTGAATATCCACTAAGGTCAAAGCTTTTTCATAGAATGCAATTCCCTTTTTAAGACTTTCCTGATCATTCCAATTTAGAATTGTGTAAGAAGATTTTGATTTCTTTCCTTTTTCTTGGAAATACTTCTCGCCCTCCTCCTCTAAAAATTGTATTAAACCGTGATTGAACAAGTTGTCTCCTACCTTATGGTATGAAATATCCCCTGCCTGTAGGACATAGACTTCCAGTCGGTTTTTGGTGAGTTTTGGACTTTCTTTTAGGACGGGGTGATTATTGATGACCTCGTCTGAGAAAGTAACATAAAAATCTAGGCCTCCACCCTCGTATTGATAGTGTCCATCTGATTCGACTTTCTCGGGAGGGAGGTCAAGGGAGATAAAGATTTGTTTTAAGGCTTCATTTCCCTCACGGATGTCACTCGGTGAAGCCTTGAAAAGATTGGCCACTAGTAGAAATGCCAAGGCTACAAGAAGGCAGAGGCAGCCGCAAGGGATCGCGATGACCTTCGCTAGAACTTTTAAAAACTGTTTCACTTTCATTCCCTCCCTTTTCTGTTCGAATCTAGTAACCCAAAATGGATTTAAGGAAAGTTGGAGGCTTTCTTATTCTTGTTTTTCTTCTTGGAGGACCGCCATTCTGGTTTGGAAATCTTTTTCCAAGACTTTGAATTTGTAGGTCAAGTCTTTTTGGTATTCCTTGATAAGGGCTTTTTGTTGGTCGATGATTTGCAGGCTGTTTTGAATGACATCTAAATCCTCCTTCATAGCTTCGACACGGTCGCTAGTATCCATAAATTCCTCTGTGATGGCTTGGCGATTTTTTACGACAAAATAACTTCCAGCTGCAGCACCTGCAAATAGCAATAGATTGGATAGTTTCATGGCATCTCCTTAGGCATTTCTAATAGTTTCAGCGACTTGAGCAAGTTTGTCAAAGTCTGGTTCGTGGGCGATAAAGTCAATCTTAAGGTCATCTTCTGCACTGTAGCGAGGTACGAGGTGCACGTGTGTATGAAAGACCGTTTGACCCGCGACTTCCTCGCAGTTGGCGATGATATTCATACCAGCAGCTTTGGTAGCTTTCATAACTTTTTGAGCTACTAATGGCACTTGGGCAAAGAGTTGGCTGGCACTTGCTGCATCCATCTCCAAAAGATTGCGATAATGTTCTTTTGGTACGACTAAGGTATGTCCAGGCGTTACTTGAGAGATATCAAGAAAGGCAAGCACCTGCTCATCCTCGTATACTTTTGAAGCAGGAATCTCCCCTGCGATGATCTTACAAAAAATGCAATCTGACATAAAATCCACCTCTACTGTATTGAATTTTGATATAATATAGCTACATTATACCAGATTCGGAGAAAATATGTTAGAAATTAAAAACCTGACAGGAGGTTATGTTCACGTTCCTGTCTTGAAAGATGTGTCCTTTACAGTTGAAAGTGGGCAGTTGGTCGGTTTGATTGGGCTCAACGGTGCTGGGAAATCAACGACAATCAATGAGATTATTGGTCTGTTGACACCTTACAGTGGGGAAATCAGGATTAATGGTTTCACCCTGCGGGAAGATGCAACCAACTATCGCAAACAGATTGGCTATATCCCAGAAACGCCTAGTCTGTATGAGGAATTGACTCTTAGAGAGCATATCGAGACGGTGGCCATGGCCTATGGTATTGATCAAAAAGTGGCTTTTGAGCGAGTAGAATCTTTGTTAAAAATGTTTCGTTTGGATCAAAAATTAGACTGGTTCCCAGTGCATTTTTCCAAAGGGATGAAGCAGAAGGTCATGATTATCTGTGCTTTTGTCGTGGATCCGAGTCTTTTCATCGTTGATGAGCCTTTCCTTGGGCTCGATCCGCTGGCCATTTCTGACTTGATTCAGCTTCTAGAAGTAGAAAAGCAAAAAGGCAAGTCCATTCTCATGAGTACCCATGTTCTGGACTCGGCGGAAAAGATGTGTGATGCCTTTGTCATTCTCCACAAGGGAGAGGTTCGGGCTCAGGGAAATTTGGAGCAACTGCGCGAAGCATTTGACATGCCTGAAGCGAGTTTGAATGACATTTACTTGGCTCTGACCAAAGAGGAGGAGCTATGAAAGACTTGTTTTTAAAGCGAAAGCAGGCTTTTCGTAAGGAGTGTCTTGGTTATTTGCGCTATGTCCTCAATGACCACTTTGTCTTGTTCCTGCTAGTTCTCATCGGTTTTTTAGCCTACCAGTACAGTCAACTCTTGCAACATTTTCCTGGAAATCATTGGCCTATCCTCTTGTTTTTGGGGATTGTATCTGCCTTGCTTTTGGCCTGGGGAGGAATCGCGACCTATATGGAGGCACCAGACAAGCTCTTTCTCTTAGTCAGTGAAGAGGAGGTTAAGTCTCACCTCAAAGGGCAGACGGTGCGCTCACTGGTCTTTTGGCTCTTTGTCCAAACCCTTTTCTTGCTTTTATTTGCGCCCTTATTTTTAGCCATGGGCTATGGTTTGCCAGTCTTTCTCATCTATGTGCTTTTACTGGGAGCTGGGAAATACCTCCTCTTTCGCCAAAAAGCCAGTAAATTTTTTACTGAGACTGGTCTCGACTGGGACTTTGTCATTTCCCAAGAAAGCAAGCGAAAGCAAGTCTTGCTTCGTTTCTTTGCTCTCTTTACGCAGGTCAAGGGCGTTTCAAATAGTGTCAGACGTCGCGCTTATTTGGATTTTATCCTAAAGACTGTTCAAAAGGTTCCAGGGAAGATTTGGCAAAACCTCTATCTTCGTTCTTATCTGCGAAATGGAGATCTCTTTGCTCTCAGTTTGCGCCTCTTGCTCCTATCCTTGCTAGCTCTAGTTTTTATCAAGCAAGCTTGGATAGCGACAGCAGTGGTGGTTCTATTTAACTACCTCTTGCTCTTCCAATTGCTAGCCCTCTATCACGCCTTTGACTACCAATACTTGACCCAGCTCTTTCCATTAGAAAAAGGGGAGAAAGAAAAGGGATTGAAACAGATTGTAGTCGGTGTGGGAAGTGCAGTTCTTTTGTTAGAATTGCTGGTCGGAGCAGTAGTTTTTCAAGAAAAAATAGCCTTGTTGGCTCTTGTAGGAGCTAGTCTCTTCCTACAATTGTTTTATTTGCCTTACCAACTAAAAAGATTGGTTGACGAATAGACCAAAAACTAGTAGAATAGTAAGGAAACTTTATACGGAGGAAAGAAATGGACTTGGGTGATAATGAGCTAACGCTGACCCCGATACCTGGGAAGAGCGGCAAGGCTTATATGGGAAGCTACCCTGATGGGAAGCGCGTCTTTGTAAAAATGAACACCTCTCCAATCCTACCTGGCCTAGCCAGAGAACAGATCGCTCCTCAATTACTATGGACTCGTCGTTTGCCAGATGGCAGTGATATGTGTGCTCAGGAATGGCTGACGGGCAAAATCTTGACCCCTTACGACATGAATCGTAAGCAGATTATCAATATCTTGAACCGCCTTCACCGCTCGCGTCCTTTGATGAAGCAGTTGAGCCGTTTGGGATATACCATGGAAACACCAGTTGATTTATTGCGTTCTTGGCAGCAAGGAGTGCCAGAAATCTTGAAGCAGAATCACTATTTGAACAGTGTGATTGCGGAGCTAGGTAAGACGGTTCCAGGTTTTAGGGAAGACCATGCAACGATTGTGCATGGGGATCTTCGCCATAGTAATTGGATTGAGACAGAGAGTGGACTCGTTTATCTAGTGGATTGGGATTCGGTTCGCCTGACGGATCGTATGTTTGATGTGGCGCATTTGCTATGCCACTACATTCCAGATCATCAGTGGCGTCAATGGTTGAGAGACTACGGCTATAAGTACAATCAGACAGTGTTAGATAAATTGTATTGGTATGGTCAGTATTCTTATTTGAACCAGATTGCCAAATACTGTGAAAATCAAGATTTAGACAATGTAAACCGGGAGATTTACGCCTTGCGTGTCTTCCGTGACAAGTATGGAAAGAAGAGATGAGAGTTAGAAATCGTAAAGGGGCGACAGAATTACTAGAGGCGAATCCTCAGTATGTGGTCCTCAATCCCTTAGAAGCAAAAGGGAAATGGCGAGACTTGTTTGGAAATGATCATCCTATTCATGTTGAGGTTGGAAGTGGGAAAGGGGCCTTCGTATCTGGAATGGCCAAACAAAACCCTGACATCAACTACATCGGGATTGACATTCAAAAGTCGGTATTGAGTTATGCCTTGGATAAGGTATTAGAAGTTGGAGTGCCCAACATCAAGTTGCTGTGGGTAGATGGTTCAGATTTGACTGACTACTTTGAAGACGGTGAGATTGATCGTCTCTACCTAAACTTTTCAGATCCCTGGCCTAAAAAACGCCATGAAAAACGTCGTTTGACTTACAAGAGTTTCTTGGATACCTTCAAGCGCATCTTGCCTGAGAATGGGGAAATCCATTTCAAGACAGATAACCGTGGCTTGTTTGAGTATAGTCTAGTGAGCTTTTCCCAGTATGGGATGAAACTCAATGGTGTTTGGCTGAACTTGCATGCCAGTGATTTTGAAGGCAATGTCATGACAGAGTATGAGCAAAAATTCTCCAGCAAAGGTCAAGTGATCTACCGAGTTGAAGCAGAATTTTAAGAAATAGCTTGAAAACCAGCTGTTTGAGTGCTAATGCTTTACATAAATTGACAAACGTGCTATACTGATAGTAAGAATATGAGAAAGAGAGGCGGGGAAATATCTTCGCCTCTTGCTTATGAGGAGGTGGACGCAATCGCAACAATCGTAGAATTAGTCAGAGAAGTTGTAGAACCTGTCATCCAAGCACCTTTCGAACTCGTGGATATCGAGTATGGAAAGATTGGCAGTGACATGATTCTCAGTATTTTTGTAGATAAACCCGAAGGAATTACCTTGAACGACACGGCAGACCTGACAGAAATTATCAGTCCTGTCCTAGACACCATCAAGCCCGATCCCTTCCCGGAACAATATTTCCTAGAAATCACCAGTCCAGGTTTGGAACGTCCTTTGAAAGCCAAGGATGCTGTCGCTGGAGCAGTTGGGAAATACATTCATGTCGGGCTCTACCAAGCCATCGATAAGCAAAAAGTCTTTGAAGGGACCTTAGTATCCTTTGAAGGGGATGAGTTGACTATGGAGTATATGGACAAAACACGTAAGAAAACTGTCCAAATTCCATACAGTTTAGTATCAAAAGCACGTTTAGCAGTAAAACTATAGAAAAGAAAGGATAGCTTTTGAGGATTCAAAAGTAAAAAGAACATGAGTAAAGAAATGCTAGAGGCCTTCCGCATTTTGGAAGAAGACAAGGGAATCAAAAAAGAAGACATCATCGACGCAGTAGTAGAGTCGCTTCGTTCCGCTTATCGCAGACGCTATGGTCAATCTGACAGTGTAGCCATTGACTTCAACGAAAAAACAGGTGACTTTACTGTCTATACTGTTCGTGAAGTTGTTGATGAAGTATTTGATAGCCGTTTGGAAATCAGCTTGAAAGATGCTCTTGCCATTAATTCAGCCTATGAGCTTGGTGACAAAATCAAGTTTGAAGAAGCACCAGCTGAGTTTGGTCGTGTAGCAGCCCAATCTGCCAAACAAACCATCATGGAAAAAATGCGCAAGCAAACACGTGCCATCACCTACAATACTTATAAAGAACATGAACAAGAAATCATGTCTGGTACAGTAGAACGCTTTGACAACCGCTTTATTTACGTCAACCTTGGCAGCATCGAAGCCCAATTGTCCAAACAAGACCAAATCCCTGGAGAAGTCTTTGCTTCCCACGACCGTATCGAAGTATATGTCTACAAGGTTGAAGACAATCCTCGTGGTGTCAACGTCTTTGTTAGCCGTAGCCATCCAGAAATGATCAAACGCTTGATGGAGCAAGAAATTCCAGAAGTGTACGATGGAACTGTTGAAATCATGAGCGTAGCCCGCGAAGCTGGTGACCGTACTAAGGTTGCTGTTCGTAGCCACAATCCCAACGTGGACGCTATTGGGACAATCGTTGGGCGTGGTGGTGCCAACATCAAGAAAATCACCAGCAAATTCCACCCAGCTCGTTACGATGCCAAGAGCGATCGCATGATTCCTGTCGAAGAAAACATCGACGTTATCGAGTGGGTAGCAGATCCAGCTGAGTTTATCTACAATGCCATTGCTCCTGCTGAAGTTGACCAAGTTATCTTTGATGAAAATGACAGCAAACGAGCCTTGGTCGTTGTACCTGATAACAAGCTTTCTCTTGCAATCGGTCGCCGTGGACAAAACGTTCGCTTAGCAGCTCATTTGACAGGTTACCGTATCGATATCAAGTCTGCAAGTGAATTTGAAGCTATGGAAGAAGCAGGTCAAGTGGATTACGCAGCTGCGGATGAATTGACAGAAGAATAAAAGCTGCTAGAGGAGGGAAAGATGAAAACAAGAAAAATCCCTTTGCGCAAGTCTGTTGTATCCAACGAAGTGATTGATAAGCGTGATTTGCTCCGCATTGTCAAGAACAAAGAAGGACAGGTCTTTATCGATCCGACAGGCAAGGCCAATGGCCGTGGCGCTTATATCAAGCTAGACAATGCCGAAGCCCTAGAGGCAAAAAAGAAGAAAGTCTTTAACCGCAGCTTTAACATGGAAGTGGAAGAAAGCTTTTATGACGAGTTGATCGCTTATGTGGATCACAAAGTAAAAAGAAGAGAGTTAGGACTTGAATAAGCAAAAGATAAGCAATCTCTTGGGACTTGCTCAGCGAGCAGGCCGGATTATATCGGGTGAGGAATTGGTGGTCAAGGCCATCCAAGACCAGAAAGCCAAGCTAGTCTTTCTAGCCCATGATGCTGCTCCTAATCTGACCAAGAAGATTCAAGATAAAAGTGACTATTATCAAGTAGAAGTTATAACCGTGTTTTCAACACTGGAATTAAGCATAGCAGTCGGGAAGCCGAGAAAGGTTTTGGCTGTGACAGATGCTGGATTTACAAAGAAAATGAGGTCTCTTATGGAATAGAAGAGGAGGACATGATTTGTCTAAGAAAAGATTGTACGAAATCGCAAAAGAACTTGGAAAAGAAAGTAAAGAAGTTGTAGCGCGTGCAAAAGAGTTGGGCTTGGATGTGAAAAGCCACTCATCGAGCGTGGAAGCTGCTGCTGCTGAGCAAATCGCAGCGAGCTTTAAATCTGCACCTGCTCCTAAGGCAGAAGCAAAACCTGTAGCACCAAAAGCAAGTGTAGAAAAGAAAGCAGAAAAGCCTGCATCAGCTAAACCAGCTGTTGCTAAGGAAGAAAGTAAACCAGCTACACCCGCAGCTCCTAAGGAAGAAAAAGTAGTGGCAGCGAGACCACAAAGTCGAAACTTCAAGGCGGAGCGTGAGGCGCGTGCCAAAGAGCAGGCAGAGCGACGCAAACAAAACAAGGGCAATAACCGTGACCAACAACAAAACGGTAACCGTCAGAAAAACGACGGCCGTAATGGTGGCAAACCTGGTCAAGGAAACCGCGACAATCGCCGTTTTAACGATCAAGGGAAAAAACCACAAGGTCAAGGGAATCGTGGCAATAATCGCCGTCAGCAACAAGACTTCCAGCCAAAACAAGCTGGACCACGTGTTGACTTTAAAGCCCGTGCAGCAGCCCTAAAAGCAGAGCAAAATGCAGAGTACGCACGCTCAAGCGAGGAGCGCTTCAAACAATCGCAAGCTGCCAAAGAAGCCTTGGCTCAAGCTAATAAACGCAAGGAGCCAGAGGAAATCTTTGAAGAAGCTGCTAAGCTAGCTGAACAAACGCAGCCAGCCGTAACAGTAGCTCCTGTAGCGAAAGAAGCGCCAGTGGATACACGTCGTAAAAAACAGGCTCGACCAGACAAAGAACGTGACGATTATGATCACGAAGAAGATGGTCCTAGAAAACAACAAAAGAATCGAAGTAGTCAAAATCAAGTGAGAAATCAAAGAAATAGTAACTGGAATAACAATAAGAAGAACAAAAAAGGCAATAACAAGAACAATCGTAATCAGACTCCAAAACCTGTTACAGAGCGTAAGTTCCACGAATTGCCAACAGAATTCGAATATACAGATGGTATGACTGTTGCAGAAATCGCAAAACGTATCAAACGTGAACCAGCTGAAATCGTTAAGAAGCTTTTCATGATGGGAATTATGGCCACACAAAACCAATCCTTGGATGGAGAAACCATTGAACTTCTCATGGTGGATTACGGTATCGAAGCCAAACAAAAGGTTGAAGTGGACAATGCGGACATCGAACGTTTCTTCGTCGAAGATGGTTATCTCAATGAAGATGAATTGGTAGAGCGTCCACCAGTTGTCACCATTATGGGACACGTTGACCATGGTAAAACAACCCTTCTAGATACCCTTCGTAACTCTCGTGTTGCGACGGGTGAAGCGGGTGGTATCACTCAGCATATCGGTGCCTACCAAATTGTGGAAAATGGCAAGAAGATTACCTTCCTTGATACACCAGGACACGCGGCCTTTACATCTATGCGTGCGCGTGGCGCCTCTGTTACCGACATTACCATCTTGGTTGTAGCGGCAGACGACGGGGTTATGCCTCAAACTATCGAAGCCATCAACCACTCAAAAGCAGCGAACGTTCCAATCATCGTAGCCATCAACAAGATTGATAAACCAGGTGCTAATCCAGAACGTGTTATCGGTGAATTGGCTGAACACGGTGTCATGTCAACTGCCTGGGGTGGAGATTCTGAGTTTGTAGAAATCTCAGCTAAATTCAACCAAAATATCGATGAACTCTTGGAAACGGTTCTACTTGTGGCTGAAATCCAAGAACTCAAAGCAGATCCAACAGTTCGTGCCATTGGTACTGTTATCGAAGCTCGCTTGGATAAAGGGAAAGGTGCGGTCGCAACCCTTCTTGTCCAACAAGGTACTCTGAATGTGCAAGATCCTATCGTTGTCGGAAATACCTTCGGTCGTGTCCGTGCTATGACAAATGATCTTGGTCGTCGTGTCAAGGTAGCAGGACCATCAACGCCAGTTTCTATCACAGGTTTGAACGAAGCGCCAATGGCGGGTGACCATTTTGCTGTTTACGAAGATGAAAAATCTGCGCGTGCAGCAGGTGAAGAACGTGCAAAACGTGCTCTTATGAAGCAACGTCAAGTAACCCAACGTGTCAGCCTTGAAAACCTCTTTGATACGCTTAAAGCGGGTGAGCTCAAGTCTGTTAACGTCATCATCAAGGCCGACGTACAAGGTTCGGTTGAAGCCCTTTCTGCCTCGCTTCAAAAGATCGATGTAGAAGGTGTCAAAGTTACCATCGTTCACTCAGCGGTCGGTGCCATCAACGAATCCGATGTGACTCTTGCGGAAGCTTCAAATGCCTTTATCATCGGTTTCAACGTGCGTCCTACACCACAAGCTCGTCAACAAGCAGAAGAAGATGATGTAGAAATCCGTCTCCACAGCATTATCTACAAGGTTATCGAAGAGATGGAAGAAGCCATGAAAGGAATGCTTGATCCAGAATTCGAAGAAAAAGTTATCGGTGAAGCAATCATCCGTGAAACCTTCAAGGTATCTAAAGTGGGAACCATCGGTGGATTCATGGTTACGAGTGGTAAAGTTACCCGTGACTCTAAAGTCCGTGTTATTCGTGATGGTGTTGTTATCTATGATGGTGAACTTGCAAGCTTGAAACACTACAAAGATGACGTCAAAGAAGTTACAAACGGCCGTGAAGGTGGATTGATGATTGATGGCTACAATGATATCAAGATGGATGATGTGATTGAGGCCTACATCATGGAAGAAATTAAGAGATAAGATTTTTGCTCCTTTCTTAGGTGGGGAGGGACGCAAGCAAACCGATGGTTTCATTGCTTATTTTTGAGCCTAGGGTCTCAAAAATCCCCTGTGATGGGACTGATAAATCAGTTCCATCACTTTCACCACGGCGAAAGAAGCAGATGATTTCAAATTGAACTTTGTTTCAATTTGAAATGAAAATCAAGAAGTTTAAAATAGCTAGGTCTGCTGGCCTAGCTTTTGGTTCAAAGTAGAGAAAGGAATATCATGGCAAATCATTTCCGTACGGATCGTGTGGGCATGGAAATCAAGCGTGAAGTCAATGAGATTTTGCATAAGAAAGTCCGTGATCCGCGTGTCCAAGGTGTGACCATCACAGATGTTCAGATGCTGGGTGACTTGTCTGTTGCTAAGGTCTACTACACCATTTTGAGTAACCTTGCTTCGGATAACCAAAAAGCCCAAATCGGGCTTGAAAAAGCAACTGGTACTATCAAACGTGAACTTGGTCGCAATTTGAAATTGTACAAAATCCCAGATTTGACCTTCGTCAAAGACGAATCCATCGAATATGGGAACAAGATTGACGAGATGCTACGCAATCTGGATAAGAACTAAGAAAGAGGGGGAACCCTCTTTCTTGGTGGAGAAATGGCAATAAAAAATACTGGGGGAATCTCTCTAGAGTAAAAAATTGTTAAAAAGCTTTATAAAGCTCAGCTTGTATGATAGTATAGAAATTGGAAAGAGTGAGATGAAATGATTTCTTATCAATAACTAGCTAGTCTGGTAGAGCAATCAGCTAGAAACTGCAGCTAGACGAGGGAAGGTAATATGGGATTCATTAAAATTCTAGCCAAGACTTACGGGAATTACTTTTTTGTGATGCAAAGCGTCAAAGTTCTGAAAAACATGAAAAAAGATGACAATGCTCTAGTAGGTTTCGGGAAAGTACTGCTTGCTGACATGCTGATGGATGTAGCCCAGTGGCTCGCAAAACCAGAGGATAAGGAATAACTTGAAATGAAAGAAACTAGCAGGAACTCCGCTGCTAGTTTTTTAATCTCTTCCCATATGGTATAATATAATCAGTAAAATCATTTTATACTCAATGAAAATCAAAGAGCAAACTATGAATCTAGCCGCAGGTTGCTCAAAACAGTGTTTTGAAGTTGTGGATGGAACTGACGAAGTCAGTAACCATACCTACGTTAAGGCAACGCTGATGTGGTTTGAAGAGATTTTCAAAGAGTATTAGAACATACATGGAGGTCGTCATGGATAATATCATCGATGTGTCAATTCCCGTTGCAGAAGTAGTGGACAAGCATCCAGAAGTCTTGGAAATCCTAGTGGAGCTGGGTTTTAAGCCACTTGCTAATCCCCTGATGCGCAGCACAGTCGGTCGCAAAGTATCGCTGAAGCAGGGTTCTAAACTTGAAGGAACTCCTATGGACAAGATTGTCCGCACGCTAGAAGCGAACGGCTATGAAGTGATTGGATTAGACTAATGGCAGATGAACGGATTCATATCCTACGGGATATTTTGTTAGAATTGCACAATGGTGCCTCTCCTGAGTCAGTTCAGGAGCGTTTTGATGCGACTTTTACGGGTGTTTCAGCCATCGAGATTTCCCTCATGGAGCACGAGCTGATGAACTCAGACTCAGGTGTCACCTTTGAAGATGTCATGGAACTCTGTGATGTTCATGCTAATCTTTTTAAAAATGCAGTTAAGGGTGTCGAAGTAGAGGATACCGAGCATCCTGGCCACCCCGTTCGCGTCTTCAAGGATGAAAATCTGGCTCTTCGTGCAGCCTTGATTCGCATTCGGAGATTGTTAGATACCTATGAGTCTATGGAAGACGAGGAAATGCTGGCAGAGATGCGTAAGGGTTTGGTTCGTCAAATGGGACTTTTGGGGCAATTTGATGTCCATTACCAGCGCAAGGAAGAGCTCTTCTTTCCCATCATGGAGCGCTATGGTCACGATTCACCCCCTAAGGTCATGTGGGGAGTGGATGATCAGAATAGAGAACTCTTTCAGACAGCTCTAGCGACAGCCAAGTCACTACCAGAAGTGCCGATTTCCACTGTAAAGGAAACTTTCGAAGCTTTTGCGACAGAGTTTGAAAGTATGATTTTCAAGGAAGAGTCCATCCTCCTCATGATTCTCCTTGAGTCTTTCACCCAGGATGATTGGATTCAGATTGCGGAGGAGAGCGATGCCTACGGCTATGCCATCATCCGTCCGTCTGAGAAATGGGTTCCAGAACGCCAGAGCTTTGTTGAGGAAAAGAGTGCAGAGGAGCCCGTGCAGCTAGACACTGCTGAAGGCCCAGTACATCAAGTTATCGATACGCCAGAAGGTCAGTTTACTATTACCTTTACCCCTAAGGAAAAGGAAGCAGTGCTGGACCGCCATAGTCAACAGGCTTTTGGGAATGGCTATCTCTCAGTTGAGCAGGCCAACCTTATTCTCAATCACCTTCCCATGGAGATCACCTTTGTCAATAAAGACGATATTTTCCAGTATTACAATGACAATGCGCCAGCTGATGAGATGATTTTCAAACGGACGCCGTCCCAAGTCGGGCGTAATGTAGAACTCTGCCATCCGCCCAAGTACTTAGACAAGGTGAAGGCTGTTATGAAAGGTCTTCGTGAAGGTAAAAAGGACAAGTATGAAATGTGGTTCAAGTCGGAGTCGCGAGGCAAGTTTGTCCACATCACCTATGCTGCGGTACACGATGAAAACGGGGAATTCCAAGGCGTGCTAGAGTATGTTCAGGATATCCAGCCCTACCGAGAGATTGATACGGACTATTTCCGTGGATTAGAATAAGGAGAACCAATGAGTTACGAACAGGAATTTATGAAGGAATTTGAAGCTTGGGTCAATACCCAGATTATGATCAATGACATGGCGCACAAGGAAAGTCAAAAGGTTTACGAAGAAGACCAAGACGAGCGTGCCAAAGATGCCATGATTCGCTACGAAAGCCGCTTGGATGCTTATCAGTTCTTGCTAGGTAAGTTTGAAAACTTCAAAGCAGGCAAGGGTTTCCATGATTTACCAGAGGGCTTGTTTGGTGAGCGAAACTATTAAAATTCAGATACTTTCTTGATTTTTTCTCAAAATCTTGATAGAATATTTTTATTAAATCCTTGTCAGAGCAGGGATTTTTTATTGAAAGGATTTTATCATGTCAAAGAAACTCCAACGTAAAAAACAATTGCGAAATAGCCTTCGCCGTTCAGGTGCATTTTCAACTACAGTGACCAAAGTTGTAGAAGAGACCAAAAAAGTCGTGAAACATGCGGAAAAATCTGCCAACCAAGCAGGAAAAGTCGTCTCTAAAAAAGTGGAACAAGCAGTAGAAGCGACCAAGGAACAAGCTCAAAAAGTGGCGAATTCAGTAGAAGATTTTGCAGCTAGTCTGGGTGGCCTCTCAGTAGATCGCGCTAAGACTTTCTATGATGAAGGCATCAAGTCAGTTTCTGATTTCAAAAACTGGACTGAAAAAGAACTCCTTGCCTTGAAAGGAATCGGCCCAGCTACCATCAAGAAATTGAAAGAAAATGGCATCAAGTTCAAGTAATTTTTCTTGCCCCTTGCATTTCCGTCAAAAACTTGCTACAATAAAGCCATTAGAGGTGTTTTGAATCCCACATTTTACAGAAAGTGGCGGAGCTGAGAAGTCCACAAATGTGTCAAAACTAGTTGCTGATGGATGAAAAATGAATAATATTGTCTTTTTATTATAAAGACGAGAGTTGCGGGCTCTGCCCGAAATTGGGTGGTACCGCGGATAAACACATTCGTCCCTGTCATGTAGATGGCAGGGCTTTTCTTTTGCGTCTTAGTCAAAGGAGGTTTTCATGAAGCAATCCTTTAAAACAAGTAAGCTCTACTATGGTTTTCCTATTTTCGTTTTGGGGTATCAGGATCAGAATTTTGGGCACAATATTACGACCTGTAGCTCCTCTTATAGCTTGGGAGATTGGCTAGTCATTGGTGTTGGTGCTGATGAAAATGCAGCTGAGCAAATCAAGCATTACCAGAAGTTTACTGTGAATATCCCTGATGAAAATCTCATGCTCGAGACGGAGCAGGCTGGTTTTATCAGTCATCTAGAGAAATTGAAACATCTGGGGCTTGCCTACGAGATTTCTGAACGGACTCAGGCACCGATTTTAAAGGCCTGTCCAGTTGTATTGGATTGCCAGGTAGATAGGATTATCGAGGAAGATGGAATTTGCCATATCTTTGCCAAGATTCTCGAGCGACTTGTTGATTCTGATTTGCTAGATGACAAGGGTCATTTGAAAAATGACCGTTTTGCGCCAACTTACTTTATGGGGGACGGGCATCAGCGCGTTTACCGTTATCTGGATGACCGGGTCGATCCCATGGGAAGCTTCATCAAGAAAGCGAGGAAGAAGGATGACAAGAACTGAATTGCCAGAACAAATCGAAACGGAGCGACTTGTCTTACGCGTCCGTACAGTGGCGGATGCCGAGGATATTCATGCCTACGCTAGTTTGCCAGAGGTCGCCTATCCAGCAGCATTTCACCCCGTCAAGACCTTGGAAGATGAGATTTATTACCTGAAACATATTCTTCCTGAGCGCAATCAAAAGGAAAATCTCCCAGCTGGTTATGGAATTGTCGTCAAAGGAACCGATAAGGTCATTGGGTCTGTTGACTTCAATCACCGTCACGAAGATGATGTGTTGGAACTCGGCTATACCTTGCATCCAGACTATTGGGGTTGCGGTTATGTACCAGAAGCAGCGCGTACCTTGATTGACCTAGGCTTTAAAGAATTGGGCCTTCACAAGATAGAACTGGTCTGCTTTGGATACAATGTCCAAAGTCAACGAGTCGCTGAGAAACTTGGTTTCACCCTCGAAGCTCGCATAAGAGACCGCAAAGATGCTCAAGGTAACCGTTGTGACAGTCTGATATATGGCTTACTAAGGAGTGAGTGGGAGGTGATTTGATGCATTTTTTCATCATTGGTGCTCCAGCATCAGGAAAAATGACGATAGGTCAAGAACTATCTCGAAAGACGAATGCTACCCTCTTTTATAACCATCAAGCCATTGATTTTGCACTAGAAATCTATCAGGACTTTACAGAAGAAATGTGGGAGTTTGTTCGAGGGATTACCTTTTCATTTCTGGAAACAAGCGCTCGGAATCATAGGTTGATGATTTTAACAGACGTAATTGATTTTTCAAATCAGTACCAGTTGACGTATTTAAAGCAAATTCAGGATTTATTGGATAACTTTCATCAAGAGATTCTGTTTGTTGAGTTGGAAACAAGTCTTGAAGAGCGTTTACGTCGAAATCGAACGGAGAACCGGTTGAAGCACAAGCCCTTGAAACGGCATATTGAGATATCTGAAAGAGAAATTTTAGAGACCACTGAAACCCTTCAATTAAATTCTCAAAACCAACCGAATGAGTTGCACCACTACCTTAAAATAAATAATACGAATCTGTCTGTAGCCGAAGTTGCCAAGCAGATTCAAGATAAAATGAATACAATAGAGAAAGGACACACACATGTCTAAAGAACTTTCACCTAAATACAATCCAGCCGAGGTTGAGGCTGGTCGTTACCAAAAATGGCTTGATGCGGATGTTTTCAAGCCTTCAGGAGATCAAAAGGCTAAGCCTTATTCAATCGTGATTCCACCACCAAACGTAACTGGTAAACTCCACCTTGGTCACGCTTGGGATACAACTTTGCAAGATATCATCATCCGTCAAAAACGCATGCAAGGCTTCGATACACTTTGGCTTCCAGGAATGGACCATGCTGGGATTGCCACTCAGGCTAAGGTTGAGGAGCGCTTGCGTGGTGAAGGTATTAGTCGTTACGACCTCGGTCGTGAAAAATTTCTAGATAAAGTCTGGGAATGGAAAGACGAGTATGCGACGACTATCAAGGAACAATGGGGCAAGATGGGGCTTTCTGTAGACTACTCTCGCGAGCGTTTCACCCTTGACGAAGGTTTGTCAAAAGCTGTTCGCAAGGTCTTTGTGGAGCTTTACAAGAAAGGATGGATTTACCGTGGTGAATTTATCATCAACTGGGATCCAAAAGCTCGTACAGCCCTTTCGGATATCGAGGTGATTCACAAGGATGTGGAAGGTGCCTTCTACCACATGAACTACATGTTGGAAGACGGTTCACGCGCCCTTGAAGTAGCAACAACACGTCCTGAGACTATGTTTGGGGACGTTGCGGTTGCGGTCAATCCAGAAGACCCACGCTACAAGGACCTGATCGGTAAAAACGTCGTCCTTCCTATCGCTAATAAATTGATTCCAATCGTTGGGGACGAACACGCAGACCCTGAGTTTGGTACTGGTGTCGTGAAAATCACTCCTGCCCACGATCCAAACGACTTCTTGGTTGGTCAACGCCATAATCTTCCGCAAGTGAACGTCATGAACGACGACGGAACCATGAACGACTTGGCCTTTGAATTTGCAGGCATGGATCGTTTCGAAGCTCGTAAGGCAGTCGTAGCTAAGTTGGAAGAAATCGGTGCCCTTGTTAAAATCGAAAAACGTGTCCACAGTGTTGGTCACTCAGAGCGTACAGGTGTAGTGGTTGAGCCACGCTTGTCTACTCAGTGGTTCGTCAAGATGGACCAATTGGCTAAGAACGCTATTGCAAACCAAGACACAGAGGACAAGGTTGACTTCTACCCACCTCGTTTCAATGATACCTTCCTTCAATGGATGGAAAATGTCCACGACTGGGTAATCTCTCGTCAGCTCTGGTGGGGGCACCAAATCCCTGCTTGGTACAATGCTGAGGGTGAAATGTACGTCGGCGAAGAAGCTCCAGAAGGTGACGGATGGACTCAGGACGAAGACGTCTTAGATACTTGGTTCAGTTCTGCCCTTTGGCCCTTCTCAACCATGGGCTGGCCGGATGTGGACTCAGAAGACTTCAAACGTTACTTCCCAACTTCAACCTTGGTAACCGGTTACGATATCATCTTCTTCTGGGTGTCTCGTATGATTTTCCAATCTTTGGAATTCACGGGACGTCAGCCATTCCAAAACGTTCTTATCCACGGTCTCATCCGTGACGAGCAAGGACGCAAGATGTCGAAGTCTCTCGGTAACGGGATTGACCCAATGGATGTTATCGAGAAATATGGTGCTGATGCCCTTCGTTGGTTCCTTTCAAACGGTTCTGCACCAGGACAAGACGTGCGCTTCTCTTACGAGAAAATGGATGCTTCATGGAACTTCATTAACAAGATCTGGAATATCTCTCGCTACATCCTCATGAACAATGAAGGCTTGACCCTTGAGCAAGCAACTGCCAATGTGGAAAAAGTTGCCAACAAGGAAGCTGGAAATGTCACAGACCGCTGGATTCTCCACAACCTCAATGAAACCATTGGAAAAGTCACTGAAAACTTTGATAAATTTGAGTTTGGTGTGGCTGGACACATCCTCTACAACTTCATCTGGGATGAGTTTGCGGACTGGTACGTTGAGTTGACCAAAGAAGTCCTTTATAGCGACAACGAAGAAGAGAAAGTCATCACACGTTCTGTTCTCCTTTACACCTTGGATAAGATCCTTCGTCTCCTCCACCCAATCATGCCATTCGTGACAGAGGAAATCTTTGGACAAATCTCAGAAGGATCTATCGTTACAGCGGAATACCCAACTGTCAACCCAGCCTTTGAAGACCTGGCGGCTCACACTGGCGTGGAAAGCCTCAAAGACTTGATCCGTGCCGTTCGTAATGCGCGTGCGGAAGTAAACGTAGCCCCAAGCAAGCCTATCACTATCCTAGTTAAGACAAGCGATAGCGACTTGGAAGCCTTCTTTAACAGCAATGTCAACTACATCAAACGCTTCACAAATCCAGAACACTTGGAAATCGCGTCAACCATCCCTGCACCTGAACTCGCGATGTCAAGCGTCATCACAGGAGCAGAAATCTACCTGCCACTGGCAGACCTCCTCAATGTCGAAGAAGAACTGGCTCGTCTTGACAAGGAACTCGCTAAATGGCAAAAAGAACTGGACATGGTAGGCAAGAAGCTCTCTAACGAACGCTTCGTAGCCAATGCCAAACCAGAAGTCGTCCAAAAAGAACGCGACAAACAAGCCGACTACCAAGCCAAGTACGATGCGACCGTAGCACGTATTGATGAGATGAAGAAGTTGGTGAAATAAACACAGAAACACGGTGATGAACCGTGTTTTTTTGGTATAATTTGAAGAGAGAAAACTTATCTCGGAGGGTATATGTTTATTTTAATCGGGATTTTCTTATTTCTATTCTCTATGAATTGAAGAATGAATTAAATTCCAAAGATGAGAAAGAATTGCAAGATCAAAATGAAGATTTTTTACGTTTTAAATTAAATAAGCTATTCAAGCTATACGAGAAAGGAGAGAGAGAGTTTTCTCTTCCAGAATTTAAAAAGTTATCTTATGAGTCTGATGGGAGAAAATATAATGATTTCTATAACAGTATGTTGTATTCAGAAATCTGTTTTAATTATTTGGATAGAGGAATAATTGGAACTTTCGTCCAAAACAAAATTACAGAAGCTGAGAGTGAAGAAGAAATAAAACAAAAAAGAAGAGCTGAAAAAATTCAAAACTTAATATTAAGTATGAATGAAGAATATCGATTAACTTGTCCAAAGAATGATTGCAAAATTAGACGATCCGAGAGAACAATAAAAAGGACGGTTTATCCGTCTTTTTTATTGCTTTGTTTTTAACTAGGTTAATAGCCTAGTTAGATTATTAAATCGTAAAAAATAGGGCTTCAATTTTTAGCTGCATTTTATAATTGTTTTATTATGTTTTGAAGAATTAAAAATCGGGGTGGTATATTTACCTTACCGACCACTTTAATTTTGTTTTCTACAGTAATTGATAAGGAAATGAGAGTTTAGAATCGATTTTAACAAAATATCTGTACAGAAAATGTATAGAAAGTGCTATAATCGTTATACATAACGTTATGTACAACGTATATAATCGACAAAAAAGAGGTGAGAATATGAGCGTGCAAATTAGTATGCGTGTATCAAAAGAACAGAAAGAAAGACTTGTAGAAATATCTAAAAAACAGAACAAAAGTCTGACTCAGTATGTTTTAGATAGATGTATTATAGATGATGTAGCACGTTCTAGCGCACGTGTAAAAAAATGCTACAAAGTCAAATTGAGCAATTGCGCGATGATTTTGAGCGTGAACGTACTCAACTAGTGGATCAAATCGATCAAAAAGACAAGCAGATTGCTGACATGATCGGAATCTATCATTTAGAGGTAAAAGTAATGGAGGGAATTTAAATGGGATTTAGGATATTCATGCTAATCGTAGTTTTACTTATTCCGTTAACTATGCTTTTATTTGGCTGGCTATTTTTCAGGAGAACACCGAAAGAAATCAATTATGTATTCGGATACCGAACAAAAAGGTCCATGAGGAATGAAGAAACATGGAAGTTTGCGAATCAATATTTTGGGAAAGTATGGTATCTTTGCGGACTACTTTCAGCACCTCTCTCCGTGATTGCCATGGCCATTGTTTTTGAAAAGGGAACGGAGACAATGAGTACTGTTGGCTTTATTATCACGATGATTCAGACAACCCCTTTAGTTGGCGCGATGATTTCAACAGAGATTGCATTGAAGAAAAACTTTGATGAAAACGGGAGAAGGAAATAAACGAGGTATATCCATCACTAGAAGAAAAGCAGCAATCTGTGATTTTTTCATTTCGTTTTGTCCATAGATTATCTAAAGAAATAGTTGAATATTTGATTTGGTTATATCTTCTTGAATGAAAATTATAAGTAAAAGATTTATTCATCCTTATACTGGAAAAAATCAATATTTTAGAAATCGTCTTACCACATAAAAAACTCAGTCAATTTGTTCTTAAAACTCCACCAAGCGACACCATCGGCTGGGTAGCAAAGAAATAAAAAGTCCTGTAACTTTACCCCATTTAACCTTTGACTATTCCGCAAAATTATCGTACAATAAAGAGTACATGATAAAATGAGGTCAGAGTCTGTTCGCTCTGGCGATAGTAGTAAAAATGAGGAGAAACGCTTTGGAATTAGAAGTATTTGCTGGGCAAGAAAAAAGTGAACTATCTATGATTGAGGTAGCGCGTGCTATCTTGGAACTTCGTGGTCGCGATCATGAGATGCATTTTAGCGATCTTGTAAACGAAATTCAAAACTACCTTGGAACATCAAACAGCGATATCCGCGAAGCTTTGCCTTTGTTCTACACAGAGTTGAACTTTGACGGTAGCTTTATCTCTCTTGGAGACAATAAATGGGGGCTTCGTTCATGGTATGGTGTGGACGAAATAGACGAAGAAATCATCGCTCTTGAAGAAAGTGACGATGATGAAGTAGCACCAAAAGCTAAGAAAAAACGTGTCAATGCCTTTATGGATGGTGATTCAGATGCCATTGACTACAACGCAGATGATCCAGAAGACGAAGATGCATACGAAGCAGATCCAGCTCTTTCATACGATGATGAAAATCCAGATGATGAGAAAAATGAAGTGGAAGCTTACGATGCAGAAATCAATGAAATCGCCCCTGATGACTTGGGTGAAGACGTGGATCTCAACGAAGAAGACGATGAGTTTTCTGACGATGACGCTGAAACAAGTGAAGAAGAGTAAAAGACTTCACAGAGGAGATCGCCTGATCTCCTTTTTCGTTCCTTGAGCAAGTCATCTGTTTGGATGTGGATCTTTAGTTGATTTTCTGAAAACAATCTCCTTTTTTCATGTTTTACCAATTCGGGTTGACAAATGTTCTGCTTTAAGGTATTATATTGTTCGGGCACCTCTTTTAGAGGTCGGGGCTCCCTAGTTACTAGGGAGCTATTTTTGTTTTTCAGGAAGTTTTCTTGAAAAGTCGTTATTCATAAGGGTCTTGTTTTCTATTTCCCCTCGTAGTTAACAAGGCCTTGAGCATTTTAGAAAGAGGAATCTATGTCTACGAAATATATTTTTGTAACTGGTGGTGTGGTGTCGTCTATTGGGAAAGGGATTGTCGCAGCAAGTCTGGGGCGACTTTTGAAAAATCGTGGTCTCAAAGTGACTATTCAGAAGTTTGACCCTTATATCAATATCGACCCGGGAACTATGAGTCCTTACCAGCACGGGGAAGTCTTTGTGACAGATGATGGGGCTGAGACCGATTTGGACTTGGGTCACTATGAACGTTTCATCGATATCAATCTCAACAAATATTCCAACGTGACAACTGGTAAAATCTACAGTGAAGTTCTTCGTAAGGAACGCCGTGGCGAATACCTTGGGGCAACTGTCCAAGTCATTCCTCATATCACAGATGCTTTGAAAGAGAAAATCAAGCGTGCTGCTGTAACGACAGACTCTGATGTCATTATCACAGAGGTTGGTGGAACCGTTGGGGATATCGAATCCTTGCCATTCCTAGAGGCCCTTCGTCAGATGAAGGCAGATGTGGGTGCAGATAATGTCATGTACATCCATACAACCTTGCTTCCTTACCTCAAGGCTGCTGGTGAAATGAAGACCAAGCCAACTCAACATTCTGTAAAAGAATTGCGTGGTTTGGGAATCCAGCCAAATATGTTAGTCATTCGTACAGAAAAACCAGCTGGTCAGGGCATTAAAAATAAACTAGCTCAGTTCTGTGACGTGGCACCAGAAGCTGTTATCGAGTCTTTGGATGTCGAACACCTTTACCAAATTCCATTGAATTTGCAGGCACAAGGTATGGACCAAATTGTTTGTGATCATTTGAAATTAGATGCACCAGCAGCGGATATGACAGAGTGGTCAGCCATGGTGGACAAGGTCATGAACCTCAAGAAACAAGTCAAGATTTCCCTCGTTGGTAAGTATGTGGAGTTGCAAGATGCCTACATCTCAGTGGTCGAAGCCTTGAAACACTCAGGGTATGCCAACGATGCAGAAGTGAAGATTAATTGGATCAATGCCAATGATGTGACAGCAGAGAATGTAGCAGAGATTTTGTCTGATGCGGACGGAATCATCGTACCAGGCGGTTTCGGTCAACGTGGTACGGAAGGGAAAATCCAAGCCATCCGTTATGCGCGTGAGAATGATATTCCAATGTTGGGAGTCTGCTTGGGAATGCAGTTGACTTGTATCGAGTTTGCTCGTAACGTTTTAGGTCTTGAAGGTGCCAATTCTGCAGAGCTTGATCCTGATACAAAATATCCTATCATTGATATCATGCGTGACCAGGTTGATGTTGAAGATATGGGTGGAACCCTTCGTTTGGGACTTTATCCATCTAAGTTGAAACGTGGTTCTAAGGCAGCAGCTGCTTATCACAATCAAGAAGTGGTGCAACGCCGTCACCGTCACCGTTATGAGTTTAACAACGCCTTTCGTGAACAGTTTGAGGTGGCAGGTTTTGTCTTCTCAGGAGTTTCTCCAGATAATCGTTTGGTAGAAATTGTGGAAATTCCAGAAAATAAATTCTTTGTGGCTTGTCAGTATCACCCTGAACTTTCCAGCCGTCCAAACCGTCCAGAAGAACTCTATACTGCCTTTGTCACTGCAGCAGTTGAGAACAGTAATTAGCAAAATCTTAACCTTTGAGAACAATCTCAGAGGTTTTTTAATTGCCTTGCTCCTATACGGCTTCCCTATTTGTCCTAGAGCCCTTTTTGTGTTACAATGAATGGTATGAAAGCTAAGAAATTATGGATGACTGGCCTGACTGTGGCTGGTCTAAGTGCACTCGCTTTGGGTGCCAAAAAAGCAGCAGATAACCACAAACTCATGAAGACTCAAGAAGAGTTGACAGCGATTGTACGAGACTATTTCTCGGATATGGGTGAGATTGCGACTCTCTATGTTCAAGTCTACGAAAGTAGTCTAGAGCGACTCGTCGGAGGAGTCATTTTCGAGGATGGTCGTCACTATACCTTTGTCTATGAAAATGAAGACCTAGTCTATGAGGAGGAAGTCTTATGATACAACCAGCAAGTATAGAAGAATTGGCATCTTTAGTAGAAAAAGATGGCAAGAAGGTCTTCCTTTTTGTGGTGGACTGGTGTGGCGATTGTCGTTATATCTATCCATCCTTGCCAGAGATTGAGGAGACTAATCCAGAGTTCACCTTTATTCGAGTGGACCGAGACCAGTATCTGGATCTGGCCAAACTCTGGGATGTTTATGGAATCCCTAGCCTTGTTGTTCTAGAAAAGGACAAGGAAATCGGCCGTTTTGTTAATCGCGACCGTAAAAGCAAGGAAGAAATTAACGACTTTTTAGCAGGACTGAAATAGGAGAAAAAGGAAAGAATGATTTTTACATATAATAAAGAGCATGTTGGCGATGTCCTTATGGTTATCGTGAAAAACAGCGGAGATGCCAAGTTGGACGTGGAGCGCAAAGGCAATATTGCCCGTGTTTTCATCAAAGAAAATGGAGAAACAGTAGCTTGGAATATTTTCGAAGTTTCAAGTTTGTTTGAAATTGCGGAGCGCGGCCAAGTCTTTTTGACAGATGAGCAAGTAGAACGTTTGAACCAAGAATTGCAGGCGGAAGGCTTTACAGAAGAAATTGTCAATGACAAGGAACCTAAGTTTGTTGTTGGTGAAATTGTCGAGATGGTAGCTCACCCAGATAGTGACCACCTTAATATCTGCCAAGTGGCCGTCGCAAGTGACAAGATAGTGCAAATCGTTGCAGGAGCACCTAATGCGCGTGTTGGGTTGAAAACCATTGTCGCTCTTCCTGGAGCTATGATGCCCAAAGGCAATCTCATTTTCCCAGGTGAACTTCGTGGTGAAAAGAGTTTTGGCATGATGTGCAGTCCTCGTGAGTTGCATTTGCCAAATGCTCCGCAAAAACGTGGGGTGCTTGAATTATCAGAAGACCAAGTTATCGGAACACCATTCGACCCAGCTAAGCACTGGACTGTTTAAGAAGTTGTTAGTATCTGATACACTAGATAGAAGGAAATAAGATGGCAAAAAATGTAGTGATTACAGGGGCGACCTCAGGAATCGGTGAAGCGATTGCACGTGCTTATCTGGAGCAGGGTGAGAATATCGTTCTAACAGGGCGACGGACAGACAGACTAGAAGTCCTCAAGTCAGAGTTTGCAGAAACTTTTCCAAATCAAACAGTTTGGACTTTTCCACTGGATGTCACGGATATGACCATGGTCAAGACTGTCTGCTCCGATATTCTAGAAACTATAGGGCAGATTGATATCTTGGTCAATAATGCTGGACTAGCTCTTGGCTTGGCTCCCTATCAAGACTATGAAGAGTTGGATATGCTGACCATGCTAGATACCAATGTCAAAGGTTTAATGGCAGTGACTCGCTTTTTCTTGCCAGCAATGGTAAAAGCCAATCAAGGTCACATTATCAACATGGGATCGACCGCAGGAATCTATGCCTATGCGGGAGCCGCTGTTTATTCAGCGACCAAGGCTGCGGTTAAGACTTTTTCAGATGGACTGCGAATTGATACTATCGCAACGGATATCAAGGTGACAACCATTCAACCGGGGATTGTCGAAACAGATTTTTCTACAGTACGTTTTCATGGTGACAAAGAGCGGGCTGCGACAGTCTATCAGGGAATTGAAGCCTTGCAGGCACAAGACATCGCAGACACAGTAGTCTATGTGACCAGCCAACCCCGTCGTGTGCAGATTACAGATATGACCATTATGGCCAATCAACAGGCGACTGGTTTTATGGTTCATAAAAAGTAAAAAATTTCCTCGAAAAGTTACAAATTTCTGTAACTTTTTTTGATTTCCTACGAATAGATAAGTAGGAGGAAGAAAATATGTATAATAAAGTTATCATGATTGGGCGTTTGACGTCTACACCAGAATTGCACAAAACCAACAATGACAAGTCAGTAGCGCGAGCAACTATCGCTGTGAACCGTCGTTACAAAGACCAAAATGGGGAACGCGAAGCTGACTTTGTCAATCTGGTTCTTTGGGGGAAATTGGCTGAAACCTTGGCAAGTTACGCAACTAAAGGTAGTCTTATCTCTGTGGATGGAGAACTTCGTACCCGTCGCTTTGAGAAAAATGGCCAGATGAACTACGTGACTGAAGTTCTTGCCACAGGATTCCAACTTTTGGAAAGCCGCGCTCAACGTGCTATGCGTGAAAATAACGCAGGTCAGGATTTGGCGGATTTGGTTTTGGAAGAGGAGGAATTGCCATTTTAAGCATAGAAAAGCCTGAGTCAATCTTAGGCTTTTTTATGTTGAGAAAGTCAGACTTTTTTCTTGACTATTTCTGACCAAGTGATACAATAGAACTATGAATTAGCACTCAGATATAAAGAGTGCTAATAATATGTATCTCATCATGGAGGAAGACAGATGTTGAAACCATTAGGAGACCGTGTGGTCTTGAAAATCGAAGAAAAAGAACAAACTGTTGGAGGCTTTGTCCTTGCAGGCTCAGCCCAAGAAAAAACAAAAACAGCCCAAGTTGTAGCTACTGGACAAGGTGTTCGTACTTTGAACGGTGACTTGGTAGCTCCAAGCGTGAAGCCTGGAGACCGTGTTTTAGTGGAAGCCCATGCAGGTATTGATGTCAAAGATGGCGATGAAAAGTATATCATCGTAGGCGAAGCCAACATCTTGGCGATCATTGAAGAATAGAAGGAGAAAGTAAGTATGTCAAAAGAAATTAAATTTTCATCTGATGCTCGTTCAGCTATGGTTCGTGGTGTCGATATCCTTGCAGACACTGTTAAAGTAACCTTAGGACCAAAAGGTCGTAATGTTGTTCTTGAAAAATCATTCGGTTCACCACTCATCACCAACGACGGGGTGACCATTGCCAAAGAAATCGAGTTGGAAGATCATTTTGAAAATATGGGTGCCAAGTTGGTATCAGAAGTCGCTTCAAAGACCAATGATATCGCAGGTGACGGAACGACAACTGCAACTGTCTTGACTCAAGCCATCGTCCGCGAAGGAATCAAAAACGTTACTGCAGGTGCCAATCCAATCGGTATCCGTCGGGGGATTGAAGCAGCAGTTGCTGCTGCAGTAGAAGCCTTGAAAAACAATGCCATCCCTGTTGCCAATAAGGAAGCCATCGCTCAGGTTGCTGCCGTATCTTCTCGTTCTGAAAAAGTCGGCGAATACATCTCTGAAGCCATGGAAAAAGTTGGTAAAGACGGTGTTATCACCATTGAAGAGTCACGTGGTATGGAAACAGAGCTTGAAGTCGTAGAAGGAATGCAGTTTGACCGCGGATACCTATCACAGTACATGGTGACAGATAGCGAAAAAATGGTGGCTGACCTTGAAAATCCATATATCTTGATTACCGACAAGAAGATTTCCAATATCCAAGAAATCTTGCCACTTCTAGAAAGCATTCTCCAAAGCAATCGTCCTCTCTTGATTATTGCGGATGATGTAGATGGCGAAGCTCTTCCAACCCTTGTATTGAACAAGATTCGTGGTACTTTTAATGTAGTTGCTGTTAAGGCACCTGGCTTTGGTGACCGTCGTAAGGCTATGTTAGAAGACATCGCTATCTTGACAGGCGGAACAGTCATCACAGAAGATCTTGGTTTTGAGTTGAAAGATGCTACAATTGAGGCGCTTGGTCAAGCTGCTAGAGTGACTGTGGACAAAGACAGTACGGTTATCGTAGAAGGTGCTGGCAATCCTGAAGCCATTTCCCACCGTGTTGCGGTTATCAAGTCACAAATCGAAACCACAACTTCTGAATTCGACCGTGAAAAACTCCAAGAACGCTTGGCTAAATTGTCAGGTGGTGTCGCAGTCATCAAGGTCGGTGCAGCAACTGAAACTGAGTTGAAGGAAATGAAACTTCGTATCGAAGATGCCCTCAACGCTACTCGTGCAGCTGTTGAAGAAGGAATCGTTGCTGGTGGTGGAACTGCTCTTGCCAATGTCATTCCAGCCGTTGCTGATTTGGAATTGACAGGTGATGAAGCAACAGGACGCAATATTGTTCTCCGTGCCTTGGAAGAACCTGTTCGTCAAATTGCCCACAATGCAGGATTTGAAGGGTCTATCGTTATCGATCGCTTGAAGAATGCTGAGCTTGGTACAGGTTTCAACGCAGCAACTGGTGAGTGGGTTAATATGATTGAAGAAGGAATCATCGACCCAGTTAAGGTTAGCCGTTCTGCCCTTCAAAATGCAGCATCTGTAGCTAGCTTGATCTTGACTACAGAAGCAGTCGTAGCCAATAAACCTGAACCAGTAGCACCTGCTCCAGCCATGGATCCAAGCATGATGGGCGGAATGATGTAAGCTGTTTATACTAAACAATTCATAAGAAACACAAAAGGAGGGAATGAGCATCCCTCCTTTTATCGCTTCCTTTTTATAAAATAGATTTGAGCTGGTTGGTGATATATGGTAAAATAACTAATAGTAAAAGGAGAAGAACATGATCGATGTAGAAGAAATTCTGAGCAAGATGAATCCCAATCAGAAGATTAATTATGACCGTGTCATGCAGAAAATGGTTCAGGTTTGGGAGAAAAATGAGCAACGTCCAACTATTCTCATGCATGTTTGCTGTGCTCCTTGTAGTACCTACACCCTAGAGTATCTGACCAAGTACGCGGATGTGACCATCTATTTTGCCAACTCCAATATCCATCCCAAGGCAGAATACCACAAGCGGGCTTACGTCACCAAGAAATTTGTCAGTGATTTCAATGAGCGAACAGGTAATACGGTTCAGTACCTTGAAGCTCCCTACGAACCAAATGAATACCGGAAGTTAGTCAGAGGACTGGAAGAAGAACCCGAAGGTGGTGACCGTTGCAAGGTTTGTTTTGACTACCGTCTGGACAAAACAGCGCAAGTGGCTATGGATTTGGGCTTTGACTACTTTGGTTCAGCCTTGACCATCAGTCCCCATAAGAATTCTCAAACCATCAACAGTATCGGAATTGATGTGCAAAAGATTTATACCACCCACTATCTCCCAAGTGATTTCAAGAAAAATCAAGGCTACAAGCGTTCGGTGGAGATGTGCGAGGAGTATGATATCTATCGTCAATGTTATTGTGGATGCGTCTATGCAGCTCAAGCCCAGGACATTGATCTTGTTCAGATTAAGAAGGATGCCACGGCTTTCTTGTTGGATAAGGATGTTGAGAAAGACTATTCCCACATCAAGTTTACTGTTACTAAATTAGATATATAGAAATCAACCCAGCTGTAAAGCTGGGTTTTTCAAATAAAAAAACCGGGGCTTTCACCCCAGTTTGACAACTTTACCGATTCTTTAGTTCTATGTAGCGTTTGTACCAAATGTTGACATAGGCTTCTGAGAAAGGACCGCGTCCATTGTTAATCCAATCAACAAGGATTTTAACATGCTCTTTCAAAATATAGTCTAAATCATCAGAATACTTCATTTTGCGTTTATGGCGCTCATACTCCTCAACGTCTAAGAGACGTTTTTCACCATCAGTGAAGACCTTGACATCCAAATCATAATCAATGTATTTCAGGGCTTCCTCATCTAGATAGTAGGGGCTAGCCATATTGCAATAGTAGGAAATCCCATTATCGCGAATCATAGCAATGATATTAAACCAATATTTTTTGTGAAAGTAAACAATAGCCGGTTCTCGAGTCACCCAACGACGACCGTCACTTTCGGTAACAAGTGTGTGGTCGTTGACGCCGATAATGGCGTTCTCTGTTGTTTTTAGTACCATGGTGTCCCGCCAAGTACGGTGAAGACTCCCATCATGCTTATAACTTTGAATTGTAATAAAGTCGCCTTCTTTTGGAAGTTTCATAACTAACCAACTTTCTACAATTTATAAGTTTATCGTCTACTATTATATCATAAATTGGTCTAATTTTTTTGAATTTTACACGAAAATGTTAAAGATATTCTCTGAGAGCGCTAGCTATATCCGAAAAATCATAGCCTTTTCGAGCTAAAACTTGGGTTAAACGCTGTTTAAGTTCGTATCCTTCATACTTTCGAGCATACTTAGCATATTGTTTATCTAGCTCTTTAAAAATAAGTTCTTGAGTCGTTTCTTGGTCAACTTTACTATCCAAGTCGTCAGAGGCATTTTTAGCATCAGCATAGGAGAAGCCTTTGTTGGTCAAGTTTTGAATAATCTTATCCTGCAAGGCACGAGTGGGAAGCTTTCCCGTGTATTTTTTAAGTAGTTTCTCCGCCACACGATGAGCAACCTCTGAAAAATCAAAATCCTTTAAAACCTCTTCAATAGTTGATTTGGCAATCCCTTTTTGAGATAGTTTTTGAGCTAGCACATAAGGTCCCTTATCTCCAGAAAGTTGATTGGCATTGATAATAGAGTAGGCATACTGACGATCATTAATCCAGTTGTCTTCTTTTAGATTAGCGATAACTTGACTAGCGATTGTATCTTCAATATCATACTTGTCCAGATACTCTCGCACTTCTTTTTCAGTACGGGCCTTGAAGGATAGATGGTAGAGAGCAAGATTTTTGCCATAAGAAAACTGGGCAAAGTCCTGAATCTCGGCAAGTTCCTCTTTGCTAATGACCTTATCTCGAGACAGCATAAAGCGAACAATCGTATCCTCGGTAATGTAGCAGGATTGGTCATTATCGAGTTCTAGCAGATAGAGACGTTTTTTCTTTTCGAGTTTTGTGATTTTCATGGTTCTATTATACCCTAAAATGTGATAAGATAGGGGTATGAATCTGAAAGTCAAACAAAAAATACCTTTAAAAATCAAGCGGATGGGTATCAATGGTGAGGGAATCGGTTTCTACCAGAAAACCCTCGTTTTTGTGCCAGGCGCCCTCAAAGGAGAAGACATCTATTGTCAGATTACTTCTATTAAACGTAACTTTGTTGAAGCCAAATTGCTAAAGGTTAATAAGAAGTCTAAATTTCGAGTGGTACCAGCATGTACGATTTACAATGAATGTGGTGGTTGCCAAATCATGCACCTTCACTATGATAAACAGTTAGAGTTCAAAACGGATTTGCTCCGCCAAGCCTTGAAAAAATTTGCTCCTGCAGGATATGAAAACTATGAAATCCGTCCAACTATCGGAATGCAGGAACCAAAGTACTACCGTGCTAAGTTGCAATTTCAGACCCGAAAATTCAACAATCAGGTCAAGGCAGGTTTGTATGCGCAAAACTCTCATTACCTCGTAGAATTGAAAGACTGCTTGGTGCAAGATAAGGAAACCCAAGTGATTGCGAATCGCCTAGCTGAGCTTCTCACTTACCATCAAATCCCCATCACCGATGAGAGAAAAACGCAAGGTGTTCGCACCATCATGGTACGTCGAGCGAGAAAAACTGGACAAGTCCAGATTATCATCGTCACAAATCGCCAGCTTAATTTAAATCAACTAATCAAAGACTTAGTCAAAGATTTTCCAGAAGTCGTTACGGTTGCAGTCAATACAAATACAGCAAAAACAAGTGAAATCTATGGTGAAAAGACAGAAATCATCTGGGGCCAAGAGAGTATTCGAGAAGGAGTGCTCGACTATGAGTTTTCTCTCTCCCCTCGAGCCTTCTATCAGCTTAATCCGGAGCAGACTGAGATTCTCTATAGTGAAGCAGTTAAGGCTCTGGATGTTAGCGAAAGAGATCATCTGATTGATGCCTATTGCGGTGTTGGAACGATTGGATTTGCCTTCGCGAAGAAGGTCAAGAGTCTCAGAGGGATGGATATTATCCCAGAAGCCATAGAAGATGCCAAGCGAAATGCTAAAAAAATGGGATTTGACAATACTCATTACGAAGCTGGTACAGCTGAAGAGATTATTCCCCGCTGGTATCAAGATGGTTACCGAGCAGATGCATTGATAGTCGATCCTCCTCGGACGGGTTTAGATGATAAGCTGTTGGATACCATTCTAACCTATGTTCCAGAAAAAATGGTCTATGTATCCTGCAATGTTTCTACCTTGGCGCGAGATTTAGTTAAACTGGTAAAAGTCTATGATCTCCAGTATATCCAGTCGGTCGATATGTTTCCCCACACTGCACGAACAGAAGCAGTTGTTAAGTTAGTGAAGAAAATAAAAAATCAACTTCATTGAAAAAAAGATCTTGACAAAGTAGGAAAAGTAGGTATAATAGAAAGAGTTGAAAAGCTCAAGGTCCGTTGGTCAAGGGGTTAAGACACCGCCTTTTCACGGCGGTAACACGGGTTCGAATCCCGTACGGACTATG
>NZ_JBJUSE010000013.1:0-49164 GCF_046098135.1 Streptococcus sp. ST16 | reverse complement strand
AAAAGGACTTAGTCCTGTGCAATACAGAACTAAATCCTTCACTTAAATTATTTGTCTAACTTTTTGGGGTCAGTACACTTTCTAGCTGGGCATTTTTTATTGCAAATTAACCTTGTTTTTCAAAATATAGTAGGTACCGAGATAGTAGATAGCCGATAAAAAGAGATCGCGCAGAATTTCTGTACCAATCATCATGTTAAAGTCATTTTCAATTCGGAAAAAGAGAGAAACATAACCAATGACGATGGCAATGACGATATAGGCTAGAATCCCCATAGCTGTTCGATACTCATTAAAGAGTTGTCCGATTGAGATGGAGAGGTAAATGGATAAAATCCATGTAATCGAACCGACAAATAGTGATAGGGCATACAGCCAGCCGTAGCTGAGGTAAGGGGAAATGAAGTTATAGAGGACAGTGAAGTCTTTTTCTATTGGTGTTAAGAAGAAGATAATCAATACACTCAAGATAAAGACGATATAGCTTAAGATGGACCAGACAAGACCACCTAAAAGTTTTGCGATGATGATTTGGTGCTCAGAGACAGGTAAGGTCAGGGTCAAATACCCTTGGCGGTCATAAACACTCCCCTTGAATCTTCGGATGATTAAAAAGATTGTTGCAATCCAAAGAGTGACGCTGAGTCCTCCAAAGACTAGTACCAAAAAGAAGATGAAATAAACAGCATTGTTAGAATTGTAACTCTGGCTAAGGCTACCAAGAAAAGCTCCAATCAAAACTGAAATTGCAAGCACAGCTCCATAGAGCGCTAAATACCATTTATTGACATTCTTAAATTCATAACGAACTAGATTCCAAAACATAATAATCTCCTTTGCTTAGGCTTTAAATTCCTGGCGGAAGAGCTGGTCAATTGATTCACCTGACTCGTAACGAATATCATCAACATTTCCTTGGCGGACGACTTTTCCGTCTTTGAGGAAGATGATCTCATCCAAGATTGGCTCAATATCTGAAATCAAGTGGGTTGAAATCAGCACCGTAGAGGTTGGTGAGTAGTTATTGATGATGGTATTGAGGATATAATCACGGGCAGCTGGATCCACGCCTCCGATTGGTTCGTCCAGAACGTAGAGGCGGGCTTCACGGCTCATAACGAGGATTAGTTGGACCTTTTCCTTGTTTCCTTTTGATAATTTCTTTAAGCGACTATTTTCATCAATGCCAAGGTCTGCAAGCAGATGTTGGGCGCGTTCAAGATTGAAATCCTGATAGAAGGTTTTAAAGTAAGTAAGGGCTTCTTTAACCTTCATTTGCTCATTGAGATAAGTTGTGTCTGGTAGATAAGAGACGATCGCCTTGGTAGCAGGACTTGGATCCTGTCCGTTAATGAGAACACGTCCTTTATCTGGCTGAAGGAGGCCATTGATCAGTTTGATCAGGGTTGTTTTTCCGGATCCGTTTGGTCCGAGGAGCCCGACAATCTTTCCAGCTGAGATCTCTAGTGAGATATTGTCAAGTGCCGCAGTTGCTCCATATGATTTTGATACATTTTCAAGTGCTAGTAGTGTCATAGTCTTAAACTCCTTTAATATAGTCGCTTAATACATTTGGCAGTTCTTCTTTTTTGTAGCCAAATTGAAGCATGCAAGAGACGAAGTGTTGCAGTTGCTCTTCGGAAAGTTGTTTGCGGGACTGAACGATGAGGTCCAAATCCTCGGTGACAAAACGACCAGTTGTTCGCTTGCTATAAACGAAACCTTCACGTTCGAGATCCGATAAGGCGCGCTGGATGGTATTGGGATTGACCCCAGCCTCGCTCGCCAAATCTCTCACGGTTGGGAGCTGTTGGTTGGGTTCCAGTTCATGGGAAACAATCTGTAGTTTAATTTTTTCCATAATCTGTAAATAAATGGGTTTTGTATTATCAAATGACCAGGACATCATAGTCTCCTTTCTTTTTCTTTGTTGTTCTAATTAAATAATACAATAAAACAAAAAACTTGTCAAGTAAAAATAAGAATTGTTTTGGGAATTGCTCAAAAAATGGTATAATGAAAAGAAAACGACAAGGAGGGAAATGCATGCGTTGTCCAAAATGTGGGGCTACCAAGTCTAGTGTTGTTGATAGTCGACAAGCCGAAGAAGGAAATACCATCCGTCGAAGACGTGAGTGCGACGAGTGTCAGCATCGTTTTACAACCTATGAACGAGTAGAAGAAAGAACGCTAGTTGTCGTCAAAAAAGACGGTACGCGAGAACAATTTTCAAGAGATAAAATCTTTAATGGGATTATCCGTTCAGCCCAGAAGCGTCCTGTGTCAAGTGATGAAATCAACATGGTGGTCAATCGTATTGAGCAAAAACTCCGTAGTCGCAGTGAGAATGAGATCCAAAGTGAATATATTGGATCTTTAGTCATGGAAGAATTGGCAGAGCTTGATGAGATTACCTATGTTCGTTTTGCCAGTGTTTATCGTAGCTTTAAGGATGTGAGTGAGTTGGAGAGTCTGCTCCAGCAGATCACCCAGTCCTCAAAAAAGAAAAAGGAAAAGTAAATGAAGCCAAATGACCGTTTTTCTTTTCTAAAGAATAATCGGGTGTCACAAGATACCTCTTCTCTGGTGCAGTGCTACCTCCCGATTATCGGTCAGGAGGCACTGAGCCTCTATCTATATGCCATTACCTTTTGGGATGGTGGGCAGAAGGAACACCTTTTTGCTAACATTCTTAATCATTTAAACTTCGGGATGAATACGCTCCTCCAGTCCTTTAAAATCTTATCTGCTGTAGACTTGTTGACCCTTTATCAAAAGGGAGAAACCTATGAATTACAGCTTCATCCTCCCCTCTCCAGTCAGGAATTTCTAAGTCATTCTGTCTATAGCAGACTATTGGAGCGAAAGATTGGGGATACTGCACTTGCTTCTATGAAGCAGGCTCCAAGTGAGGGAGAAGCACTCTCGGTTTCTTTGAGTCAAGTCTTTCCAACCCTGACTGAAGAAGTGACACCAATCGAGTCTAAAAGCAAGTTAAAAAATGATTTTGACTTGGAACATTTCCAGCGTCTGATGGCTCGAGATGGCTTGCGTTTTGAAAATGAGCAGGCAGATGTTTTGGAATTGTTTGCCATCGCAGATGAAAAAAAATGGACTTGGTTTGAAACCTATCAATTAGCCAAAGCGACAGCGGTGGCTCAGGTTATTTCAGTCAAACGCATGCGTGAAAAGATTGCGCAAAAGCCAGCATCTTCTGACTTTAGCCCCAAAGAAATGACCATTATCAGGGAAGCCCAAAATAAAACTCCCCTAGAATTTTTAGCCGAAATCAAGCAAACACGTAAGGGAAACATCACCCAAAGTGAAAGAGAACTCCTTCACCAGATGGCGTCTTTAGGCTTATTGGACGAAGTCATCAATATCATCTTGCTTCTAACCTTTAACAAGGTTGATTCGGCAAATGTCAATGAGAAATATGCCATGAAGGTTGCCAATGACTATGCTTACCAAAAAATTCGAACAGCAGAAGAAGCTGTGCTTCGGATTCGAGAGCGTCAGAAAAAAGGGCAAGAAGACCAGAAATCGAAAACTAGCTCGACTAAGACAAATGTTCCCAAGTGGAGTAATCCAGAATATAAAAATCAAACCAGTGAGGAAACTCGTCTGGAACTAGAACGAAAAAAACAAGAAATGTTAGCCCGATTAGAAGAAGGAGGAGACTAGATGGAAAGTGTTGGTGATGTAATCAAACGTCAGACAAGTCGTTTTCAGTATCAGGACTTGGTCCAGCAGATCATGAAGGACCCCGATGTAGCGGCTTTTATCCAGAAAGAATCCCTCAGCCCAGAGGAGTTAAATCGTAGCATCTCCAAGTTCAACCAATATATCACAGAACGGGACAAGTTTCTTCGTGGGGATGCGGACTATATAGCGCGTGGTTACAAGCCTATCTTGGTCATGAATCACGGTTATGCGGACGTTTCTTATGAAGAAACACCGGAACTAATCGCGGCTGAAAAAGAGGCGGCAATCAAGAATCGTCTCAAATTGATCAACCTACCAGCAAGTCTCAAGAAAGCGAAATTAGCTCAGATTGACCTGGATGATCTAGGACGCTTGCCGATTTTTGAGAGACTCTATGCCTTTGTTGACCTTTACCCAAGTATCCGAAAAGGCCTCTATCTTTACGGAGATTTTGGTGTCGGTAAGAGTTTCATGATGGCGGCTCTGGCTCACGACCTATCTGAAAAACGTGGGGCTTCAACGACTATTCTCCACTATCCAAGTTTTGTCATTGATGTGAAAAATGCCATCGGTGAAGGTTCTGTGAAGACCTTGGTGGATGACATCAAGTTAGCTGAAGTTCTGGTCTTAGATGATATTGGTGCAGAACAGTCGACCCCTTGGGTACGTGATGAGATTCTCCAAGTCATTCTTCAGTACCGCATGCAGGAAGATTTGCCAACCTTCTTTACTTCCAACTTTAATTTCCAAGATTTGGAAAAACATTTTGCCAAAGGAAAGAATGGAAATGACGAGACTTGGGAAGCTAGACGGGTCATGGAACGAATCCGTTATTTAGCTGAGGAAACGAGACTAGAAGGAGAAAATCGCCGATGACAGAAACCATTAAACTGATGAAAGCTCATACTTCAGTTCGTCGTTTTAAGGAGCAAGAGATTCCTCAAGCAGACTTGGACGAGATTTTGACTGCTGGACAAATGGCGTCATCTTGGAAAAATTTCCAATCCTACTCTGTGATTCTTGTGCGCAGTCAAGAGAAGAAAGATGCTCTTTATGAACTGGTTCCTCAGGAAGCCATTCGCCAGTCAGCAACCTTTTTGCTCTTTGTCGGTGACTTGAACCGAGCTGAAAAGGGAGCAAGTCTTCATACGGACACTTTCCAACCTCAAGGGGTAGAAGGTCTCCTCATTACCTCTGTGGATGCGGCGCTTGCTGGTCAAAACACCTTGCTTGCAGCAGAGAGCCTGGGATATGGTGGTGTGATCATCGGTTTAGTCCGTTACAAGTCAGAAGAAGTGGCAGAGCTCTTTAACCTGCCTGACTATACCTACCCTGTTTTTGGGATTGCCCTTGGTGTGCCAAATCAACAACATGATGTCAAACCAAGACTGCCTTTGAACCAAGTAGTTTTTGAAGAAGAATACCAAGAACAGCCAGTTGAAGCGATTTTGGACTATGACAAAGTTCAGGCAGACTATGCTGGTGCGCGTGCGACGACCTCTTGGAGTCAGCGTTTAGCAGAGCAGTTTGGTCAAGCCGAACCTAGTTCAACTCGAAAAAATCTAGAACAGAAAAAGTTATTGTAGAAAGTGAGAAAACATGGCCTTACCAACTATTGCCATTGTGGGACGTCCCAATGTTGGGAAATCGACCCTATTTAATCGGATCGCTGGTGAGCGAATTTCAATCGTAGAAGATGTCGAGGGTGTGACACGTGACCGTATCTATGCAACGGGTGAGTGGCTCAATCGTTCCTTTAGTATGATTGATACTGGAGGGATTGACGACGTCGACGCTCCCTTCATGGAGCAAATCAAGCACCAAGCAGAAATCGCTATGGAAGAAGCTGATGTCATCGTCTTTGTGGTGTCTGGGAAAGAAGGAATCACAGATGCAGATGAGTACGTAGCTCGCAAACTCTATAAAACCCATAAACCTGTTATCCTCGCGGTTAACAAGGTTGATAATCCTGAGATGCGAAATGATATCTATGATTTCTATGCTCTGGGCTTGGGTGAACCTCTGCCAATCTCGTCTGTCCACGGTATCGGGACAGGGGATGTGCTGGATGCCATTGTGGAAAATCTACCAAATGAAGTTGAAGAAGAAAATCCAGACGTGATCAAATTCAGCTTGATTGGCCGTCCTAACGTTGGAAAGTCAAGTTTAATCAACGCTATTTTGGGAGAAGACCGCGTGATTGCCAGTCCAGTAGCTGGAACAACGCGCGATGCCATTGATACCCACTTTACAGATACGGATGGACAAGAGTTTACTATGATTGATACAGCAGGTATGCGTAAGTCTGGTAAAGTCTACGAAAATACAGAAAAATACTCAGTCATGCGTGCCATGCGTGCCATTGACCGTTCAGATGTGGTCTTGATGGTCCTCAATGCCGAAGAAGGTATTCGTGAATACGACAAGCGTATCGCAGGTTTTGCACACGAAGCAGGTAAAGGGATGATTATCGTGGTCAATAAGTGGGATACCCTTGAGAAAGACAACCACACCATGAAGAGATGGGAAGAAGATATCCGTGAGCAGTTCCAATACCTGCCTTATGCTCCGATTGTCTTTGTCTCTGCTCTGACCAAGAAACGTCTCCACAAACTGCCTGAGATGATCAAGCAAATTAGTGAAAGTCAAAACACCCGTATCCCATCAGCGGTCTTGAACGATGTCATTATGGATGCCATTGCTATCAATCCAACACCGACAGACAAAGGAAAACGCCTCAAAATCTTCTATGCGACTCAAGTGGCAACCAAACCACCAACCTTTGTCATCTTTGTCAATGAAGAAGAACTCATGCACTTCTCTTACCTGCGTTTCTTGGAGAATCAAATCCGCAAGGCTTTTGTCTTTGAGGGAACACCGATTCACTTGATCGCAAGAAAACGAAAATAAACAAGCAAGATCTGGAATGCAGTTTCCAGATCTTTTTGATATAATATAATAAAAACAGTCTTGGAGGAAGTCGTGATGGAAAGATTATTACAGCTATTGGTTTTGTCACCTTACTTTTATTTTTTCCATTGGATTGAGAAGGCAGATAGTGATAGCAAATACTTCACTTTTTTCTATTATTTTTACATGATTTACCTTCCTCTGTGGGCTTTGTTTAGTCTAGCTTTTACAGGATTTTCAGTTTTACTGTTTAATTATATTTTGATAAATCCTACGGATTTAACAAGGTGGGGCATTTGGTTACTCTTAATCTTCTTGTCCCTTGTGAATGACTGGAAAGTTTATGACTGTCTAAAGAGAATGTCCAAACTGAGACGGGTCAAGAAAAAAAGTTCATCACTCAATAGCTAAGTTTTAGAGGAGGTATCTGATGCCAAAGGCAAAGCAGTTCCTTGATAGACACTACAAGACCTATATTCTTATGATTTGCTTGCTGTGGCTTGTGGTGTTTTTCCTTCCCTGGGATTTGCAAATAGGAGGAGTTTCAGTATATTATTTCGTTATGAAAAAACTCTTTGTGGTTTTTGGAGTTTTATCCATCCTATACTCCGTATTAATTAAAAAAATCAGCCTTTTTATTTTTGGAGTGCTATTTTGCATGGCCTTCTGGATTAATTTCTTTTGCTCTTTTGGTATATTGCCAGTGTTTTTAGGAAATTAAACATAAAATAATGATGGACTAGACCAGTTTCTAACCCTTTTTTCCCCTTGTAAAACAAGGATTCTTTCTTGAAAAATAATAGTAAATATGCTAAAATGAAAAGAACATTCTAAAATATTCAGAATCTAAAGTAAGGAAAATCATGGCTAATATTTTAAAAACAATTATCGAAAATGATAAAGGAGAACTTCGTCGTCTAGAAAAGATGGCTGATAAGGTTCTTAACTATGAGAGCCAAATGGCCGCAATGTCGGACGAAGAACTAAAAGCAAAAACTGACGAATTTAAAGACCGCTACAATAAGGGGGAATCACTTGATTCGCTGTTATATGAGGCTTTTGCGGTAGTCCGTGAAGCAGCAAAACGTGTCCTTGGACTTTTCCCTTATAAAGTTCAGGTCATGGGTGGGATTGTTCTTCACCATGGTGACGTTCCAGAGATGCGTACTGGTGAAGGGAAAACTTTGACAGCGACCATGCCAGTTTACTTGAATGCCTTGGCTGGTCAGGGTGTCCACGTAGTTACAGTCAATGAATACCTAACAGAACGTGACGCGACTGAGATGGGTGAGTTGTACTCATGGCTCGGTCTGTCAGTAGGGATCAACTTGGCAGCTAAATCTCCAATGGAGAAAAAAGAAGCTTACCTTTGCGATATTACCTATTCAACTAACTCAGAGATTGGTTTCGACTACCTTCGTGACAATATGGTCGTTCGTGCAGAAAACATGGTACAGCGTCCGCTTAACTATGCCTTGGTCGATGAGGTTGACTCAATCTTGATCGATGAAGCTCGTACTCCTTTGATCGTTTCAGGTGCCAATGCAGTTGAGACTAGCCAACTCTACCACATGGCGGATCATTTTGTGAAGTCTTTGGATAAAGATGACTATATTATTGACATTCAGTCTAAGACGATTGGTTTGTCTGATTCTGGGATTGACAAGGCTGAGAGCTATTTCAAACTGGAAAATCTCTATGATGTCGAAAACGTAGCTCTTACCCACTTTATCGACAATGCCCTCCGTGCCAACTATATCATGATTCTCGATATCGACTATGTGGTTAGTGAAGAGCAAGAAATCTTGATCGTCGACCAATTTACAGGTCGTACCATGGAAGGTCGTCGTTACTCTGACGGTTTGCACCAAGCGATTGAAGCAAAAGAGGGTGTGCCAATCCAAGATGAGACCAAGACTTCAGCTTCTATCACCTACCAAAACCTCTTCCGTATGTATAAGAAATTGGCAGGTATGACAGGTACTGGTAAAACAGAAGAAGAAGAATTCCGTGAAATTTACAACATCCGAGTTATCCCAATCCCAACCAACCGTCCAATCCAACGTATCGACCATTCAGACCTTCTCTATGCCAGTCTTGATGCGAAATTTAAGGCTGTAGTTGAAGATGTAAAAGCTCGTCACCAAAAAGGTCAACCGGTCTTGGTAGGTACAGTTGCAGTTGAAACGAGTGATTTCCTTTCTAAGAAACTGGTAGAGGCGGGTGTTCCTCACGAAGTCTTGAATGCGAAAAACCACTACAGAGAAGCGCAAATCATCATGAATGCTGGTCAGCGTGGCGCTGTTACGATCGCAACCAACATGGCCGGTCGTGGTACCGACATTAAGCTTGGTGAAGGGGTTCGTGAATTGGGTGGACTTTGTGTCATTGGTACAGAACGCCATGAAAGCCGCCGTATTGATAATCAGCTTCGTGGACGTTCAGGTCGTCAAGGAGACCCAGGTGAGTCACAATTCTACTTGTCTCTTGAAGATGATTTGATGAAACGTTTCGGTTCAGAACGGTTGAAGGGTGTCTTTGAACGTCTTAACATGTCTGATGAAGCCATCGAATCTCGCATGTTAACGCGTCAGGTTGAAGCAGCTCAAAAACGTGTCGAAGGAAATAACTACGACACTCGTAAACAAGTCCTTCAATACGATGATGTTATGCGTGAACAACGTGAGATTATCTATGCGCAACGCTATGATGTCATTACTGCAGATCGTGACTTGGCACCTGAAATCCATGCTATGATCCGTCGTACAATTGGCCGAATCGTGGATGCGCATGCTCGTTCTAAGGAAGATGAAAAATTGGAAGCAATCTTGAACTTTGCTAAGTATAACTTGCTTCCAGAAGATTCAATCAGCCGTTCAGATCTTGTAGGTCTGTCAGATCAAGCCGTCAAAGATGAACTTTTCCAACGTGCCTTGAAAGTCTATGACAGCCAAGTTGCTAAGCTTCGTGACGAAGATGCAGTGAAAGAGTTCCAAAAAGTCTTGATTCTACGTGTTGTAGACAACAAATGGACAGATCACATCGATGCTCTTGACCAGTTGCGAAACGCTGTTGGCCTTCGTGGTTATGCGCAAAACAACCCTGTTGTAGAATACCAAGCAGAAGGTTTCCGCATGTTTAACGACATGATTGGATCGATTGAATTCGATGTGACCCGCTTGATGATGAAAGCACAAATCCATGAACAAGAACGTCCGCAAACTGAACACAATATCAGTACAACTGCGACTCGTAATATTGCAGCGCAGCAGGCAAGTCTTCCAGAAGATTTGGACTTGAGCCAAATCGGACGAAACGACCAATGCCCATGTGGATCAGGTAAGAAATTCAAGAATTGTCATGGTAAGAGACAATAATATGAGATAAGATACAGGCGGATACCTGGTAAAAATCATTTTTTGCTTGGTGTCCGTTTGCTTTATAAGGAGATGAATCATGGTATTTAAAGCTAAAAGTCCTAAAATTAACATTGAAGAAGTTCGCGCCTTGTCTAAATTAGAGGGATCGGCTCTTGCGAGAAAAAACCAACGTGATCAGGAATTGGAAGCCATCATCCGTGGGGAAGACCAGCGTATTCTCTTGGTGATTGGACCATGTTCATCTGATAATGAAGAGGCGGTTCTCGAGTATGCCAAGCGTCTATCTGCTTTGCAAGAAGAGGTCAAAGACCGTATTTTTATGGTCATGCGTGTCTATACAGCTAAACCTCGTACCAATGGAGACGGCTATAAGGGCTTGATTCATCAACCAAATGCTAAAGAAGCACCTAGCTTGATCAATGGAATCAAGGCTGTTCGTCATTTACATTACCGCGTTATTTCTGAGACTGGCATGACAACAGCGGATGAGATGCTTTATCCTGAAAATCTTCCGCTGGTGGATGATTTGATTTCTTATATGGCTGTTGGAGCTCGTTCTGTAGAGGATCAACAGCACCGTTTTGTAGCGAGCGGAGCAGATTTCTCAACAGGATTTAAAAATCCAACATCTGGAAATCTCAATGTTATGTTTAACGGGATTTATGCAGCGCAAAATAAACAGAGTTTCCTCTTTCTTGGTAAAGAGGTGGAAACAACGGGGAATCCATTGTCCCACGCAATTCTTCGCGGTGCCTTGAATGAATACGGGAAAAATATTCCTAACTACTACTATGACAATTTGATGGATACCATTGATCAGTATGAAAAGATGGGCTTGGAAAATCCCTTTATCATCATCGATACCAATCATGACAATTCAGGCAAGCAGTACATGGATCAAATCCGTATCGTTCGCCAGACCTTAATCAACCGTGACTGGAATGAGAAAATCAAAAAATACGTTCGTGGTTTTATGATTGAGTCCTATCTGGAAGATGGACGTCAAAATGAGCCAGAAGTTTTTGGTAAGTCCATTACAGATCCGTGCCTAGGCTGGGATAATACTGAAGCACTTGTTCGCGAAATTTACCAAACGCTAGGAGAATAAGATGGCATTTATCGAAAAAGGTCAAGAAATAGATATTGAAGCAATCAAGGCTGCAACTCAGCTGTCACCTGAAGCCTTGCGAAAGAAAGAAGTCCGTGATAGAGAGTTGGCAGCTATCATTTCGGGTGAGGACGACCGAATCCTTTTGGTGATGGGGCCTTGCTCTTCGGACAATGAAGAAGCAGTACTCGAATATGCTCGCCGCTTAGCAGACTTGCAGAAAAAAGTTGCGGATAAAATCTTTATCGTCATGCGTGTTTATACAGCTAAACCTCGTACCAATGGAGATGGCTATAAGGGTCTGGTTCATCAGCCCGATACTTCTAAAGCTCCAAGCTTGATTAATGGCATACAAGCTGTTCGTCAACTGCACTACCGTGTGATTACGGAGACGGGTTTGACGACAGCTGATGAGATGCTCTACCCGTCAAATCTCGTTTTGGTCGATGATTTGGTCAGCTACCATGCTGTAGGGGCTCGTTCAGTGGAAGACCAGGAACACCGCTTTGTAGCCTCTGGGATTGATGCTCCAGTTGGGATGAAAAATCCAACATCTGGGAACCTTGGGGTCATGTTTAATGCTATCTATGCAGCTCAAAACAAGCAAACCTTCCTTTACCATGGTCAAGAAGTGGAAACTTCAGGAAATCCCTTGGCCCACGTTATCCTTCGTGGTGCCATGAACGAATACGGCAAAAATGAACCCAATTTCTACTATGAACCCCTCTTAAATGCTATTAATCGCTATGAGACCATGGGACTTGAAAATCCCTTTATCATTATCGATACCAATCATGACAATTCGGGCAAGCAGTATATGGAACAAATCCGCATTGTTCGCCAATCCTTGCTGAATCGTGACTGGAATGAAAAGATTAAAAAGACGGTTCGAGGCTTTATGATTGAATCTTACCTAGCAGATGGTCGCCAAAATCAACCAGAGGTCTTTGGTTGCTCTATTACTGACCCTTGTCTAGGTTGGGAAAATACAGTAGCCTTGGTAGAAGAAATTTATACTACCTTAACAAAATAAGTGAAAAGGATGGAGTTGGGGGAATCTCAACTCCTTTTGTGAGTATGATAGTTGGACATGGAATTGACATCGAAGAATTGGCTTCGATAGAAGGCGCAGTTACACGACATAAAGGATTTGCCAATCGCGTGCTGACCGCTAAGGAAATGGAGCGCTTTACCAGTCTCAAAGGGCGCAGACAAATCGAATACTTGGCAGGTCGCTGGTCGGCTAAGGAAGCCTTTTCCAAGGCTCTGGGAACTGGTATAGGCAAACTGACCTTTCAGGATTTGGAAGTCTTGAACAATGAAAGAGGGGCTCCCTATTTTAGTCAGGCACCATTTTCAGGAAAGATTTGGCTGTCAATCAGCCATACAGATCAGTTTGTGACAGCCAGTGTCATTTTGGAGGAAAATCATGAAAGCTAGTCCACATAGACCAACCAAGGCTCTAGTTCATCTGGGAGCTATTCGAAAAAATATACAACAAATGGGAAGTCATATCCCTAATGGTACACTCAAATTTGCAGTAGTCAAGGCTAATGCTTATGGACATGGGGCGGTAGCTGTTGCAACGGCGATCCAGTATGTTGTTGATGGATTTTGCGTTTCCAATATCGATGAAGCTATCGAGTTGCGTCAAGCAGGTATAAACAAGAAAATCCTCATCTTAGGAGTTTCTGAGCTAGAAGCTGTTTCCCTAGCTAAAGAATACGACATCACCTTGACAGTGGCAGGGTTGGAGTGGATTCAAGCGCTGTTAGACAAGGAAGCAGATTTAACTGGCTTGACTGTTCACCTCAAGATTGACTCAGGAATGGGACGGATTGGTTTTAGAGAGGCCAGTGAAGCTGATCTGGCTCAAGACTTGCTCAAGCAACATGGTGCGCGTGTTGAGGGGATTTTTACCCACTTTGCTACTGCAGATGAGGAATCAGATACATATTTTAATGCCCAGTTAGAACGCTTTAAGACTATTTTGGCAAGTATGAAGGAAGTGCCAGAACTGGTTCATGCTAGTAACTCGGCAACGACCCTCTGGCATGCTGAAACTATTTTCAATGCGGTCCGTATGGGAGATTCCATGTATGGTCTCAATCCAAGTGGAGATGTCTTAGACTTGCCTTATGACTTGACACCAGCCTTGAGTTTGGAGTCTGCTCTGGTCCATGTCAAGACAGTGCCAGCTGGAGCTTGCATGGGCTATGGAGCCACCTATCAGGCGGATAGCGAGCAAGTCATCGCGACCGTGCCAATCGGCTATGCGGATGGTTGGACACGAGACATGCAGAATTTCTCTGTTTTAGTAGATGGACAAGCTTGCCCAATCGTCGGACGGGTTTCTATGGACCAAATCACCATTCGCCTGCCTAAGATTTATCCGCTAGGAACAAAAGTAACCTTGATTGGCTCCAACGGTGACAAGGAAATCACAGCAACTCAGGTAGCGACCTACCGCGGAACCATTAATTATGAGGTGGTTTGCCTCCTCAGCGATCGCATTCCTCGAGAATATTATTAAAAAGAAAGGAGTGGGAGCATGAATCTACATCAACCCTTGCATGTCTTGCCTGGTGTGGGGCCAAAGTCAGCAGAGAAGTACGCCAAACTAGGAATTGAAAACTTGCAAGACCTCTTGCTCTACTTTCCTTTCCGATATGAAGATTTCAAGACCAAGCGGGTGCTGGAGCTGGAAGATGGCGAAAAGGCGGTCCTGTCTGGTCAAGTCGTGACACCTGCCAGTGTCCAGTATTATGGTTTCAAGCGCAATCGCCTACGTTTTAGCCTTAAGCAGGGAGAGGTCGTTTTTGCGGTGAATTTCTTTAACCAGCCCTATCTAGCAGACAAGATAGAGTTGGGAGCAACCCTTGCTGTTTTTGGGAAGTGGGACCGTGCCAAGGCCAGCCTGACAGGGATGAAGGTCCTGACTCAGGTGGAAGATGACCTCCAGCCTGTCTATCGTCTGGCTCAGGGAATCAGTCAGGCCAGTTTGGTCAAGGTTATCAAGACAGCCTTTGATCAGGGGTTGGACCTCTTGATTGAGGAAAATCTTCCCCAGTCTTTACTTGATAAATACAAACTCATGTCCCGTTGCCAGGCTGTTCGCGCTATGCATTTCCCTAAGGATTTGGCAGAATACAAGCAGGCCCTTCGTCGTATCAAGTTTGAAGAACTCTTTTACTTCCAAATGCAGTTGCAGACGCTCAAGTCTGAAAATAGAATTCATGGAAGCGGTCTGGTTCTGAATTGGTCCCAGGAAAAAGTGACAGCCGTTAAAGAAAATCTGCCTTTTGCCCTGACACAAGCTCAGGAAAAAAGTTTGCGGGAAATTTTGACCGACATGAAGTCCGACCACCACATGAATCGTCTCCTGCAAGGAGATGTGGGGAGCGGAAAGACAGTGGTCGCTGGCTTGGCCATGTTTGCGGCAGTGACGGCTGGCTACCAGGCTGCTCTCATGGTGCCAACAGAAATCCTAGCAGAGCAACACTTTGAGAGTTTACAGAACCTTTTTCCAGACTTGAAACTGGTTCTCTTGACAGGTTCCTTGAAAGCTGCAGAAAAGAGAGAAGTTTTGAAGACCATTGCCAAGGGTGAGGCTGATTTGATTATTGGAACCCACGCTCTGATACAAGATGGGGTTGATTATGCTCGTCTTGGATTGATTATCATTGATGAACAGCACCGATTTGGTGTAGGACAAAGGCGGATTTTACGTGAAAAAGGCGACAACCCAGACGTCCTCATGATGACGGCGACTCCCATTCCACGAACCTTGGCCATCACAGCCTTTGGCGATATGGATGTTTCCATTATCGACCAGATGCCTGCGGGTCGGAAACCTATTGTGACTCGCTGGATTAAGCATGAGCAACTACCTCAGGTGCTGACTTGGTTAGAAGGAGAAATTCAAAAAGGTTCTCAAGCCTACGTCATCTCTCCCTTGATTGAAGAATCAGAAGCTCTTGATCTGAAAAATGCCATTGCCTTATCTGAGGAGTTGACAGCTTATTTTGCAGGTAAGGCCGAAGTGGCTCTTCTACATGGTAAGATGAAGAGTGATGAAAAAGACCAGATCATGCAGGATTTCAAAGATAGAAAAACAGATATTCTGGTTTCGACAACGGTTATCGAGGTTGGGGTCAATGTTCCCAATGCGACCGTCATGATCATCATGGATGCCGATCGGTTCGGTCTCAGCCAGCTTCACCAGCTTAGAGGTCGTGTCGGTCGGGGGGACAAGCAGTCATATGCGGTTCTCGTTGCCAATCCTAAGACCGAGTCAGGGAAAGACCGCATGCGCATCATGACAGAAACCACCAATGGATTTGTCCTTGCTGAGGAGGATTTGAAAATGCGCGGATCTGGTGAGATTTTTGGAACCAGACAGTCAGGCCTACCAGAGTTCCAAGTGGCTGATATTATCGAAGACTTTCCGATTTTGGAAGAAGCCAGGAAGGTTGCCAGCTACATTAGTTCGATAGAAGGTTGGAAAGAGGATCCAGAATGGCGCATGATTGCTCTCCACCTAGAGAAGAGAGAACATCTGGATTAAGCCTTTTCTAAGAAATTTATAAGCTAGCTTTTAGGTTTGGGTCTTATACTAGAGTCATCAAAATGAAACGAGGACTCTCATATGACGATTAAAGTGACCTACCAAAAGAAATTCCAAACCGTCAAACTAGAGAAAGGAGCTAGCACCTATTGATACACAAAGAGCGGAAACGCTCTTTTTATTTTTATAAAATGGTCGGCTATAAATCAAACTTAGTCGAGTGATAAAAAGATATTAGTCTCCAAGCCTATTTACTCTTTGACTGAAGCTTGATATAATTGCTCCATCTGAGTAAAGAGGAGTGAAAAGAATGTTAGAAACAAGAACGATTGCTATCCAAGATAGGTATGGAGAACGATTTCAGCATTGTTGGGGATGTGGTCCCAAGAATGATTTAGGCTTACATTTAAAAACCTATCCAAGTATAGATGGGAATAGTTGTATTAGTCGGATAAAGCTTGAAAATGCTTATACTGGTGGAGTTCCATCAAATGTCTTTGGAGGAATGATAGCGACTATTTTTGATTGCCATGGCACGGCCTCAGCAGCTTGGTTTGCCCATCATCAAAAAGGGTTGGAACTGACGGAATCAACTGTGATAGGACGTTTTATTACAGCTCGCTTGGAGATTGATTACCTTAGTCCTAGTCCAATTGAAGATGAAATTGTGGTTACTTCTACTCTGGAGGAATTAGGGGAAAGAAAAGCAATTATTGCTATGGAGATGACAGTGGCTACTAAAGTCCGTGCCAAAGCCAAAATGGTAGCAGTTGCTGTGAAGGATCATATGTAAAACGGAAGATTAGAAGTTTAAGATTTTAAAACTACTTTCAGACGATAGGTTTGAGGAAAGAGAATCTAAATTCACTTTCTGTTTCCCATTCTTTCTTGCATTGCTTTTCTAGATATGCTAGAGTTATGATAGCGATTACAAATCAAAAGGAGCATGCTATGAAAGATCCAGCTTTGCTAGAAGAAATCAAGACTTATAGAGGGCGAGATGAGGTTCCAGAAGACTTTGATGCTTTTTGGGATGAAGAGGTCAAAAAAGTTTCCTCTCTTCCTGCCTATCAGCTAGAGGAAAGAGATTTCCATATTCCTCAGGTCAAGTGCTATGAGCTAACCTTTGAGGGAAGCAATAAAGGCAAGGTCTATGCACGCATCGTCCTTCCAAAGACTGAAGAGAAGGTTCCGCTAATCTTTCACTTCCATGGCTATATGGGGCGTGGTTGGGATTGGGCTGACATGCTAGCCTATACTGTGGCTGGTTACGGTGTTGTTTCTATGGACGTTCGAGGCCAGTCGGGCTATTCGCAGGATGGCCTGCGTTCTCCACTAGGAAATACGGTCAAGGGCCACATTATCCGTGGTGCTGTTGAAGGTCGAGACCAGCTCTTTTATAAGGATGTCTATCTGGATATTTACCAGTTGATCGAAATTGTTGCTAGTATGCCACAGGTAGATGAGGAAAGACTTTCTAGCTATGGTGCCTCACAAGGAGGGGCTTTAGCCCTAGTTGCAGCAGCACTCAATCCTCGGATTCAACGAACAGTTGCCATCTATCCCTTCTTATCTGACTTTAGACGAGTGCTTGAGATTGGCAATACCAGTGAGGCCTATGACGAACTTTTCCGTTATTTCAAGTTCCACGATCCCTTCCATGAAACAGAGGAGGAAATCATGGCGACTCTTGCCTATATCGATGTGAAAAATCTTGCCCATCGTATCAAAGGAGAGGTCAAGATGATTACGGGCTTGGACGACGATGTTTGCTATCCCATTACCCAGTTTGCGATTTACAATCGTCTGACCTGTGACAAGTCCTACCGCATCATGCCTGAGTATGCTCACGAAGCCATGAATGTTTTTGTCAATGACCAGGTATATAACTGGTTATGTGGCAGTGAGATTTCTTTTAAGTACGTAAAATAATGTATGAGAGAGCCCAGAAGCTCTCTTTTTATATCCAAAACCTGAAAGTACTTTTAGAAAATTTAAAATATTAAAATATTCTTAAAAGTAAAATCTATTCTGTGAGAACATAGATATAAATATAAGACTTTATTGTATAATAAAGGAAAAATCACTTGTGAAAGGAGGAAAAATGCTGCTGGGCGCTTAAAGAATGGCTTAGCAGAAAATGGGAGAGGATTGGGAGCTCTCATTGAGTTGGATACTTTCTTGTAAAACTTGTCTCTTGAAGAGACAATAAAAATTTTTAAAGAAAAAAGAAAGCGCTTTATTTTTATGAAAAATGGAAGGACAAACATGAATTACAACTCTTTACATCGGAAACAGCGATACGGAATTCGAAAATTTGCAATCGGAGCAGCATCAGTAGTGATTGGTACAGTAGTATTTGGAGTAAATCCAGTCTTAGCTCAAGAGCAAGCCAATGCAGCAGGTGCTAGTACAGAAACAGTCGAATCTGGTCAAGGGCAAGGATTATCAGAGTTACCAAAAGAAGTGTCTTCTGGTGATCTTGAACATTTGGATAAGGATTTGGCTGGTAAATTGGCAGCAGCTCAAGACAATGGCGTTGAGGTGGACCAAGATCATTTGAAAAAAAATGAGAGTGCAGAATCAGAAACCCCATCCTCTACGGAAACCCCTGCAGAAGAAGCAAATAAGGAAGAGGAATCAGAGGATCAGGGAGCTATTCCTCGTGACTATTACTCAAGAGATTTAAAAAATGCCAATCCTGTCCTTGAAAAAGAAGATGTTGAAACCAATGCAGCAAATGGTCAAAGAGTTGACCTTTCCGGAGAATTAGAAAAATTAAAGACACTTCAGAATGCTACAGTTCATATGGAGTTTAAGCCAGACGCAAACGCTCCATCATTTTACAACCTATTTTCAGTATCAAGTGATAAAAAAGAAAATGAGTACTTTACGATGTCTGTTCTTAATAATACTGCCTTGATTGAAGGGCGAGGCGCTAACGGGGAGCAGTTCTATGATAAGTATACAGATGCTCCTTTGAAAGTTCGCCCTGGACAATGGAATTCCGTGACCTTTACTGTCGAACAACCGACAGCAGAGTTACCTCATGGTCGAGTTCGTCTCTATGTGAACGGTGTCTTATCTCGAACAAGTCTCAAATCTGGTAACTTTATCAAAGATATGCCAGATGTTAATCAAGCTCAACTTGGAGCAACCAAACGGGGCAATAAAACAGTTTGGGCATCAAATCTACAAGTCCGAAACTTAACCGTTTACGATCGTGCTTTAAGCCCAGATGAAGTTCAAACACGGAGTCAACTATTTGAAAGAGGTGATTTAGAAAAGAAACTTCCTGAGGGCGCGAAAATCTCAGAGAAAGAAGATGTCTTTAAAGGGGGAATGCATAACCAACCAAACAAAGATGGCATCAAGAGTTATCGTATTCCAGCTCTTCTCAAGACTGATAAAGGAACGCTGATTGCAGGTGCAGATGAACGCCGTCTCCATTCGAGTGACTGGGGTGATATCGGTATGGTCATTAGACGCAGTGAAGATAATGGTAAAACTTGGGGAGATCGAGTAACCATTACCAACTTACGTGACAATCCAAGAGCTTCTGACCCATCAATCGGTTCACCAGTGAATATCGATATGACCTTGACTCAAGATCCTGAAACCAAACGCATCTTTGCCATTTATGACATGTTCCCAGAAGGAAAAGGGATCTTTGGAATGTCTTCGCAAAAAGAAGAAGCTTACAAAGAAATTAATGGTAAAACTTATCAAATCCTCTATCGAGAAGGAGAAGAGGGAACTTATACTATTCGAGAAAATGGCATAGTCTACACTCCAGATGGAAAGGCAACAGATTACCGCGTTGTTGTAGATCCTGTTAAACCGGCCTATAGCGACAAGGGTGATCTATACAAGGGTGACCAGCTACTAGGCAATATCTACTTCACCACAAACAAAACTTCTCCATTTAGAATTGCCAAGGATAGTTATCTATGGATGTCCTATAGTGATGATGACGGGAAGACTTGGTCAGCTCCTCAAGATATTACTCCGATGGTCAAAGCCGATTGGATGAAATTCCTAGGAGTAGGTCCTGGAGTGGGGATAACCCTTCGTACTGGACCGCATAAAGGTCGAATCGTCGTTCCTGTCTATACGACCAACCGGGCTAATCACCTCAATGGTTCTCAATCTTCTCGAATCATCTACTCAGACGACCATGGTAAGACTTGGCATATGGGCGGTGGTGTCAACGACAATCGTACACTTTATGATGGTACAGTGGTTGATTCAAGCACCATGAACAATTATTATGCTCAAAATACAGAGGCTTCTGTTGTTCAGTTGAACAATGGGGATCTCAAACTATTTATGCGTGGTTTGACAGGTGATCTACAGGTTGCAACCAGTCATGATGGTGGTCTAACTTGGGACAATAACGTTGAACGCTACGATGTGCCAGATGTTTATGTTCAAATGGCTGCGACTCATACGGTTCAAAATGGTAAAGAGTATATTCTCTTGGCGAATGCAAACGGTCCAGGTCGTAAAAATGGTTATATTCGAGTGGCTCGTGTTGAAGAAGATGGCCAGTTAACTTGGTTGCACCATCATTTGATTCAAGAAGGTGAATATGCTTATAACTCTCTCCAACAAATTGGGCCAGATGAATTTGGACTTTTATATGAACACCATGCTCCTGGAGGAGTTCCGTACACACTTTCCTTTAAGAAATTTAACTGGGATTTCTTGACTAAGGAAAGAATTTCTCCTAAAGAAGCAAAAGTAAAATATGCTATCCAAAAATGGCCAGGTATCATTGCCATGGAGTTCGATTCGGAAGTATTGGTGAACAAGGCTCCGACCCTTCAGTTGGCAAATGGTAAAACAGCAACCTTCATGACCCAGTACGATACAAAAACTCTCTTATTTACAGTGGATCCAGAAGATATGGGTCAAAGAATTACTGGTCTATCTGAGGGTGCAATTGAAAGTATGCATAATTTACCAGTATCTTTAGCTGGCTCTAAACTAAGCGATGGTATTAATGGCAGTGAAGCTGCTATTCATGAGGTTCCAGAGTTTACAGGAGGCGTTAATGCAGGAGAAGCTGCTGTGGCAGAGATACCAGAGTACACAGGCTCATTAGCAACAGTAGGAGAAGAGCCAGCTCCAACGGTAGAAAAACCGGAATTCACAGGAGGCGTTAATGCAGAAGAAGCCGCTGTGGCAGAGATACCAGAGTACACTGGTCCATTGGCAACGGTAGGTGAAGAACCGGCTCCAACGGTAGAAAAACCGGAATTTACAGGTGGGGTCAACGCTGTTGAAGCGGCAGTCCATGAACTTCCAGAGTTCAAGGGTGGTGTCAATGCAGTTCAAGCAGCCTCAAACGAGCTTCCTGAATATAGCGGAGGTGCTAACTTTGTCTTGGCAGCTTCAAATGACCTGCCAGAGTATAAGGGTGGTGTCAATGGCGCTGAGGCAGCAATCCATGAAGTGCCAGAGTACAAGGGAGAAACCAATCTAGTATTGGCAGCTGCAGACAATAAACTATCTCTAGGACAAGATGTGACCTATCAAGCTCCAGCAGCTAAACAAGATGAACTTCCAAATACGGGAAGCAAGGAAACAAGTTCACTGCTTTCCCTTGGACTTGCAGGCGTACTTTTATCACTCTTTGTATTTGGAAAGAAGAGAAAAGAATAATAAGCAAAAGCTATTATAGCAAGTCTCAGAAGAGATAGCAGGTTTTCAAGCCTGCTATCTTTTTTGATGACATTCAGGTTGATTCGAAATCATAAGAGACCTGAAACTACTTTCAGGAACGGCTGTTCTATAAAATACTTTTGAAACTGAAATCTATTCTACCACAAGCTATTGAAAGCGCTTAACAAATAATATATAATAGGCCCATAAGAACAAGAAAGGGAGGAAAGAGGATGCCACAGATCAGCAAAGAAGCCTTGATTGAACAAATCAAAGATGGAATCATTGTCTCTTGCCAGGCACTTCCTCACGAACCGCTTTATACAGAAGCGGGAGGAGTCATTCCCTTGCTAGTCAAAGCGGCTGAGCAAGGTGGAGCAGTCGGTATCCGAGCAAACAGTGTTCGCGATATCAAGGAGATCAAGGAGGTTACGAAACTCCCAATTATCGGAATCATCAAACGTGACTATCCGCCACAGGAGCCCTTCATTACAGCTACGATGAGAGAAGTTGATGAATTGGCTGAACTAGACATTGAGGTCATTGCTCTGGATTGTACCAAACGTGAACGTTACGATGGTTTGGGAATCCAAGACTTTATCCGACAAGTCAAAGAAAAATATCCGCATCAACTCTTAATGGCTGATACCAGTACGTTTGAAGAGGGAATCGCAGCAGTTGAAGCAGGGATTGATTTTGTTGGAACAACTCTATCAGGCTACACCTCTTATAGTCCCAAAGTAGATGGTCCAGACTTTGAACTGATCAAAAAACTGTGTGAAGCAGGGGTGGATGTCATCGCTGAAGGGAAAATTCATACACCAGAACAAGCTAAGCAAATCCTTGAATATGGGGTGCGAGGTATCGTTGTCGGTGGTGCTATTACTAGACCAAAAGAGATTACGGAACGCTTTGTTGCCGGTCTTAAATAACACAATCTCAAAACAGAGGAGAGTGGTCGATGCGTCGAACAAAATGAAAACGTATACAAATAGAAAGAACTCATTATCCAATATGGATACGCTTATCAATTAGGAGAATACAAATGAAATTTAGAAAACTAGCTTGTACAGTACTTGCGGGTGCTGCGATTCTTGGCCTTGCTGCTTGTGGTAACTCTGGTGGAAGTAAAGATGCTGCAAATTCTGGTAGCGATAGCGGAAAAACAGAAATCACTTGGTGGGCATTTCCAGTTTTCACTCAAGAAAAAACAGGTGACGGTGTTGGAACTTATGAAAAATCAATCATCGAAGCTTTTGAAAAAGCAAATCCAGATGTAAAAGTGAAATTGGAAACCATCGACTTCAAGTCAGGTCCTGAAAAGATCACAACAGCCATCGAAGCAGGAACAGCGCCAGACGTACTCTTTGACGCACCAGGACGTATCATCCAATACGGTAAAAATGGTAAATTGGCTGAGTTGAACGACCTCTTCACAGACGAATTCGTCAAAGATGTGAACAACGAAAACATCGTACAAGCAAGTAAGGCTGGAGACAAAGCTTACATGTATCCAATCAGTTCAGCTCCATTCTACATGGCCATGAACAAGAAGATGTTGGAAGATGCTGGAGTAGCAAACCTTGTTAAAGAAGGTTGGACAACTGATGACTTTGAAAAAGTTTTGAAAGCGCTTAAAGATAAAGGCTACACTCCAGGTTCATTGTTCAGTTCTGGTCAAGGGGGAGACCAAGGAACACGTGCCTTCATTGCAAACCTTTATGGCGGTTCTGTAACAGACAAAGACGTAACCAAATATACAACTGACGATCCTAAATTCGTTAAAGGTCTTGAAAAAGCTGCTAGCTGGATCAAGGATGGTCTATTGAACAACGGTTCACAATTTGACGGTGGAGCAGACATCCAAAACTTTGCGAACGGTCAAACTTCATACACAATCCTTTGGGCTCCAGCTCAAAACGGTATCCAAGCGAAACTCTTGGAAGCAAGTAAGGTAGACGTGGTAGAAGTACCATTCCCATCAGACTCTGGTAAACCATCTCTTGAATACCTTGTAAACGGATTTGCAGTATTTAACAACAAAGACGATAAGAAAATCGCAGCTGCTAAGAAATTCGTTCAATTCATCGCTGATGACAAAGAATGGGGTCCTAAAGACGTTGTTCGTACAGGTGCCTTCCCAGTTCGTACTTCATTTGGCAAACTTTATGAAGACAAACGTATGGAAACAATCAGCAGCTGGACTAAATACTACTCACCATACTACAACACTATCGATGGATTTGCTGAAATGAGAACACTTTGGTTCCCAATGTTGCAATCTGTATCTAATGGTGACGAAAAACCAGCGGATGCTTTGAAAGCCTTCACTGAAAAAGCTAACGAAACAATCAAAAAAGCTACAAAACAATAAGCACTAAGTCAGATTGATTCCCCCCTTTTCCCTGTGCACTATGGTGTAAGAAAAGGGGGACTTTTGTTTGAAATGGTAGGAACTGTCACGAAATTAAAATGAAGTTCTTACATAAGCGAATCTTAAAAAATTTCATTTTGGTTTTAAAACAGTTCAAGAAAATCAAAAACTATTCTATTTGAAAGAGAGGTGCCGACTGTGAAAGTCAATAAAATTCGTATGCGGGAAACAGTGATTTCCTACGCTTTCCTAGCACCAGTGTTATTCTTCTTTGTGATCTTTGTCTTGGCTCCTATGATTATGGGGTTCATTACAAGTTTCTTTAACTACTCCATGACTAAATTTGAGTTTGTGGGCTTGGACAACTACATTCGCATGTTTAAAGACCCTGTCTTTATGAAGTCTTTGATCAATACCGTGATCCTGGTTATTGGTTCAGTTCCGATTGTGGTTCTCTTCTCACTCTTTGTAGCATCTCAGACCTATCATCAAAATACTATTGCTCGATCTTTCTATCGTTTCGTCTTCTTCCTTCCTGTAGTTACAGGTAGTGTTGCCGTAACGGTTGTATGGAAATGGATCTATGACCCCCTATCAGGGATTCTAAACTTTGTCCTTAAGTCAAGCCATGTCATCAGCCAAAACATTTCTTGGCTGGGTGACAAAAACTGGGCTTTGCTAGCGATTATGATTATCCTTTTGACAACATCTGTTGGTCAACCGATTATCCTTTATATCGCTGCTATGGGGAATATTGACAACTCACTTGTTGAAGCGGCGCGTGTTGACGGTGCGACTGAGTTTCAAGTCTTTTGGAAAATCAAATGGCCTAGCCTTCTCCCAACAACTCTTTATATCGCGATCATTACAACCATCAACTCATTCCAGTGTTTCGCTTTGATTCAGTTGTTGACTTCTGGTGGTCCAAACTACTCAACAAGTACACTGATGTACTACCTTTACGAAAAAGCCTTCCAATTGACAGAGTACGGCTATGCAAATACCATCGGTGTCTTCTTGGCAGTGATGATTGCCATTGTCAGCTTTGCTCAATTCAAGATCCTCGGAAATGACGTAGAATACTAAAGAAAGGAGACAGTTATGCAACCTACACAAAAGAAACCCTTAACAGCTTTTACTGTTATTTCAACGATTATCTTGCTCTTGTTGACCGTACTGTTCATCTTTCCATTCTACTGGATCTTGACAGGGGCCTTCAAATCACAGCCTGATACCATTATGATTCCGCCACAGTGGTTCCCTAAAATGCCAACCATGGAGAACTTCCAACAACTCATGGTGCAAAACCCTGCTATGCAGTGGATGTGGAATTCTGTATTTATCTCACTGGTAACCATGTTCCTAGTCTGTGCAACCTCTTCTCTAGCAGGTTATGTCTTGGCTAAAAAACGTTTCTATGGTCAACGCATCCTCTTTGCAGTCTTTATCGCTGCCATGGCTCTTCCAAAACAAGTTGTCCTTGTACCATTGGTACGTATCGTCAACTTCATGGGAATTCACGATACACTTTGGGCAGTGATTTTGCCTTTAATCGGATGGCCATTTGGGGTATTCCTTATGAAACAGTTCAGCGAAAACATCCCAACTGAATTGCTTGAATCAGCTAAAATCGACGGTTGTGGTGAGATTCGTACATTCTGGAGCGTAGCCTTCCCTATCGTGAAACCAGGATTTGCAGCCCTTGCAATCTTTACCTTCATCAATACTTGGAACGACTACTTTATGCAGTTGGTTATGTTGACTTCACGTCAAAACTTGACTATCTCACTCGGGGTTGCGACCATGCAGGCCGAAATGGCAACCAACTATGGTTTGATCATGGCAGGTGCAGCTCTTGCAGCCGTGCCAATCGTAACGGTCTTCCTTGTCTTCCAAAAATCCTTCACTCAGGGTATTACTATGGGAGCGGTTAAAGGATAATGCTCTGCGAAAATCGAATTCAAACTACGTCTGCGCTACCATGCCATATTTAAGTATTGCCTGAGGTTAGCTTCCTAGTTTGTTCTTCGATTTTCATTGAGTATAAGAGAATACAGAGTTATAAGTGTCTACAAAATGGAGAGTATGCAGTTACTTCGTGAAGTTTTGTCAGACACTTATAAACTTAAGAATGAACTCTTTTCATGATACTAGTTAGAGTAGGTTCGTTTTATGGTGGCTATTTCCCGCTTTTAGTGGTATCTAAGATAAGCATCTTACGCTTATCTTAGACGGAATTTTTGAGACTGACGATGAAAGAGCAAAAGGCTCAAAAATTAGGAATGAAATACCGAAGGAATTTGCTTCCGTCCGCACTATTACAGGGAAATAGAGAAAGGAACATTCGGAACTGAAAAATAGTAATTATCAGAAACGAAGGAAACAGTATGATTTTTGACGATTTGAAAAACATCGCCTTTTACAAGGGAATCCATCCCAATCTAGACAAGGCTATCGACTATCTCTATCAGCACCGTAAGGATTCTTTCGAACTAGGTAAGTATGAGATTGACGAGGACAAGGTCTTTCTAGTTGTTCAGGAAAATGTCCTCAATCAAGCTGAAAATGATCAATTTGAGCATCATAAGAACTATGCAGATTTGCATTTGCTGGTAGAAGGACATGAATATTCGAGCTACGGTTCACGTATCAAAGACGAAGCGGTAGCATTCGATGAAGCGAGCGACATTGGCTTTGTCCATTGTCATGAACACTACCCACTATTGTTGGGCTATCATAATTTTGCGATTTTCTTCCCAGGAGAACCTCACCAGCCAAATGGCTATGCAGGTATGGAAGAGAAGGTTCGCAAATATCTCTTTAAAATTTTGATTGATTAAAAGAATCAGGAGGAGCAAACATGGCACAAAAAGGAGTAAGCTTTATCAAGGCAGCATTTGATACAGATAATTTTCTCATGCGTTTTAGTGAGAAGGTCTTGGATATCGTGACAGCCAATCTTCTTTTTGTCGTCTCTTGTTTGCCCATCGTGACGATTGGAGTGGCTAAAATCAGCCTTTATGAAACTATGTTTGAGGTTAAGAGAAGCAGGCGAGTACCTGTTTTCAGAACCTATTTGAGAGCTTTCAAGCAAAATCTGAAACTGGGTTTCCAGTTAGGTTTGCTAGAGTTGGGGATAGTTTTGCTAAGTCTATTAGACCTCTATCTTTTCTGGGGTCAGACAGCTTTACCTTTCCAGATTGTGAAAGCTATTTGTTTGGGGATTCTCATCTTCCTCACTCTCGTGATGCTGGCTAGTTATCCCATCGCTGCCCGCTATGATTTGTCTTGGAAAGAAGTGCTGCAAAAAGGGCTTATCTTGGCAAGTTTTAACTTTCCATGGTTTTTCCTCATGTTAGCCATTCTCTTTCTCATTGTGATGGTTCTTTATCTATCCGCATTCACTCTCCTTTTGGGTGGATCAGCTTTTATCCTCTTTGGTTTTGGTTTGCTGGTCTTTCTCCAAGCAGGTTTGATGGAGAAAATCTTCGCCAAATACCAGTAGGATGGCTTGTTTCTGAAACTACTTTCAATCGTTACAGTTTCTAAAATACAAGTAGAAACTAAAATCTAAGTGTATACAAGATATTGAAAGCGATTTTCACAAGGTGTATACTAAACTTGTAAAAATAGAACTGCTCTCAGCAGAAAAAAAGAAATCTTAGGAGAAAATCTATGTCAGATTTGAAAAAATACGAAGGTGTCATTCCAGCCTTCTACGCATGTTATGATGATCAAGGAGAAGTAAGTCCAGAGCGTACGCGTGCCTTGGTTCAATACTTTATTGATAAAGGTGTTCAAGGTCTCTATGTTAATGGTTCTTCTGGTGAATGTATTTACCAAAGCGTAGAGGACCGCAAGTTGATTTTGGAAGAAGTCATGGCAGTTGCTAAGGGAAAATTGACCATCATCGCTCACGTAGCTTGCAACAATACAAAGGATAGTATGGAACTTGCTCGTCATGCGGAAAGTTTGGGAGTAGATGCTATTGCAACAATCCCACCGATTTACTTCCGTTTGCCTGAGTACTCAGTTGCTAAATACTGGAATGATATTAGTGCTGCAGCACCAAACACAGATTATGTGATTTATAACATTCCTCAATTGGCAGGAGTTGCTTTGACTCCAAGTCTCTATACTGAAATGTTGAAGAATCCTCGTGTTATTGGTGTTAAGAACTCTTCTATGCCAGTTCAAGATATCCAAACCTTTGTGAGCCTTGGTGGAGAAGACCATATCGTCTTTAACGGTCCAGATGAACAGTTCCTAGGTGGACGTCTCATGGGTGCCAAAGCTGGTATTGGTGGTACTTATGGTGCTATGCCAGAACTCTTCTTGAAACTCAATGAGCTGATTGCGGAGAAAGACTTGGAAACAGCGCGTGAATTGCAATACGCTATCAATGCCATCATTGGCAAATTGACTGCTGCACATGGAAATATGTACGGTGTGATTAAAGAAGTCTTGAAAATCAATGAAGGCTTGAATATTGGTTCTGTTCGTTCACCATTGACACCAGTAACCGAAGAAGATCGCCCAGTTGTAGAAGCAGCTGCTCAATTGATTCGTGAAACCAAGGAGCGCTTCCTCTAATCCATAAGGAGGTATTTATGACACACTACGTTGCAATTGATATTGGTGGAACCAACATCAAATATGGTTTGATTGACCAAGAAGGCCAACTTGTTGAATCGCATGAAATGCCAACTGAGGCACATAAGGGTGGACCTCATATCTTACAAAAGACAAAAGATATCGTAGCTAGTTATTTAGAAAAGGGTCCAGTAGCAGGTGTTGCCATTTCTTCTGCGGGGATGGTGGATCCTGACAAGGGTGAAATCTTCTATGCGGGGCCTCAAATTCCTAACTACGCAGGAACCCAGTTCAAAAAGGAAATCGAGACTAGCTTTAATATTCCTTGTGAAATTGAAAATGATGTCAACTGTGCAGGTCTTGCTGAGGCAATATCTGGTTCAGGAAAGGGAGCGAGTGTGACACTTTGCTTGACCATTGGAACAGGTATCGGTGGCTGCTTGATTATGGATGGGAAAGTCTTCCATGGATTTAGCAATTCAGCCTGTGAAGTCGGTTATATGCATATGCAGGATGGGGCTTTCCAGGATTTGGCTTCTACGACAGCCTTGGTAGAGTATGTAGCAGCAGCTCATGGTGATTCAGTTGACCAGTGGAATGGCCGTCGTATCTTTAAGGAAGCCACAGAAGGAAACAAGGTCTGTATGGCTGGTATTGACCGTATGGTAGATTACCTTGGGAAAGGTCTGGCAAATATTTGCTACGTTGCCAATCCAGAAGTAGTCATTCTCGGTGGCGGTATCATGGGACAAGAGGCTATTCTCAAGCCTAAAATTCGAAAAGCTTTGAAAGATGCTTTGGTACCAAGTCTGGCTGAAAAAACACGATTAGAATTTGCCCATCACCAAAATACAGCAGGTATGTTGGGTGCCTATTATCATTTCAAAATAAAACAATCCTAGTTTGGAATTATAGAATTAAGAAGAACACTTAATCACTATTCGAGTGAAAAGTGTTTGGCTTAATTCTTTTTTTGATGATAGAAAAACTAAAAGTATCGGAAAGACAAAGAAGAATTACAAAAAAAGATAGGAGCAGAGTTCCTACCGTCGAAGAATATATGAGAGGAGATTCCCTTTAAGATAGCCTTAGAAGATGGCGCAAACTCTCTACTTTGTTTCCAAATACTAAACCCAAGCTAAGAAGAAAACGTGATATAATGAGATGGATGAGAAATTGATAAATTAGAATTTATCGGGGTATGAGTTATGAAATTTCATGAGTTTGGAGATAAAAATTTTCCGCATATATTATTGATACATGGTGGGGGTAATTCTTGGTGGAATTATCTTAGGCAAGCTCGTATGCTATCAGACGAGTACCATGTGATTTTACCAACTCTTGATGGACATGGAGAAGAATACCAAAGAGATTATATCTCAACTGAATATTCCGCACAGATAATAATGGATTATATAAAAGATAATTGTGGTGGGAAGTTATTTGCATTAGGTGGTGTTTCTCTAGGAGGACAAATTGCTTTCTGAGCTATATTATCATTAGATGATAATATAGCTCAGAAAGCAATAATAGATGGCAGTATTTGTATACCTCAGCCTAGATTGGCAAAAATTTGCATAATAATTGTAAAACTCTTTGGAAAACTTATGTTTAGCAAATCGGTAAGTAAAATGCAGCTTAATCTAATGAAAAAAATATACCCTAAAATGGCATATCCAAAAGAAATAGAAAACTATTATATGGAAGATATGCCAAGACTTCCAATGAAGACACTAGTGACAATGTATAGAACATATATGGCGAAATATAGATTGAAAGATTCTATTGCAAAGAGCAAAGCACAGGTTTTATATATCTATGGTGAAAAAGAGATGGACTGTGTCAAGCAATCAGCAAAATTGTTTCAAAAAATGCATCCAGATTGTACTCTTTATGGTTCTAAAGGTTACAATCATGGATATTTATCAACTTATTTACCTTTAGAGTGGATGGAATTGATTAGTCCATTTTTGAAAAATGGTGAACTGAAATCAGGTAAAGATATTTAAAAAATCTCAGTTTGTCGAAGTAAAACAAATAAAAAAAGATAAAGAGAAATTAAAAGCAAATAGCCTATACTTCGTTTTTGTTGTCAAAAATTCAAAAACGGAAAGGGGAATTTATGGAAAAACTGAAAACACAGATAAAGAAGGCATTAGTGCAAGGAGAAAGATTGGAAAGACTAGCTATGAGCCTATTATCATTTCAAGACAAAACAATCCTAGTTTGGTTCAACCAAACTAGGATTTTCTAACGCGTTTTTGTCTACGATAGCCATTGAGTTTTTTATTTTCCCAATAGCTATTAAAGATTTTCTCCTTGCTTTCACGATTGATTTCCAAAAAGTAGGCGTAAACCAAATCTATAAGGAAGAGCATAGGGAGTTGAGCGGAAATACGCTGGATGTAAGAAGATTGACTATGGCTGGCAACAAGAACGGTTTCTGTATAGGCCTGACTATTTTTGTTTGGAGCGCTGGTAAAGAGGATGGTCTTGGCCCCCATCTCTTTTGCGTCTAATAGACTGTCTAAAATAGAAGGAGTTGTACCAGAAAGTGAGAAACCGAGTACTAGACAATTTTCATCCATGATGCTGGTCGTCCATGCAAAGCCGTCCTGATCGGTTAAGGCTTCACAGACCACACCCAGACGCATGAAACGCAATTTCATTTCACGAGCGACAAGACCGGAACTGCCTGTTCCAAAGAAGTAGACACGCTCAGCATCTTCGATTAACTGGGCGACTCGTTCCAGTTGTTCTTCGTCAATCAAATCCTGCGTTTGTTCTCGCATAATACTGTAGCTTCGCAAAACACGTTTGGTCAAAGGACTATGTTTGTGGGAATGAGTATCCTGTTTACTAGCCTGATGCTGGTATTGAAAGACGAATTCTCGGTAACCTGTAAAACCACACTTTTTGGCAAAGCGGGTCAATGCTGCTTGGGAGATGTGTAATTTCTGGGTGACTTGCTGAGAAGAAAGATCATCTTGGATCGTTTCAGGTTGTAAAAAATAGCGAGCGATTTCTTGCTCGAGCTCGGTTAATTCTTCAAAATGGAGGTCGATTATGGTTGCGATGTCTGGCTTGTTCATGAGGCTCCTTTTTATGAGTCAAATTCTTAAAGGTTAACGCTTTCCTAACTATTACTATCATTATATCATAGAAGTTAGGATAACCAAATAAAAAGGCATTTTCAGTTGAAAGTCAAAAAATGCTTCGACTTTTCCAAGAGTTTCTCCGTAAAATATGGTACAATGAAATGTACTGAACATCACCTGTTTGCTCTATTATTTTATATGTAAATAAAGGTGAAAATTGGAAATTTTTCTAGAAAAGAGTCTTAGTTGTATGAGAAAATTCAATAGTCATTCGATTCCTATTCGGCTTAATTTACTGTTTGCCATTGTTATCCTGTTGTTTATGGCCATTATTGGTCGATTGTTATACATGCAGGTGCTCAATAAAGATTTCTATGAAACAAAATTGGCCTCAGCCAGCCAAACAAGGGTAACAACCAGTTCAGCTCGTGGACAAATTTATGATGCAGCAGGGAAACCCTTGGTAGAAAACACTGTCAAGCAAGTTGTGTCTTTCACACGAAACAATAAAATGACAGCAGCAGAATTGAAGGAGACAGCCAAGAAACTTCTCACATATGTGAATGTAACCTCCCCTAATTTGACAGACCGTCAGATTGCAGACTACTACTTGGCGGACCAGGACGTTTACAAAAAAACAGTCGAATCCTTGCCAAGCGATAAACGCCTGGATTCAGATGGGAACCGCTTATCTGAAGCGACTCTCTACAATAATGCGGTTGAAAGTATTGACGTGAGCCAACTAAATTATACAGATGACCAAAAAAAGGAAATCTATCTGTTTAGTCAGCTCAATGCTGTTGAAAATTTTGCGACGGGTACTATTTCTACAGATGCCTTAGATGATACCCAAGTTGCTCTCGTTGCATCAGCGTCCAAGGAATTACCAGGTATCAGTATTTCAACCTCATGGGATAGAAAAGTCCTAGACACTTCTTTGTCTTCAATTGTAGGTAGTGTATCAAGTGAAAAATCAGGTCTTCCAGCAGAGGAAGTCGATGCCTATCTTAAAAAAGGGTATTCTCTCAATGACCGAGTGGGAACTTCCTATCTTGAAAAGCAATATGAAGATGTTCTCCAAGGCAAACGCTCCGTCAAAGAAATCCACCTCGACAAACACGGAAATATGGAAAGTGTAGAAAATGTCGAAGAAGGAAGCAAAGGAAACAATATCAAGTTAACGGTTGACCTAGCTTTCCAGAATGGTGTGGATGATCTACTCAAGAGCTACTTCAACTCAGAGTTGGGTAACGGTGGAGCCAAATACTCTGAAGGAGTCTACGCTGTAGCCCTCAATCCTAAAACCGGTGCAGTTCTAGCTATGTCAGGTGTCAAGCATGATGTCGAATCCGGTGAATTAAGTTCAGATTCGCTTGGAACGATAACAAATGTCTTTGTACCGGGGTCTGTCGTTAAGGCGGCAACCCTTAGCTCTGGTTGGGAAAATGGGGTCTTGTCAGGAAACCAAACTTTGACAGATCAGCCGATTGTTTTCCAAGGTTCGGCTCCGATCAATTCATGGTATACCTTGTCCTATGGCTCCTTCCCTATCACAGCAGTTGAGGCTCTAGAGTACTCTTCTAATACCTACATGGTTCAGACTGCGCTAGGGATCATGGGGCAGTCCTACCAGCCAAATATGATAGTCGCAACTGATCAGTTAGAAACTGCAATGGGCAAGTTGCGATCAACCTTTGGGGAATATGGACTTGGAGCTTCAACAGAGATTGACCTCCCAGATGAATCTACAGGATTTACACCAAAAGAATTTGATTTGGCCAACTATATTAATAACGCCTTTGGCCAGTTTGATAACTACACACCTATGCAGTTAGCCCAGTATGTCGCAACCATTGCAAACAATGGCGTACGATTGGCTCCTCACATCGTTGAGGGAGTTTATGGAAACAATGAACAAGGTGGCTTAGGTAATCTAGTTCAAGAAACAGCCACTAAGGAACTGAACAAGATCAATATCTCAGAAGCGGATATGGCCCTCTTGCACCAAGGTTTCTATCAAGTTTCGCATGGAACGAGCGCTCTGACAACTGGTCGTGCCTTTTCAAATGGCGCAGCCGTTTCCATCAGCGGGAAAACGGGGACGGCCGAAAGTTATGTTAATGGCGGTCAAAAGGCCAATAATACCAACGCAGTTGCTTATGCTCCGTCCGATAATCCTCAAATCGCGGTCGCAGTCGTCTTTCCTCATAACACCAACCTAACAAATGGTGTCGGACCTTCAATTGCGCGTGATATCATCAATCTTTATAACCAACAACATCCAATGAATTAGAAAGGAACTTATGCTGTATCCAACACCTATTGCCAAGTTAATTGATAGCTATTCGAAGCTTCCAGGTATCGGAATCAAAACGGCTACTCGTCTCGCCTTCTATACCATTGGAATGTCTGATGACGATGTCAATGAATTTGCAAAAAATCTCCTATCTGCCAAGCGGGAATTGACCTATTGTTCCATCTGTGGTCGCTTGACAGATGATGATCCCTGCTCTATCTGCACAGATCCGACTCGAGACCAGACAACGATCTTGGTGCTAGAGGATAGTCGCGATGTGGCTGCTATGGAAAATATCCAAGAATACCACGGACTCTATCATGTCTTGCATGGCCTCATTTCTCCTATGAATGGCATCAGCCCAGACGATATCAATCTCAAGAGTCTCATGACCCGTCTCATGGATAGTGAGGTTTCAGAGGTGATCGTGGCAACCAATGCGACGGCTGATGGGGAAGCGACATCTATGTATCTCTCTCGTTTGCTCAAACCAGCTGGTATCAAAGTCACTCGTCTAGCACGAGGACTAGCCGTGGGAGCAGATATCGAATATGCGGATGAGGTCACACTCTTACGAGCCATTGAAAATCGGACAGAGTTGTAAGTGTAGACCAATTTACTAACTCCATTCATCTATACAAAAAATCAAGGAGGCCGACTTTGTTTTTATCGGTCTCTTTTTATGTTTTTTGAAGATCAGTATTAGCTTCAAGTTTTAAAAAAAAAGTAAATATGATATACTAAAGAACGAGTATTCTATTAGAATTAGGACAAGCAATATGAAACAAACGATTATTCTTTTATACGGCGGACGCAGTGCAGAACGTGAAGTGTCTGTATTGTCAGCTGAAAGTGTCATGCGTGCGGTCAACTACGACCGTTTCACAGTCAAGACTTTCTTTATCAGCCAGTCAGGTGACTTTATCAAAACGCAAGAATTTAGCCAGACTCCAGGTCAAGAGGATCGTCTCATGACCAATGCGACTATTGACTGGGACAAGAAAGTTGCACCAAGTGCCATCTACGAAGAAGGTGCAGTGGTTTTTCCAGTTCTTCATGGCCCAATGGGAGAGGATGGCTCTGTTCAAGGATTTCTTGAAGTTTTAAAAATGCCTTATGTAGGTTGCAATATCTTGTCATCTAGTCTTGCCATGGATAAAATTACGACCAAGCGTGTGTTAGAATCTGTCGGGATTGCCCAAGTTCCTTATGTGGCCATCGTCGAAGGTGATGATGTGATTGCTAAAATCGCTGAAGTTGAAGAAAAATTAACTTATCCAGTCTTCACAAAACCATCAAACATGGGGTCAAGTGTCGGTATTTCTAAGTCTGAAAACCAAGAAGAACTCCATCAAGCATTAGAGCTTGCCTTCCAATATGACAGTCGTGTCTTGGTAGAGCAAGGGGTGAATGCGCGTGAAATCGAGATTGGTCTCTTGGGCAACTACGATGTTAAGAGTACTTTGCCAGGTGAAGTGGTCAAGGATGTTGCCTTCTATGATTATGATGCCAAATATATTGATAACAAGATTACTATGGATATCCCGGCTAGAATCAGTGATGATGTGGTAGCTGTCATGCGTCAAAATGCAGAAACTGCCTTCCGTGCGATCGGTGGTCTCGGTCTGTCTCGTTGTGATTTCTTCTATACAGATAAGGGCGAGATTTTCCTAAATGAGCTTAATACCATGCCAGGTTTTACCCAGTGGTCTATGTACCCACTACTTTGGGACAATATGGGAATCAGCTACCCAGAGCTAATCGAGCGTTTGGTTGACCTTGCTAAGGAGAGCTTTAACAAGCACGAAGCGCATTTGCTATAAAATGAAAGAAGGGGTAGAAGTCAGAACTATCACTGCATGGTGACTAGAGTTCTCGGACTTCAACCCTTTTTAAAGGAGTAGAAATGAAATTAACAATCCATGAAGTCGCCCAAGCTGTTGGAGCTAAAAATGATGTTAGTCTTTTTGCGGATGCTCAGTTAGAAAAAGCTGAGTTTGACAGTCGTTTGATTGCTGCAGGGGACTTATTTGTGCCCCTCAAAGGTGCGCGTGATGGCCACGATTTTATCGAAACAGCTTTTGAAAATGGTGCAACAGTAACCCTGTCTGAGAAAGAGGTTGCAAATCATCCCTACATTCTAGTAGACGACGTTTTGACTGCCTTTCAAACCCTCGCAGCCTACTATCTTGAAAAAACGGCAGTTGATGTCTTTGCTGTTACGGGTTCAAATGGCAAGACAACGACCAAGGATATGTTGGCGCATTTACTGTCAACAACCTACAAGACCTACAAAACTCAAGGCAATTACAATAACGAGATTGGCCTTCCTTACACAGTTCTCCACATGCCTGAAGGGACAGAAAAGTTGGTCTTGGAGATGGGGCAGGATCACTTGGGAGATATCCATCTCTTGTCTGAATTGGCACACCCAAAGAAAGCCATTGTGACCTTGGTTGGAGAAGCTCATTTGGCCTTCTTTAAGGATCGCTCAGAGATTGCTAAAGGAAAAATGCAAATTGCAGATGGTATGGCACCTGGTTCCTTGCTCTTGGCACCAGCAGACCCTATCGTAGAGGACTATTTGCCAACTGATAAAAAGGTGGTTCGTTTTGGTCAAGGAGCAGAGCTGGAAATTACCGACTTGGTTGAGCGCAAAGATAGTCTGACCTTCAAGGCCAATTTCTTGGAGCAAACCCTTGATTTGCCAGTAACTGGCAAGTACAACGCTACCAATGCCATGATTGCATCCTATATTGCCCTGCAAGAAGGAGTTTCAGAGGAGCAAATTCGTCAGGCTTTCCAGAACCTAGAATTGACGCGTAACCGCACCGAGTGGAAGAAAGCAGCCAATGGATCAGATATTCTGTCTGACGTATACAATGCCAATCCCACTGCTATGAAGTTGATTTTGGAGACATTCTCTGCCATCCCAGCCAACGAAGGAGGCAAGAAAATAGCAGTTTTGGCGGATATGAAGGAATTAGGTAGCCAGTCTGTTCAACTTCATAACCAGATGATTTTGAGCCTCTCGCCAGATGTGTTGGATACAGTTATTTTCTACGGAGAAGACATTGCCGAATTGGCACAACTGGCTAGCCAAATGTTCCCAATCGGCCACGTTTATTACTTCAAAAAAACAGCCGACGAGGACCAATTTGAAGACCTAGTAAAGCAAGTCAAGGAAAGTCTCGGTGCCAATGACCAAATTTTGATCAAAGGCTCTAACTCTATGAATTTAGCTAAGTTGGTCGAAAGTTTAGAAAATGAATGCAAGTGATTTTGCCAAGTATCTTCAAAGAATGATTGCCATTACAGATACTGGATTAACCTTTACAAAAGATCCTTTTGACCGCGAGCGTTACGAGGACTTGCGAAGCCTGTTATCTGAAATGTTGAATCAGGTATCAGACCTCGATGCAGAAGAAGTGGCAGAAGTCTTGAAACCAACTTCCGCTTATGCAACTCCTCTGATGGACGTCCGTGCTTGGATTGTTGGGGATGAAAAAGTCTGTTTAGTTAGAGGAAAAGGAGAGGATAGTTGGGCTTTGCCAGGTGGTTTTGGTGAAGTCGGCTATTCTCCAACCGAAAATATTCTTAAGGAAATTGAAGAAGAAACCGTTTTACAGCAAAAGCTGAAAGGTTACTTGCAGTTTTTGACACCAATCGTTTCCAACTACAGAGCAAATAATATGCAAAGTTTGTCTTTGAATGTAAGCTTCTTGATGGACAATTTCAAGAGAATCAAGAAATTGCTGAGCTTCAATTTTTTGCCATTAACCAACTGACAGCCTTATCTGAAAAACGCATCACCAAGGAGCGAATGGAGATTCTTTGGCAGGTTTATAAAGGACAAGAGACCAATATGTCGATTAGTTTATGCTAGAGAAGTAGACAAATCAAAAAAGGGTGTCTGTAAAGTGCATTTCTGCAATACAAATGATATAATAGGTTGCGAAATGAACACCTTAAGATTCTAAGACATGCTCTTGAATCAAATCTGATAAAAATGAGAATAAAGAAAGCTAGGAGGGAGTGGATCCTCTATTTTCACTTAGCTAGATGAATGAGGAAGAGAATATGAATTTGTGGGATCAATTATTTACCACGCAGATATCAGAACCGCCCCAGTTTGAACTCCACTGGTATATTGGTTTGTTATGTATACTGGCCTTTACTTTCTACGCTTCTTATCGTTTTCGTGACAAAGTGGCTTACCAACGATTTATTCAGATTCTTCAATCTGTTCAACTGATTATTCTGTATAGCTGGTATTGGGGAAACCATCTGCCCCTGTCAGAAAGTTTACCCTTCTATCATTGCCGTGTAGCCATGTTTGTCTTGCTCCTGATCCCGGGAACCTCTAAGTACAAGCAATACTTTGCCCTTCTAGGAACCTTTGGGGCAACAGCGGCTCTGACTTATCCACTATTTGATCCTTATCCGTTTCCACACGTGACCATCCTGTCCTTCATTATCGGACATGTGGCACTTTTGGGAAATGCACTCTTATACTTGTTTAAAAACTATGAAGCTTCCCTGCTCAACTTCAAAAATGTAGCGGTGATTACCTTCACCTTGAACGCTTTGATATGGGTTGTTAATTTAGTTGTCAGTGGGGATTATGGTTTCTTAATGAGACCGCCACTTGTTGGAAATCACGGACAACTTTTGAATTACCTCATTGTTTCGAGCGTTATCGTGATAGCAATTTGCGTAACAGCAAAATTGCTAGAGATTTTTTTACAGCAAAAATCGGAAGAATTTATTCAAGAGAAGGTCTAAAAAGACCTTCTTTTTTTGATGGGTTATAAATATTATCGAATTGTTGACAAGAACATCAAAAACTTTTTCCAGAAGAAAAATTCTCTACTATTTTCTCAAAAAACATGCAGGAAATTTACGAAAAACTAAGCATGATTAGTTTTTTTGTGTTATAATATTCTTTGAATAGCTATGCCCAAACATAGTTATTAAATAGAAGTGAGAAACTTGGAAGATAGAGAGGATGCGATGTAATGACTAGAGATGGTTTTTTTACAGGCTTAGATATCGGAACTAGCTCCATTAAGGTGTTAGTTGCTGAGCATAGAGATGGCGAAGTAAATGTAATTGGTGTTAGTAATGCCAAAAGTAAAGGTGTAAAAGACGGAATTATTGTTGATATTGAAGCGGCTGCTTCAGCAATCAAATCCGCGATCACACAGGCAGAAGAGAAAGCAGGCATTTCTATCAAGTCTGTCAACGTTGGTCTTCCAGCAAATCTTCTGCAGGTCGAACCAACACAAGGAATGATTCCTGTAACATCAGATACAAAAGAAATCACAGATCAGGATGTTGAAGATGTTGTTAAATCAGCTTTGACAAAGAGCATGACTCCTGATCGTGAAGTGATTACCTTCATTCCTGAAGAGTTTATCGTGGATGGTTTCCAAGGAATCCGTGATCCTCGTGGTATGATGGGTGTCCGTTTGGAAATGCGTGGTCTGCTTTACACAGGTCCTCGTACGATTCTACACAATCTTCGCAAGACGGTCGAACGTGTAGGTATCCAGGTTGATAATGTGATTATTTCACCTTTGGCGATTGTAAACTCAGTTCTCAATGAAGGCGAACGTGAATTTGGTGCAACTGTCATTGACATGGGTGGAGGTCAGACTACTGTAGCGACTATCCGAAACCAAGAACTGCAATTCACCAACATCTACCAAGAAGGTGGAGATTACGTTACAAAAGACATTTCTAAAGTCTTGAAAACATCTCAAAAGATTGCAGAAAGTTTGAAACTGAACTATGGTGAAGCTTATGTTCCACTAGCAAGTAACGAAACTTTCCAAGTTGAAGTAATTGGTGAAGTAGAGCCTGTTGAAGTGACAGAGAGCTACTTAGCAGAAATTATCTCAGCACGCATCAAACATATCTTTGACCAAATCAAACAAGAGTTGGAAAGAAGACACTTGTTAGATTTGCCAGGAGGTATCGTCCTTATCGGTGGAAATGCAATTTTGCCGGGTGTTGTTGAATTAGCTCAAGAAGTATTTGGTGTTCGTGTAAAACTCTATGTACCAAATCAGGTTGGAATTCGCAACCCTGCATTTGCTCACGTAATTAGTTTATCTGAGTTTGCTGGTAAATTGACCGAAGTCAATCTTCTTGCTCAAAAAGCAGTTAAAGGAGATGAATTCCTTCGTCAAAAACCAATCAACTTTGGCATTCCAAATCAACGTTTGAATCCTGTGGCGCAACCAAGCCCAACACAGACAACTCCAGTTGAAACTGTACAGGAAGCTCCGGTTGCTCCCAAGGAAGAATTCCAAGCAAGTTCTCAAAGTAAACCGAAGCTAACAGAACGTTTCCGTGGTTTAATCGGAAGCATGTTTGATGAATAAAAGAGGATAAGAAATTATGACATTTTCATTTGATACAGCAGCAGCTCAAGGCGCAGTTATTAAGGTAATTGGTGTCGGTGGTGGTGGTGGTAACGCCATCAACCGCATGGTTGACGAAGGTGTTGCTGGTGTAGAATTTATCGCAGCCAACACTGATGTACAAGCCCTTAGCAGTACGAAAGCAGAAACCGTTATCCAACTTGGTCCAAAATTGACTCGTGGTTTGGGTGCTGGAGGACGTCCAGAAGTTGGACGCAAAGCTGCAGAAGAAAGCGAAGAAGCTTTGACGGAAGCAATCAGCGGTGCAGACATGGTCTTCATCACTGCTGGTATGGGTGGTGGATCTGGTACAGGTGCTGCCCCTGTTATTGCACGTATCGCTAAAGATCTTGGTGCTCTTACAGTTGGTGTCGTGACACGTCCTTTCGGATTTGAAGGAAGCAAACGTGGTCAGTACGCTGTAGAAGGAATCAATGAACTTCGCGAGCATGTTGATACTTTGTTGATTATCTCTAACAACAACTTGCTTGAAATTGTTGACAAGAAAACACCGCTTCTTGAAGCTCTTAGTGAAGCAGATAACGTTCTTCGCCAAGGTGTTCAAGGGATTACTGACTTGATCACGAACCCAGGATTGATTAACCTTGACTTTGCTGACGTGAAGACTGTAATGGCAAACAAAGGGAATGCCCTTATGGGTATCGGTATTGGTAGTGGTGAAGAGCGCGTTGTTGAAGCAGCTCGTAAAGCAATTTACTCTCCACTTCTTGAAACAACTATCGATGGCGCCGAAGATGTGATTGTCAACGTTACTGGTGGTCTTGATTTAGCTTTGATTGAAGCAGAAGAAGCTTCAGAAATCGTCAATCAAGCAGCTGGCAAAGGTGTAAACATCTGGCTTGGAACATCTATCGACGAAAGCATGAAGGATGAAATCCGTGTGACTGTTGTAGCGACAGGTGTTCGTCAAGAACGACTAGAAAAAGTAGTCGGGTCTGCTACCAACCAACCAGTTGGTCGACCATCAACTAAAACTCCACAAGCACACACATTTGACCGTCAATTCGACTTGGAAGAGACAGCAGAACTGCCTAAATCAAGTCCACGTCGCTTTGAAACCAACCAAGCATCTGCTTTTGGAGATTGGGACTTGCGCCGTGAGTCAATTGTTCGCCAAACAGATCCCGTTGTTTCACCAGTTGAACGCTTTGAAACACCAGTTTCACAAGATGAGGATGAATTGGATACACCTCCATTCTTCAAAAATCGTTAATCAATGAATTTGAAAAAAAATACTGAATTAGTTTTTCAGCAAATTGCTGATGCTAGTCAAAAAGCCAACCGTAATCTAGATGCTGTTTCAGTAATCGCAGTGACAAAATATGTAGATGTACAAACAGCGGAAGCCTTGCTTCCGCTTGGCATCCATCATATCGGTGAAAATCGAGTTGATAAATTTTTAGAAAAATATCAGGCCTTGAAAGATTACCCAGTCACTTGGCATTTAATAGGAACACTACAGAGACGGAAAGTAAAAGAAGTAATCCCATATGTGGATTACTTTCATGCTTTAGACTCCCTAAAGTTAGCACAGGAAATTCAAAAGAGAACAGATCATGTTATCAAGTGTTTCTTGCAGGTCAATATTTCTGGGGAAGAAAGCAAGCATGGGTTTTCAAAAGAAGAATTGCTAGAACTTTTGCCAGAATTGGCTAAGTTAGATCAGATTGAGTATGTTGGTTTAATGACCATGGCTCCTTTTGAGGCAGACAGTGATGAATTGAAAGAAATTTTCAAGGATACGCAGGCTCTGCAAGCAGAAATTAGAGAAAAACAAATCCCTAATATGCCGATGACAGAGCTAAGTATGGGAATGAGTCGTGATTTTAAAGAAGCGATTCAGTTCGGCTCAACCTTTGTTCGAATCGGTACAGCATTTTTTAAATAGGAGAGAGCTATGTCTTTAAAAGATAGATTCGATAAATTTATAGATTATTTTACAGAAGATGGGGAAGAAACGACTAACTACCAGACTCAACAAGAGGAAACAGTTAGCCCAGCTATCTCATCTTCTAAAGGATTACCAGCATCTGCTCAGCCGGAATCAGTAAAAGATGCGAATATTACTCGCCTCCATGCTCGTCAACAAGAGTTGGCAAAGCAAAACCATCACTCAGATGAGAAAGTGACGATTGATGTTCGTTATCCAAGAAAGTATGAGGATGCAACTGAGATTGTTGATTTGTTAACTGGAAATGAAAGCATCTTGATTGATTTCCAATACATGACAGAAGTACAAGCGCGCCGTTGCCTTGATTACTTGGACGGAGCCCGTCACGTCTTGGCTGGAAATATGAAAAAAGTTGCAAGCACGATGTATCTATTGACGCCTGTCAACGTTATTGTGAATATTGAGGATATCAAACTTCCAGACGAATCACAAGGTGCCGAGTTCGGCTTTGATATTAAACGAAATAGAGCAAGATAATGATTTTCTTAATCCGTTTAATTCAAAATGCAGTTAGCATTTACTCCATCATTCTCGTTGCATTTGCTCTTCTTTCATGGTTTCCAAATGCCTATGAAAGTCAACTAGGTCGCTTAGTCATCAGACTTGCTCGTCCAGTTATTGAGCCACTTCGTAAGCTCAATTTACAATTTGCTGGTCTTGATTTCACGGTTTGGGTCGCGCTGATTCTAATCCAGTTTCTTGGAAATATCTTAACACGACTAGTACTATTACTATGACAGTAAATCGATCCATTTATCAGCATTTTTTCCAAGATGATATTCCCTTTATTGATAAGGGATTAGAGTGGATAAGGCGGGTAGAAGATACATATGTACCGGTGCTTACTCCTTTTATCAATCCCCATCAAGAACAGATTTTAAGGGTGCTAGCTGGGACATATGGACTGGGTTGCCAAAGTAGTGGTGATTTTCTTCCGACGGAGTCGGTTCGTGTTCTTCTGTATCCAGATTACTTTGAACCGGAGATATCAGACTTTGAAATGACCTTGTTAGAAATTTGCTATCCGAGTAAGTTTGAACAACTGAGTCATGGAAAAATATTGGGAACAATCATCAACCAGCTAGGAATTGACCGTAAATTATTTGGTGATATCTTGGTAGATGAAAAGAGAGCACAGATTTTTGTCAATCGTGATTTTATTCCTCTTTTTCAGGATGGAATAAGAAAGATTGGCAGACTTCCTGTATCGCTGGAGGAACGTCCTTTTACCGATAGGATTATATCTAAAATTGACTTTAGAGAACGAGAAATTTTAGTTTCGAGTTTTCGATTGGATGCCCTCTTATCAAGTGCCTTGAAATTATCTAGAAATCAAACCAGTCAACTGATTGAGAAAAAATCTGTCCAAGTAAACTATCATCTGGTTGAAAAATCTGATTACCAGGTTGCCGTTGGGGATTTGATCAGTGTGAGAAAGTTTGGTCGTCTAAAAGTTGTCAAAGACAATGGGCAGACAAAAAAAGACAAGATAAAATTAAGCATTCAATTATTATTAAGTAAGTGAGGAAAAGTATGCCAATTACATCGTTAGAAATTAAAGATAAAACCTTTGGTACAAGATTTAGAGGTTTTGACCCAGAAGAAGTAGATGAATTTCTTGATATCGTTGTTCGTGACTATGAAGATTTGGTTCGTAGTAATCACGACAAAGAGACACACATCAAGAGTTTGGAAGAACGTTTGTCTTACTTTGATGAGATGAAAGATTCCTTGAGTCAGTCAGTTTTGATTGCTCAAGATACTGCGGAGCGCGTCAAACAGGCTGCTCAAGAACGTTCGAACAATATTATTCAACAAGCTGAACAAGACGCTCAGCGTTTGCTAGAAGAAGCAAAATACAAGGCAAATGAAATTCTCCGTCAGGCAACAGATAATGCTAAGAAAGTGGCTGTTGAGACAGAAGAGTTGAAGAACAAGAGTCGTGTATTCCATCAACGCCTCAAGTCTACGATTGAAAGTCAATTGGCTATTGTTGAGTCATCAGATTGGGAAGACATTCTTCGCCCAACAGCAACGTATCTTCAAACAAGCGATGAAGCCTTTAAAGAAGTGGTGGGTGAAGTTCTTGGTGAAACTATTCCTTCTCAACCAGAGGAAGAGCCAATTGATATGACTCGTCAATTCACACCAGAAGAGGTTGCTGAGTTGCAAGCTCGTATCGAGGCTGGAAATAAAGAATTGGCTGAGTTTGAAGCTCAACAAAATCAACAGACAGATGAAAGTGAACAACATAAAGAGTCAGTTGACGTAGAAACTACTGCAGCAACTGAGGAAGATGCAAATAAAGAGTCTGTTCTTATCCTATAAAAGTAAATGTGAGAACAAAATCTAACCAACTATATTTTCAGCGAGCGGGAGATGGTGTGAGCCCTGCAATCCCTAGTCGTTAGATTATCCTCTCAATGAATCCAGTCTGAAAACAGTAAGACTGGACGTTCCCCACGTTACGGGAAAAGAGGAAAAGAGACACTGTCTTTTTTCGAACAAAGGTGGTACCACGATTTTCGTCCTTTTTGGAAGTCGTGGTTTTTAATTTGTTAATATTTATAAAGGAGATACCATGAAACTCAAAGATACCCTTAACCTTGGGAAAACAGCTTTCCCAATGCGTGCAGGACTTCCTACCAAAGAGCCACTTTGGCAAAAGGAATGGGAAGATGCAAAACTTTACCAACGTCGTCAAGAATTGAACCAAGGAAAACCGCATTTCACCTTGCATGATGGACCTCCATATGCAAACGGAAATATCCACGTTGGACATGCCATGAACAAGATTTCCAAAGATATTATTGTTCGTTCTAAGTCTATGTCAGGATTTTACGCTCCTTATATTCCTGGTTGGGATACACATGGTTTGCCAATCGAGCAAGTCTTGGCAAAACAAGGCGTGAAACGTAAAGAAATAGACTTGGTTGAGTACTTGAAACTTTGCCGTGAGTATGCTCTTTCTCAAGTAGATAAACAACGAGAAGACTTTAAACGTTTGGGTGTTTCTGGTGACTGGGAAAATCCTTATGTGACCTTGACTCCAGACTATGAAGCAGCTCAAATCCGTGTCTTTGGTGAAATGGCTAAGAAAGGCTACATCTACCGTGGTGCCAAGCCGGTTTACTGGTCATGGTCATCTGAGTCAGCTCTTGCTGAAGCGGAAATTGAGTACCATGACTTGCTTTCAACTTCCCTTTACTATGCTAACCGCGTCAAAGACGGAAAAGGTGTTCTAGATACGGATACTTATATTGTCGTATGGACCACTACACCATTTACTATCACAGCATCTCGTGGTTTGACAGTTGGAGCAGATATTGATTATGTATTGGTACAACCAGCTGGTGAATCTCGTAAGTTTGTAGTTGCTTCAGAATTGTTGAATAGCTTGTCTGAGAAATTTGGTTGGGCTGATGTTCAGGTCTTGGCAACCTACCGTGGTCAAGAATTGAACCACATTGTGACAGTCCACCCATGGGATACGGCTGTAGATGAGTTGGTAATCCTTGGTGACCACGTTACGACTGACTCTGGTACTGGTATCGTCCATACAGCCCCTGGTTTTGGTGAAGATGACTACAATGTCGGTGTTGCTAACGGTCTTGAAGTTGCTGTAACAGTTAACGAACGCGGTATTATGATGGCCAATGCTGGCTCTGACTTTGAAGGTCAATTCTATGACAAAGTTGTACCAACTGTTATCGAAAAACTAGGTGATTTGCTCCTTGCTCAAGAAGAAATCTCCCACTCTTACCCATTTGACTGGCGTACGAAAAAACCAATCATCTGGCGTGCAGTACCACAATGGTTTGCCTCTGTATCTAAATTCCGCCAAGAAATCTTGGATGAAATTGAAAAAGTGAAGTTCCACTCAGAATGGGGTAAAGTTCGTCTTTACAATATGATTCGTGACCGTGGCGACTGGGTTATCTCTCGTCAACGTGCTTGGGGAGTTCCCCTTCCTATCTTCTATGCTGAAGACGGAACGCCAATCATGACAGCTGAAACGATTGAGTACGTGGCTCAACTCTTTGAGGAACACGGTTCTATCATCTGGTGGGAACGTGATGCTAAGGATCTCTTGCCAGAAGGATTCACCCATCCAGGTTCACCAAATGGCGAGTTCAAAAAAGAAACAGACATCATGGACGTATGGTTTGACTCAGGTTCGTCATGGAATGGAGTGGTTGTCAACCGTCCAGAACTCAAATATCCAGCAGATCTTTACCTTGAAGGTTCTGACCAGTACCGTGGTTGGTTCAACTCATCACTTATCACATCTGTTGCTAACCATGGCGTTGCTCCTTACAAACAAATCTTGTCACAAGGTTTTGCCCTTGATGGTAAAGGTGAGAAGATGTCTAAATCTCTTGGAAATACCATTGCTCCAAGTGATGTTGAAAAACAATTTGGTGCGGAAATCTTGCGTCTCTGGGTAACAAGTGTTGACTCAAGCAACGACGTGCGTATCTCTATGGATATCTTGAGCCAAGTCTCTGAAACTTACCGTAAGATCCGTAACACTCTTCGCTTCTTGATTGCTAACACATCTGACTTTAACCCAGCTCAAGACGCAGTGGCTTACGATGAGCTTCGTTCCGTTGATAAGTACATGACCATCCGCTTTAACCAGCTTGTCAAGACCATTCGTGATGCTTATGCTAACTTTGAATTTTTGACAATCTACAAGGCCTTGGTGAACTTTATCAACGTTGACTTGTCGGCCTTCTACCTTGATTTTGCCAAAGATGTTGTCTACATCGAAGGTGCTAAATCACTCGAACGCCGTCAAATGCAGACTGTTTTCTATGACATCCTTGTCAAAATCACGAAACTCTTGACACCTATCCTTCCTCACACTGCGGAAGAAATCTGGTCATATTTAGAGTTTGAAGCGGAAGACTTCGTTCAATTGTCAGAATTACCAGAAGCGGAAACTTTTGCCAACCAAGAAGAAATCTTGGATACATGGTCAGCCTTCATGGATTTCCGTGGACAAGCTCAAAAAGCCTTGGAAGAAGCACGTAATGCAAAAGTTATTGGTAAATCACTCGAAGCACATCTATCAGTTTATCCAAATGAAGTGGTGAAAACTCTGCTCGAAGCAGTGGATAGCAATGTAGCCCAACTTTTGATCGTGTCAGAATTGACCATCGCTGAAGATACAGCTCCAGAAGGTGCCGTTAGCTTCGAAGATGTAGCCTTTACAGTAAAACGTGCTGCAGGTGAAGTTTGTGACCGTTGCCGTCGTATCGACCCAACAACAGCAGAACGCAGCTACCATGCAGTCATCTGTGATCACTGTGCAAGCATCGTAGAAGAAAACTTTGCAGATGCAGTCGCAGAAGGATTTGAAGCGAAATAATCAGAATAGACTGAGAAAGGTCGCTAAAATCATAAAAAACGCATAATATCAAGAGTTCAAGTGCTCTGATATTATGCGTTTTATCATGGGAAAATTTACTAGTCCATTTCTTCAAATGAAGTTTTTCTTAGCCTGTCCGTGTAGATAATTAAGATAATCAACTATTCAGTTTTCTCATAATTTTATATTTCTACTAATTATAAAGAGACTATAGAACTTAAAATTATTTTTTGAAAATCAATATTTATTATAAAATTTTATAAGATTGTTTAATTTTTAGATAAATTATGATAGAATAATACCTATAAAAATTTTAAGGAGATTATTATGAAAACAAATACACTTGCTCGTGTTAACGCTATTTTTGGTCTTATTTCAGGAATTGTATTGCTTTTAGCGCCAGTCATCATGTTTATCATGGCTATTGGAGCTGCTGCGGCAACTGAAGACGCAGATGTAACGGTTGGGACATTGACAGGGCTCTCAATTATTTTGTCATTGGTTAAAATTGCTGTTTTAGTATTGGGAATTGTGGCTATTGTTTATTATAAAGATGATGAACGTGTTACGAATGCACCTTCTGTTTTGCTCATTGTAGGTGGTGCAGTCGGCTTGATTCCATTTTTAGGATGGGTAGGTGGAATTCTAACCATTATTGGTGGTTCACTTTACTTTGGAACATTGAAAAAATTTGTAATTGAAGAGTAGTAGTTTTCCAATTATTTGGACGGGACTATTTCATCCTCTATCGAGAACAATTATGATAGTGCGATAAAGAGAAGACTGATAAGCTCTTCTCTTTTTAGTTGATTTTAACTAGCTTTTTTGTGAAAAATTGTGTAAAATAGAATAGATAAACGAGGGAAACCTCGAAAAATAAAAGGAGAATCCATCTAATGGTAAAATTGGTTTTTGCTCGCCACGGTGAGTCTGAATGGAACAAAGCTAACCTTTTCACTGGTTGGGCTGATGTTGATTTGTCTGATAAAGGAACACAACAAGCGATTGACGCTGGTAAATTGATCAAGGAAGCTGGTATCGAATTTGACCAAGCTTACACTTCAGTGTTGAAACGTGCAATCAAAACAACAAACTTGGCTCTTGAAGCTGCTGACCAATTGTGGGTTCCAGTTGAAAAATCATGGCGCTTGAACGAACGTCACTACGGTGGTTTGACTGGTAAAAACAAAGCTGAAGCTGCGGAACAATTTGGTGATGAGCAAGTTCACATCTGGCGTCGTTCATACGATGTATTGCCTCCTGCAATGCCTCATGATGACGAATACTCAGCACATACTGACCGTCGTTACGCTTCACTTGACGACTCAGTCATTCCAGATGCTGAAAACTTGAAAGTGACTTTGGAACGTGCCCTTCCATTCTGGGAAGACAAAATCGCTCCAGCACTTAAAGATGGTAAAAACGTATTCGTAGGAGCTCACGGTAACTCAATCCGTGCCCTTGTAAAACACATCAAACACTTGTCAGATGACGAAATCATGGGAGTAGAAATCCCTAATTTCCCACCATTGGTATTCGAATTCGACGAAAAATTGAACGTTGTAAAAGAATACTACCTTGGGAAATAATCAATAAACAAAAAAGCCTAGAATTCTGAACTGCACCCCAAAAGTTAGACAGAAAAAATCTAACTTTTGGGGTGTTTTATTATGAAATTGAGTTATGAAGATA
>NZ_JBJUSE010000012.1:0-52593 GCF_046098135.1 Streptococcus sp. ST16 | reverse complement strand
CATAGTCCGTACGGGATTCGAACCCGTGTTACCGCCGTGAAAAGGCGGTGTCTTAACCCCTTGACCAACGGACCTTGGGCTTTTCAACTCTTTCTATTATACCTACTTTTCCTACTTTGTCAAGGACTTTTTTCCTCTTTATCGAAATTCTGAAAAAATATTGGAAAGTTCTCTTAGAAGAGCTTTACGTCCTCTGAAGACTTCTCCTCCCATGAGACGATCCACTAACTCTTGTTTTTCTTTACATTGCTTTGATTTGTAATTTTTTAGAAGTTCGTGAAAAAGATAATAATCATCCAGTCTGAGTCCTTTTTCTCCTAGACGATGGCTAATCTCACTCACCTCTTCATAGGGTTCTTTGTTGAAACGGCGCTTATGGCTTTCCTGTTTTCGAATATTATCCAGGATGCGATTTCTAAATTTTGTTTTAAAGCAGACATACAGTCGATGGCGCTCACCCCCTAGCAACTCTGGATGGCTACTGACCAGTTCATAGAGGCACATCATGCCCTCCTGATCCCAGTCCTCTTTCTCCCACAGATGTAGATGATAATCTTTACGACACTTATGGACAATCCCCTTCGTTTCTTCGTATAGTTCTTTCAGATTCATAGACCTCTCCTTTCTGCATTTAGTTTAGCAAAATGCACGAACCCATGAATCTATTTCCTCTATTCTATACTTCTCCCTCTCTCAACGGCACATAAAAAGAGAGGCAAGGCCTCTCTGGGGTTATAATTCTGCAATTTGGTTTAGGTTTACTTCTGCAATCGTATCATTACCAAACATAGAGATAATCATCTTCACTTTATTGTTATCAATTTCGGTAATTTTACCTGTGTAGTCTGCAAAAGCGCCATCAATGATACGGACAGTCTGACCAACTTCAACGTCAATGTCAAACTCTTGAACAGTTTGTCCCATTGAAACCAGAATATCACGGATTTCTTGTTCCAATAGTGGAGTTGGTTTTGATCTGTTCCCGTGTGAGCCAACGAATCCTGTTACGTTAGGTGTGTTTCGAACGACGAACCATGCTTCATCGGTCATGACCATTTCTACAAGGACATAACCTGGGAAGCGATTCTCTTCAACTTCCTTTTTCTTTCCATTTTTCTCAACTTGCACAGTTTGTGTTGGAATCTCAACGCGTAGAATATTATCCAACATGTTATATGTTTGTGCACGTTGCAATAGATTTTCTTTTACCTTATTTTCATAGCCAGAATAAGTTTGTAGAACAAACCATCCCTTGCCAAAACTATCCATGATATTTCCTTTCATAATAGAAGAAAGCTAGCAGAAGTTCTCCGCCTTTCTTCTAAAAAATGTTAATAAATCGAATCAAACCTGAAACAATCAACTGGTCAAAAATGTAAATGATGACCACAAAGAAGGCTGTGTATTCCATAATAGAGCGAAAATCTCTCCAGCTTTCCTTGCGAGTTGGCCACGTTGTTTCTTTACGAAGTTTAAAAATATCCTTAATAAAACCCATCGTTCTCTCCTATCTCGTTTCTCTATGTGTCGTATATTTCCCACAATGTTTACAAAATTTATTTACTTCTAGTCGTGTTGGCTTGGGGTTCCCACTAGTTTTGATTGAGTAATTCCTTGAACCGCAAACTGCACAAGCTAGGCTTGCTTTTTTTAGTGCCATAACGCCTCCATCTTATCTATTATAACAAGAAACCTAGGCTTTGACAAGCCTCTTAACGAAATAGATTAAGGAATGAGTCCCATATTGTCTGGGCTTTTTCTTTTATCTTAGCTTCTGAAATCGCACGTCCCGCTTCATCTACAAGATTTTGTGCACGACTACGAATATCCGCTATCGGATCCTCCGACTGGTTTGCCTCATTTTCAATAGCTTGTTTTTTAGTATTTTCTGGTTCAATCCCATTTTGTTTATAAGCATTCTCAACTGTAAAAGTGCTACCTGGAGTGTAAGGCAAAATGGTATTAGCCATACTTCTAAAGACGTGGGCTGCTCCATTTGATGTCGAACCTGCCAGATAATGGTTTTCATCCGTCGTCGGGAAACCGAGCCAGTGGGTAATTACCACATCTGGAGTATAGCCAATCACCCACTGGTCACTAGTATATACTGAATTAAAAGCAGCCTCAGTAGTACCTGTCTTTCCAGCCATAACATAATCTGTTGGCGACGAACTAATTCCTGTACCATTGGTAAATGTTCCTAGCATCATGCTGGTCATTTTATCGGCTACCGACTTATCAATCACTCGTTTTTGGGAATTTTTATGACTCTTGATGACCTGGCCACTGGCATTTTCAATACGAGTGATAAAATGCGCTTCAGGCATCAGACCTTCATTAGCAAAGGTTGCATAGGCTTGTGCCATCTGGAGGGGATTCGTCTCTACGCCTCCACCGAGAGCGACTCCAAGAACTCGATCAACATTTTCCATATTCAGGCCAAATCTCTCCCCAGCGTCAAAAGCTTTGTCAATACCTAATACATTTACAGTCGCAACTGCCGGTAAATTGAGTGATTCAGCCAAAGCCTGATACATAGGTACTTCTGGAGATGTCTTAATGCCCGCATAATTATCCACTTGATAACTATCGTACTGCATCGTATGATTATCCAGTTGCTTGTTTAAGGCCCATCCTGCTTCTACTGCAGGTGTATAAACGACTAAAGGTTTAATGGTTGAGCCCGGGCTACGCTTAGACTGAGTGGCATAGTTGAAATTGCGGAAGCCTGGTTTGTCATCGCCAGCTACGCGGCCAACAACGCTACGCACCCCACCTGTTTTAGGCTCTAAAGCAACACTACCTGATTCGGCGTGTGTCCCGTCTTCTGCCTTTGGAAATAGTGAGGTATTTTCATAAACAACCTGCATATTGGCTTGGTAGTTTTGGTCAAGTTCTGTATAGATTCGATAGCCGTTGTTGACAATCTCTTCTTCTGTGAGATTGTACTTGGAAACCGCTTCGTTGACAACTGCATCAAAATAGGACGGGTAACGATAATCCGAAACCTTCCCTTCATACTTATCTTGCAGTTGAGAAGCCATATCTATTCCAGCTGCTTCGGTCTCTTGATTTTTATCAATATAGCCCGCTGCAACCATATTTTGCAAAACAGTATCCCTACGGTTGGTCGAAGTTTCAACAGAATTTAATGGATTATACAATTCTGGTCCCTTAAGCATCCCTGCTAGAGTGGCCGCCTGATCAAGCGTTAGTTGTGAAGCCGATACACCGAAATATTTCTTACTCGCATCTTCAACACCCCATACCCCATTTCCAAAGTAGGCGTTATTGAGGTACATAGTAAGGATTTGCTCCTTGCTGTATTTCTTTGTCAACTCTAAGGCAAGGAAAAACTCCTTGGCCTTCCGTTCAACGGTCTGGTCCTGGGAAAGATAGGCATTTTTCGCCAACTGTTGAGTGATGGTGGACCCCCCTCCAGAACGGCCTGCTGTAAGGATGGCTAGAAAGAAACGACCGTAGTTAATCCCATCATTTTTATAGAAGGAACGGTCCTCTGTCGCGACGACAGCATTCTGCAAGTCTTTGCTGATATCTGCCAGCTCAACATAGGTTCCCTTTTGACCGGATAGGGCTCCTGCCTCTTTTTCTTCGCGGTCAAAAATCAGAGTTCGGGTTTTCAGGGCATTTTGTAAGTCATTGACATTGGTAGACTTGGCTATCGCAAATAGATAGGTTCCTACCAACAAACCAGCACTCAACCCTAAAATGATGACGATTTTTGTCAGATGATAACGACGCCAAAATTTCCGAATTGGGCCTACTTGGGACATTTTTTTTCTATCGCTCCGTGAACGACGCATGCTAGTCGAATCAGACTCCGCTGATTCATTCGTTTCTTTCTTAAAGAGAGAAAGAAACTTCTCAAATAATTTATCTAATTTCATGCGTTTATTTTATCATCTTCACCATGGGAACTCAAGAATTTAGCTACTCCCTATCCAAATAGGGCTTTTTTTGTTACAATATCTGTATGCAATTCATATTTACATTACCCGAATCCCTGCCTCAAATGACGGTCAAACAATTTCTAGAGGAACAACTCCTCATCCCTAGAAAAATCCGTCATTTTTTGAGAACCAAGAAGAACATCTTAATTAACCACGAAGAAGTTCACTGGAACGAGATGGTGAAGCCAGGGGATATTTGCCAATTGACTTTTGACGAGGAAGATTATCCCAAAAAGGAAATACTTTGGGGAAATCCAGACCTCGTTCAAGAAGTTTATCAAGACCAACATCTCATTATCGTCAACAAGCCAGAAGGAATGAAAACGCATGGGAATCAACCCAAGGAGATCGCCCTTCTCAACCATGTCTCTGCTTACGTTGGGCAAACTTGCTATGTCGTTCATCGTCTAGATATGGAAACCAGTGGGCTAGTGCTTTTTGCTAAAAACCCTTTTATCCTGCCCATCCTCAATCGCTTGTTGGAGAAAAAAGACATCGCTCGCGAGTACTGGGCACTCGTAGAAGGACGAGTAGAGAGTAAAGAACTTATCTTTCGAGATAAAATTGGCCGTGATCGACATGATCGCAGAAAACGAGTAGTAGATCCCAAAAATGGGCAATATGCTGAAACGCATATCAGTCGATTGAAGCAATTCCCAAACAAAACAGCTCTTGTTCGTTGCAAGCTAAAGACCGGTCGAACGCATCAGATTCGTGTTCACCTCTCTCATCACAAGCATCCTATCTTGGGCGACCCTCTCTATAATAGTAAATCAAAAGCAAGCCGGCTTATGCTTCACGCCTTTCGCCTTTCTTTTACCCATCCACTTACCTTAGAAAAATTGAGTTTCACTGTTCTATCGGATACTTTTGAAAAAGAATTAAAAAAGAATGGATGACATTATCATCTATTCTTTTATCTATACAAAAAAGCAAGGCTTTCTGGCCTTGCTTTTTTATCGACTCAAGAATTATTTAGCGATTTTTGCAAAGTATTCAAGAGTACGAACAAGTTGTGAAGTGTAAGACATTTCGTTGTCATACCATGAAACAACTTTAACCAATTGTTTACCGTCAACGTCAAGAACTTTAGTTTGAGTTGCGTCAAACAATGAACCGAATGACATACCTACGATATCAGAAGATACGATTGGATCTTCAGTGTAACCGTATGATTCGTTAGAAGCTGCTTTCATAGCTGCGTTTACTTCATCAACAGTAACGTTCTTATCAAGAACTGCTACCAATTCAGTTACAGAACCTGTTGGAACAGGAACACGTTGAGCAGCTCCGTCCAATTTACCGTTCAATTCAGGGATAACCAAACCGATTGCTTTAGCAGCACCAGTTGAGTTAGGAACGATGTTAGCTGCAGCAGCACGAGCACGGCGAAGGTCACCTTTACGGTGTGGTCCATCAAGAACCATTTGGTCACCAGTGTAACCGTGGATAGTAGTCATCAAACCTTCAACGATACCGAAGTTGTCATGAAGAGCTTTAGCCATTGGAGCCAAACAGTTTGTAGTACATGAAGCACCTGAGATAACTGTTTCAGTACCATCAAGAATATCATGGTTAGTGTTAAATACAACTGTTTTAACATCTGATCCACCAGGAGCAGTGATAACAACTTTCTTAGCACCACCAGCGTGCAAGTGTTTTTCAGCAGCTGCTTTAGTAGCAAAGAAACCAGTTGCTTCAAGAACGATTTCTACACCGTCGTTAGCCCAGTCGATTTGTTCTGGATCACGTTCAGCAGAAACTTTAACGAATTTACCGTTAACTTCAAATCCGCCTTCTTTAACTTCTACAGTACCGTCGAAACGACCTTGAGTTGTATCGTATTTCAACAAGTGTGCAAGCATCACTGGATCTGTAAGGTCGTTGATGCGAGTAACTTCAACACCTTCTACGTTTTGGATACGGCGGAAAGCAAGACGACCGATACGTCCGAAACCGTTAATACCAACTTTAACTACCATTAGTGATTTCCTCCTTATGAAAATCATGAAAATTTTATTGTGAAAAGAGTAACTTGAATCACTACAAATCACCTTTCAACACACCTATTATATAACTATTTGAGTTTAATTGCAAGTATGGGCGTCGATTTTCTCTCTTGCTTTTCTACTTTTCCACTCCTTTTCATTCACTTATTCTTTAATTTTTAAATATATCCCTACAATCTTTTATAATGTCCGTATATTATCTCCATTTTCACGCTCAATCTTAATTCCAGGTCTATCTGAGTTCACAAAAAAGAGACAGGATAACTCCTGCCTCTAGGCTGATAAACGATTATTTACGACGTCCTGGACGTTCTTTATAACCATAGTAAGCATCTGCCATGATTTCTTCCATGTCAGCTACCATTGGCAAGCGTGGGTTAGCAGGTGAACATTGGTCTTCATAAGCAAGCAAGGCAATTTCATGCAAGCTGTCTTTCCAAGCTTTTTCATCGATTCCTTGATCCTTGAAATTCATCTTGATACCTACTGCAACACCAAGGTCGTAAACAGCTTTAGCGTATGCTTCAACTGCTTCTTCAGGAGTTGAGTGAGGCAATCCAAGCATTTTCGCGATGTCTTGGAATTTCTCATCAGCTTTCCAGTAGTTGTACTTAGGCCATGTAGTAGTCTTAGATGGACGAGTTCCGTTGTAACGGATAACATATGGAAGCAAGATTGCGTTTGTACGTCCGTGAACAGTGTGGTGAACACCACCAATCTTGTGGGCCATTGAGTGGCTCATGCCAAGGAAGGCATTGGCGAAGGCCATACCAGCCATTGTAGACGCATTATGCATTTTTTCACGTGCTTCTGGGTCAGCAGTCTTAACAGATTTTTCCAACCATTCAAAGACAAGTTTGATTGTTTGAAGCGCAATACCGTCTGTGTAGTCGTTGGCAAAGTTTGAAGTATAAGCTTCAGTAGCGTGAGTCAAGACGTCCATACCAGTGTCAGCTGCGATGAAGTCTGGAACTGATTCAACCAAAGCAGGGTCAACAATCGCAATAGTTGGTGTCAATGAGTAGTCAGCCAATGGGTATTTGCGGTTGTTTTTCTTGTCAGAGATAACGGCAAATGGTGTTACTTCTGAACCTGTACCTGAAGTTGTTGGAATACCGATGTACTTCGCTTTCTTACCAAGTGATGGGAAGCGGAAGGCACGTTTACGGATGTCCATGAATTTTTGAACCAAGTCACGGAAGTCGATTTCTGGTTGTTCGTAGAAGAGCCACATTACTTTGGCCGCGTCCATTGGAGAACCACCACCAAGAGCGATAATTGTATCTGGTTCAAATGCTTTCATCACTTCAGCACCACGTTCTACAGTTGTGATGTCTGGATCTGGTTCAACATCTGAGAATACTTGAATAGTTACACGGTTGCTACGTTTGTTCAATTGGTCAATAATTCGTTGAACAAAGCCAAGTTTTTCGATAGATTTGTCTGTAACAATCATAACGCGTTCAATATCTTCACATGTTTGAAGGTATTGGATAGAATTGCGTTCGAAGTAAATTTTTGAAGGAACTTTAAACCACTGCATATTATTTCTACGTTTCCCTACTTTCTTAATGTTTAGAAGGTTGATCGCACTCACGTTATCACCGACTGAATTGTGTCCATATGAGCCACATCCAAGTGTCAAGGATGGGATGAAGGCATTGTAAACGTCACCGATACCACCGAAAGTAGATGGAGAGTTCCAGATAATACGCATAGCTTTGATCTCTGTACCAAAGCGTTTAGCAAGAGCTTCGTCTTTTGTATGGATAGCTGCTGAGTGACCAAGTCCGTTAAACTCAACCATTTGACGAGCTTTTGTAAGACCATCTTCTGTATCTTCAGCTTTTAATACAGCGATAACTGGTGATAATTTTTCACGAGTCAATGGTTCTTTTGGTCCTACTTCTGCACATTCCGCAGCCAAGATGTTTGTTCCTTCTGGAACACTGAATCCTGCTTGTTCTGCAATCCATGCAGCTGGTTTACCAACGATGTTTGCATTTAGTTTAGCACCAGCACAGTTTTTGCTATTTGCTTTAGCTCCGAAGCAGAATTCTTCAAGAAGAGCTTTTTCTTTCTTGTTTACAAAGTAAGTATGGTATGATTTGAATTCTTCTACAAATTCGTCATACACTTCTTTATCAATGATAACGGCTTGTTCTGATGCACAGACCATCCCATTATCAAATGATTTAGACATAACGATGTCATGAGCAGCTTGACGAAGGTCAGCAGATTTTTCTACATAGGCAGGTACGTTTCCGGCACCTACCCCAAGAGCTGGTTTTCCACATGAGTATGCAGCTTTAACCATAGCATTCCCACCAGTTGCGAGGATAGTCGCAACACCTTCGTGGTTCATAAGTGCCCCAGTTGCTTCCATAGATGGCTCTGTAATCCATTGAACACAGTTTTCAGGTGCACCGGCTGCGATGGCTGCATCACGAACGATTTGTGCAGCATGAGCAGAAGATTCTTGAGCTGATGGGTGGAAGGCGAAAACAATTGGGTTACGTGTCTTCAAAGCAATCAATGATTTGAAAATCGCTGTTGAAGTTGGGTTTGTTGTTGGAGTGATACCACAAATAACTCCGACTGGCTCCGCAATCTTCGTCAAACCTGTAATTGGATCATCTTCGATAACTCCAGCTGTTTTAACTCCACGCATATTGTTCACTACGTGTTCACAGGCAAATAGATTTTTTGTCGCCTTATCTTCAAATACACCACGACCAGTTTCTTCAACTGCGTGTTGTGCAAGGATACCGTGCGCATCAAGTGCTGCAACAGACGCTTTTGCTACGATGTAGTCAACTTGCTCTTGGTTCAACTTGCGCATTTCATCAAGCGCAACCAAGGCTTTTTTCACGAGACCGTCGACATGCTTTTCAGCAGCAAGTTGTTTTTCCTCTGGTGTTACTGTTTTTTTATCAGCCATATTATCCTCCATAGCCTTTAAGGATGTTATCCTTTGTTAATTTTTTCACAAGTTCATTATAACTCTTTTTTTATACTTTGTAAACAGTTTCATAAGCATTTCACAAAGAAATTTCCTAAATTTGTGATTTTTTTCTCAACCCACCTGTGCAATAGGGTTTTATCTGGATGATTGTGAAATTATGAAAAATATTTTTTTATTTCACAAAGTTTTTTCTAGTTGATAGCTATTTACCGAATTTAATAACAGAAAACGCTTTCTTTTTTGCTTTTAAAAATAGCCTCCTCATCTGGAGACTACTGTTTTTGTTGGAAAACGCCTTGTTTAAAGGTTCCTTCATAGACAACTTCTTGTTCTGTCGTCAACTTTCCTTGACCTTCAGCCTGGCCATTTACAAAATCACCTTCGTATTTCCAGCCATCTTTTGATTGGAACGTTCCTTTTCCATTAAAGGCTCCATTATTGAAATCACCTGTATATTGGTCCCCATTTTCAAAGGTCATGGTCCCCCGACCATTCATTTTCCCTCGTACCAGGGTACCATCATAAACAAGGGCACCACCATCAAGTGTCAGGACACCCTTTTTGGGTGTATTTAGTAGAAATACCGAAAGGGCACAGAGTGCAATTACGACTACTGCAATGAACTCTAGCCTAGGGCGAGTTAGGTAAACTCTATACTTTTCATAGATTTGTTTAAGCTTTTCCATTGTCACTCTCATTTTCTAATCGATCTAGCCAGCTTTTACAGCCACTTGTGATGCGAGCATAGGTTTCCTCAAAATCTCCTGTATACCAAGGATCTGGAACACTTTCAGATGCAAAAGGGTAGATCTTATGCTGCAATTCCTGAGGACACATTTGACGCAGATCTGAAACGTTTGAAGCATCCATCCCGATAATGTAATCAAATGACTCAAAATCTTCTCTACGAACCTGGAGTGATGTTTTGTCTTTGTCATAAGGAATCTGATATTGCTGGAAAATCCCTTGCGTTCCCTTATGAATCGGATTACCATGTTCCCAAGACGAAGTCGCACGACTCTCAATCTGGTAATCGCTCGTCATGGATTTCATCACAAACTCTGCCATGGGGCTACGGCAGATGTTTCCTAAGCAAACAAATACTATTTTTCTCATCCCTTTTCCTCTTACTTCATAGAAAAACGGGAGTGACAGGTCCCGTTTTATTCTTCGATTGCTCCGCTTTCGTCAACAACTGTTCCTTCTGGTGTCACAGCCTCTTTGAGCGGCAAAACGGTCTTGATAGCAGCTAATTCAAAAGTCAAATAGACCCCATCTACATCAAGTACGATTGTTCTCTTCTCAGTGTCTACTTCATCCACTGTTCCGTAAAGGCCGCCAATTGTAATAACTTCATAGCCTTTTTGAAGCTTGTTCAAGCTTTCCATACGCTTTTGCGCTTGTTTCTTTTGAGAACGTTGCATAAAGAACATCAAGGCCATCATACCTACAAGCATGATTAAAAAAGTAATATTTGGATTCATTGTTTTCTCCTTTGTCTTTTACATAGGACTACTATATCAAATTTCAGCTACTTTTACAAGGTTGTGCCTTACTTTTATGGTTATAAAAAATCAGAGTTTTCACTCTGATTTCTACGATTACTTCAAGTTTTGAACGACTTTGACTAGATTTTCTACCGTAAATCCGTACTCTGCCAATACTTTTGGTGCTGGGGCAGATGCTCCGAAAGTATCAATACCGAGAACTGCACCATCAAGGCCAACATATTTGTACCAGTTTTGAGTTGCACCCATTTCGACTGCAACACGACGGCGAACTGCATTTGGAAGGATTTCTTCCTTGTAAGTTGCATCTTGTGCGTCAAAGACATCTGTAGATGGCATGCTGACTACGCGGACTTTTGCACCTTGACTAGCTAATTCTTTGGCAGCTGCGACAGCTAGATTGACCTCTGAACCTGTTGCAATCAAAATCGTATCAAAGTCTGCCGCATTTTCATAGACAACATAGGCACCTTTCGCAACCTTGTCGAAGTCTGTTCCCTCTTCAACAGTCAAGTTTTGGCGTGTCAAGACAAGGGCAGTTGGTGTTTTCTCGCTTGTCACTGCAAGGTACCAAGCCGCTTGAGTTTCACGCGCATCTGCTGGGCGGAAAACATTCAGATTTGGCATAGCACGGAGACCTGCTAAGTGTTCAACTGGTTCGTGAGTTGGACCATCTTCACCAACTGCGATTGAATCGTGAGTAAAGACATAAGTCACAGGAAGTCCTTGCAAGGCTGACAAGCGAACAGCTGCTTTCACATAGTCAGAAAAGACGAAGAAAGTACCACCGTATACACGAAGTCCACCATGAAGGGCCATCCCGTTCAAGATCGTTCCCATTGCAAATTCACGAACACCAAACTGAATGTTGCGGTTCAAGCGATTAGCATCGTCTTGAAGTCCATCCGTTTTGATATAAGTCATGTTTGAGTGAGCGAGGTCAGCTGATCCACCTAGGAAAGTTGGCAACTTAGCAGCTACAACGTTCAAAGCATCCTGACTTGAATTACGAGTTGCTTGAGAGAAACCATTTTCTAAGGCTGGGAAGTCTGCTGGAGTCACTTTAACTGGATCACGTCCGTCGATAATAGCTTCTACTTCTGCAGCCAGTTCTGGATACGCTTCTTTATAGTCAGCAACTAGTTTTGTCCATGCTTCATAGGCTGATGCACCACGGTCTGCAACATTTTCCTTGAAATCAACATATACTTCAGCTGGGATTTCAAATGGTTCATAGTCCCAACCGAGGGCTTGACGAGTTGCTGCAGTTTCGTCTGCACCAAGAGGAGCACCGTGTACAGCATTGGTTCCTTGTTTGTTTGGAGAGCCATATCCAATCACAGTCTTCACTTCAATCAAAGATGGTTTGCCTGAAGCTTTGGCTGCTTCAATAGCTGCATGGATTGCTTCCAAGTCTGTTCCATCTTCAACCAAGGCTGTATGCCAACCGTAGGCATTGTAACGGTCACGAACACTTTCTGTAAAGGAATCCTTTGTCTCACCATCCAAGTTGATGTCATTTGAATCATAAAGAACCACCAACTTGTCAAGTTTTTGCAAGCCTGCGTATGAAGCCGCCTCACTTGAGACACCTTCCATCAAGTCTCCGTCTCCACAGATCACATAAGTATAGTGGTCAAAGATATTGAAACCTTCGCGGTTATACTTCGCCGCAAGGAAACGTTCTGCTTGGGCAAAACCAGTAGCAGTAGAAATCCCTTGTCCTAGAGGACCAGTTGTAGCGTCAACCCCTGCTGTATGGCCAAATTCTGGGTGACCTGGTGTTTTGGAACCCCATTGGCGGAAGCTCTTGACTTCATCCATGCTGACATCTTCAAAACCAGAAAGGTGAAGAAGGGCATAGAGAAGCATAGAGCCGTGTCCTGCTGAAAGAATAAAGCGATCGCGGTTGATCCAGTTTGGTTGAGCTGGATTGATACGAAGTTGCTTTGTAAAGAGGCTATAGGCCATAGGAGCAGCCCCCATAACCACCCCTGGGTGACCTGAGTTTGCTTTGTTGATGGCGTCAATACCTAGAAAACGAATTGCATTAACAGATAGATTTGACATAGAATTTCCTTTCTCTTTGAAGTGATTAATGAATCACACATCCTATTTTTCTATTATATGAAAAAATGCATAGAATAGCAATAAAACAATTTGCGTTCATCTAACACATTTGATTTGTCTATCCTCTCGTCACTTCATAGTACGGGAGCAAACGAGTATAAGCGTCTTCTAGCTCCTCCAATATCGCTTTTACTGACTGATTTTCAATGAAGGAAACATCTGACTTGACTAAGACTTTACGAACTTCTTGATTTCTCAGCTTCTCTCGTAAAGTACGGCGATTCTCCTCAGTAGCCTCCACCTTATGACTTTCTCCATTTGAGTAGACTAGATAATAAATTCCTTCTACCGCTGGAAGCTCTAAAACCTTGGCTTGCTTGTCTAAGGTCTGTTCATCTTTCTTTCGCTCGATGAAACTAACTTCCAAAGAAATCCCAAAGTCAGCAGGTGTTCCATACAAACGAAGAGCCATCATAGGTTCTGTCACTTGTCCGTCTCTCTGTAGATAGGCCCAGAAATGTGGCCGTAAGCGTTGTGCTTGATTCATCCACTGGCTAGTCTGTTGGAGTTGCCATTCTGAATGACTTGCTTGAAAGATTTTGGCCAATTCTGTAAAAGACTTCCGAGCCTCTTGGCCTTTGTGACGCAATTCCAGCATCTTTTCTCTTTCATCACCAGCTTTATCAGGATTACGATACTGGACCCCTGCAAATGATAGATATTCTCTAACTGCTTTCAGCATATCTGAATCTTTCCTTTCCTAGCAAAAAATCAGGATGAACCTGATTTTGCTTTGCTTATTCTGCATCTACGACAACATAGCGATTGGGCTCGTCACCTTCAGAGTAACTCGTCACGCCATCCATGCGTGAAATAATGCGATGGATAATCTTGCGTTCGCTATTTGACATTGGATCTGTTTGTTGGCTACGTCCTTCTTCTAAAACGCGAGTCGCCAATTTTTGAGCGTAGGTTTGCAAGACTTCTGCACGGTGTTCAACGTAATCATTGACATTGATTGTGATGTAGAACGTTCTCGAATAGCGATTGTAAAGGTAATTTTGCGCTAACAGTTGAAGAGCTTTCAAGACTTTTCCGTGATAGCCGATAATACGACCTGGTTCATTGGTGTCAATTTGAAGATTGATGGTGCGGCGATTGTAGTCACTTGAAATCGTCCCTTCAACATCCATATCATCTACAATGGTTTGAACGTAGCTAGCTACTTCAGTTGCCCCTTGTTCGATATCATAACTTGGCTCTACTTTCAAGCCCAAGTCTTCCAACGATTGGCTTGCTGCTTCCTGCGTTTCAGTTTCTTTTTCCGGAGCAGATTCCACTTCCTCAATAACATCTTCTGCTTGAAGTTCATTTAAAATTGAAATATGACCTGTTTCTTCCAAAATCGTGCTGGCATGCTTTTCATTTTTCAGGATTTCAGCCTTGACCTCTTCAGAAACACCTTGACCTTCTTCTTCAATCTTCTTGATGACTTCCACTACATGCCCCAAATCAACTGTTGCTTCGCTGACGGTCTTCACTGGTTCATTCTTTTCATTAACTTCTTTTGGAACACCTTTGACAGCCTGTTGATTGGCTTTGATTACTGTCGTTTCACTAATCGCTTCGATATCAACTTGAGCTGGCTTCTTACCAAACAAGCCTAAGAACCCTTTTTTCTCTTTTGAAACGACCTTGATGTGGGCCTTCATTCTTGGAATGTCTAATTCTTTCAATCCTTTTTGGATTGCTTCTTCAACCGTTGAACCTGTAAATAATACCATTACAAGATTCCTCCTTATTTTTTCTTTTTCTGTGCTTTTTTCAAGGCTTTTCTCTTCTTACCTTCTAAATCTTTTTCTGCTTGCGCCACTGCTTCTCTTTCAGCAATAATCTTGAAAGGATTGTTCAAGAAATAGGTTTGCAGAACTTGGTAAGCATTGGATACAGCCCAGTACAAGGCTACACCACTTGGGGCGGAGATGGCAAAAACAAAGATCAATACAGGCATACCATACATCATCCCTGTCGTAGCTCCACTTTTTTCAGACAAAGCTTTATTCGATAACCAGCTACTCAAGAAGGTAAAGACTGCCGCCAAAATCGGAAGGACAAAACTTGTATCTACTCCTCCCAAATTAATCCATAAAAAGTGACCTGTTTTCAAAAAGTCTACTCGACTCAAGGCTTGAAAGAGCGCCAAGAGGACCGGCATTTGTATTAAAATTGGCCAGAGAGAGGATGAATGCTTGATCCCTAACTCTTTATAAACCTTGCGCATTTCCTGGTCTAGCTTGGTTCTACTTTCCATATCACGACCCGGATATTGCTCTCGCAAAGCCTTGATGCGTGGTTGAGCCTCTTGCATTTTTCTAGAGGCAACCATCTGTGTCTGAAAGACCGGTAATAGAATCGTCCGAATCAAGATTGTGAAGAGGATAATCCCCACTCCGATACTAATGTCAAAGGACAAAAAGCGGATAATTTCAGCAAAAAAATAGACGAATTTACTCCAAAAATCTGTCGAATCCGCTGTTATATCGCTAGCTGTACTATTTGTCGCACAGGCCGTCATGATAAACAAGGACAAGCCCAACAAACTAGTCAACTGTAGTTTCTTTTTCACTCCCATTTCCTTCCTGGTAAATCTTTGATAACTTTAATACGTGGAGTAGATTTTTCTCCATCTCTGCATATTCCAAGGTTTCCACCCCTTTTCGGGCAATCACGACAAAATCGACATGCTCTACCAAACTCCCTTTTACACTTTGTAGAATGTGTCGGATTCGTCTCTTAATTTGATTTCTGGTAACTGCATTCCCCAGCTTTTTGCTGACGGACAGTCCTACTCGAAAATGGTTTTGCTGGTTTTCCAATTGATAGACAACAAATTTTCGATTGGCAAAACTCGTTCCGTCCTTGAAAATCGCCTTAAAATCTTTCTCTCTTTTTACACGAAAGCTTTTCTTCAAAACTCAACTCCATCTATTAAATTACTACTATTATAACAATTTCCCTCAATAAAAGCTAGACAAATACCGTCAATTATAGACATAAAGGCTTTTTTCTACATTCTTACTCCAAAGATTATGGACTATTTTAGACATTTTTAGACATTTCTTGGTTACTTTTTGGTTAGCTTTTACAAGTCCAATTTATCCAATTTTTCAGTTATATTAAACTTCATCTGCTCCGTAACATGAGTATAAACTCCCAAAGTCATTTTCTCGTTCGTATGACCTACTCGTTCCATAATCGCTTTGATTGGAACTTCCAATTCTGCAAGTAAACTAATATGTGAATGCCTAAAAACATGAGTAGTCAATACAAAATCCTCTTCTTTTTGGATTCCACTTCTTTTAAAACTTCTCTTCAAAAAATCATTAAAAGAAAAAATCATAAAAGGATTCCCATTTTTCGTAAATATAAATCTTCCTTCACTTTCTAAAAGAAGATACTCTTTTAGAATACTTACTACTCGATTACTAATACCAACAACTCGATAAGAAGCTAAGCTCTTAGGGCTATCTAAAAATATCTCTGCCTTACTTCCACTTGTATGCAATGTATGTTTAACTTCTAACGTTTTATTCTCAAAATCAATATCATCTATAGTCAAAGCCAAGACTTCTCCAAACCGCAGACCTGTCAAATACATGAATTCAACAATTAAACGCACTCGTTGATTCTTTTCTTCTTTTTCTAAGAAATTCAAATATTGAAACATTTGATCCCTTGTTAAATACTTATTTTGTTTCCTCCTAATCTCTTTTACATTCTTTTTTCTTTTTGGTAAAACAACCTTTTCAACAGGATTCTCCATTATATAACCAATATCTAAACAATACTTAAAAAACAGATTCAATAAAACTTTCTTATTTTTTCTATGAACCGCAGAACATTCCAGCTCCAACAATATATTCTGAACTATATGACTTGTCACATCTACTAATAAATAATTCTCTAATTTTCTAACTTCACCTATAATAGTATATTTCTGAGACTTAAACGTACTTCTTTTCAATTCTGTTTCACGAATTTTCAAATATTCTTCGTAAGCTTGTTTAACTGTAATATCCCTAACTACTTCCTTCTTCTTTTCTATTTTCTCCCTCTTTTTTTCTATTTTCTCATCTAGCAAGATTCTTGCTTGTTTCTGAGCTTGCCTTGTCTTAGAAGTCAAAGTTATAGAAACTTGTTTCCACTTATTCTCTTCTAAATCAAAATATTTTTCATAATATCTATATTTTCCATTCTCCAATTCTCTAAAAAACATTTTATACTCCTTTTAAAAATGAGTATATCTCTAGTCAATAACTATAGTATATCATTTTTTCGAATTAAATATATCTAACTCTCTCTCTATGCAGAAGGAATAGATAAAATCCTCTCACATTAATCAATACTTTTTGTCCTGTTCTAAAAGATATATCTTTAAATTCTTTCGTCTTTTGACTTTCATCTAATCTCCTTTCAATTGTTTTAATACTAATCGAAGGGAAATAATTTGCTTTTAAATCCTTCTTTGACACACAAATATCAGGATAATTATTATATAATTTTTCCATTTTTATTCTCCTATTTCCGAACAAATCTCGAATACGTGCTTGAACATTTTGACCTAAAATACGAATTTTATATCCTATCCTGGTTTCTTTATGTTCATTTTTTCTCCACAAACGACAAAAAACAGCAAGCCATTCCTGACTTGCCATTCTTTCTATGTTAGTTACTCAATTCCAACAATTCACTTTCAACACGTTTCAAAACTACTTGTACTTCTTCTGCAGTTCGATAACCCTCAAGTGAAGCTAACTGCCCTTCTATCCTTCCTAAAATACGCAACACCTTGTCTAATTCCTTGTTTTCTTTAGGCTTAGATAATTCCTGATTCGCTACTGTCAATCTTGTTACTTCTTCATGCAGTCTTGAATTCTGCAACACAACTTCTTTCATCAAATCCATTGTTTCCAAGATTTCTTTAGCCCTTGTACTGTTTTTATACAGATTTTCCCTAGCCATTTTTTCATATTTCATTTCATCAGAAATATATTCTGTATTTTTTTTTATAGAAGCATGCTCTTTAGATAAACCATCATGCTCTTTAGACAAGCTATCATGTTCTTTAGATAAGCCATCATGTTCTTTAGATAAGCTATCGTGTTCCATTTCACGTTCTTTTGACAATGCCTTCATTTCAGCTTTAAGACCGCTATTATCTCTAGCTAACTTAATAGCAATACCTACCAACGAAGCTACCGTTGTCAAAATTCCACCCAATGTAACCCAATCCATAATTGAATAATCTCCTATCATTTTTTCTCCTTTCTATCTTATCACATTTTCAATTATGTTATAACTGTTCTAACAATTTTTCTATATCAGGAAAATAAGTATAAGCTACTCCTCTAGTGAAATCAAAAGAATAACATTCCTCAACTGACACAGATACACTAGCATAATTTCTTTTTGGTAATTTTTTATTGGCGTGACATCCTTCATAAAAATAAACAACCCTGACAATTTTCCCATATTCACTAACCTCAGCCGTCATCGTTTCAATACCATAACCAGTATCACGACTAGCTGTAAATTCCAAACACTTTTGATTATCTCCCAATCTCTTAGCTAATCTTACAGCATACATTTTCAACAATTCTACTTGATCCATTTTCTACTCCTTAAAACAGCAAAAAAAGCAGGGTTTCCCCTACCTTAATTATTTACTAAACTTACTTTCATACCTTTCACTGTAAAAGCCTTTCTTCGACTTAAATCTAATCGAATCAATTTGAAATAAAAATCTAATTCTTTTCCAAAAGGATATACTCTAAACACTAAATGATACATTTCATCTACATCAGAAAATCCCTTTTTCAAAGGAGCTTCAAAACCATTCCATGCTTCTCTAGAATAAGCAATACCAGTAAATCTTTCAACATTCAAAAAACTTAACTCTACAATTCCTTGATAAGTCTCTTTTACTGCACGTTTATTAATCATAACCATTCGTTGGTTTGCATCACTTTCACCTGCATCGACATAGAAATTTATTTCAGGAGGAAAAGGATCCGTCATTTTCTTAATTCCAAGATATTCCTTATTTAAGACATTTTTAAATAAATATCGTTGAAATAGTTTTGTTTGAAACCACTTCATAAACTGATAAATACCAACGCTAATAAGAGCCATTAAAATCCATAATGAAAATTCATTCTCTTGAAATGGAAAATCCAATGCGCTTAAAAAAATCGAAACTAACACAAAGCTTCCAAAAAATGAATAAATGAATCTCTCAACACCAAAACGTAATTTTGAAAAAGAAACAGATAAGATGGAAATAATCATTAAAAATCCTAAATAATTTGAACTAATTTCAAGTATTGCTGATATTTTTTTAATCAGAACGGCACTCGCTATCATTTCAAATACTAAAGATTGCCATTTAAACAACTGACCAACCAGCCAATTTACTCCACAAATTGCAGATAGTTTATACCCCAACTTATCTGATTCTTTCAAAATTCTAAACAACTCTTTCATACTATCTCCCTTAATTCAATTTACGTCGACCCCAAACAGTAGCAACCAAACCTACAAATCCCCAAATAGTCGCAAAGATTGTACTTGCTGTTCCAGTATTCGGAAGAACTTTTAGCTGTCCTTCTTTATCTTTCAAAGCGATTGTTCCATCTTGCTGTTTCACAGCGCCAATTTCATAAGGTTCTTTTTCTTGATAATCGCCTTCTTCTGTTTCTACTACTACTTTCCCTTGATTCGTAGATACAACTGTATGACCTGTATTGGTTTCAATCGGAGTTTCCTTAATTTCTTCTTTGGTCACATTCAATGGCTGCGGAGTATCTTGTTCTTTTACTCCAACATTTTCTTCTGCCTTTTGTTTCTGCTCCTTAATTTCAGGAGTATCTTCTACAGTAGGCTTCTTATCTTCTTTTGGTTTTTCTTCTTTCGGCTGTTCCGATGGAGTAGGTGAATCAACGACAATACCTTTATTGTCCTTCTCCTGCTGTTTCTCAGAATCGCCACCCAAATCCAAATTATCATTCACCTTAGGTGCTGATTTTTCTGCAGGCGCTTCTGATGACTTGTCTTTTTCCGTAGGTGTTACAACAATACCACCTGTTTTATCATCAATAGGCTTCTCGCTTTCACCACCAATCACAACCGTTGATGACTTATCTTCCTTCGGTTTTTCCTCCGTCGGTTTTGTTTCCGTTGATGGAGTTGCTACAATACTTGTCGTATCATTCGTAACTGTACTATCACCACCAAGCGAAAGTGTATCCGCAAAAGTCGTCGTTGCCGAACTCAAAATAGCTACAGACAACAAAGTTACAAATTTCTTATTCATTTCTTTTTTCCTCATTTTCTATTTTCCAATCACATAATAAAAATTCTTCGCTTCCTCAGCACTAAATACACGATAATCTGTGATTCCAGTACCTTGTCCACTTTTGACAAAATTACATTCAGAAATCAATATTGACCCATCGTCTTTCACATCTTCGACGAAAGCTACATGACCATAAGTTGGGTGACCACCTGCCTGCCTACCTTGGAAGCTAACAGCAGAATGTTTTGTAGGAGTATTCGTTACTTCATACCCTGACTTATGCGCCCAATCCTGACCATTACCCATGTATGGATCAAACTGTATTCCAAATTCTTTAGCACGATTAAACACATACCACGTACACTCGCCGTAAGGATAGGATTCAGTGATATAACCTTCCTTGGTAATTTCCTTATCAATGGAATAGCCGTTTGGTATCTCCATCGCAACAGCTCCAGGAGCAATATCTAAGCTACCAGCTATCGCATTCCCACTAGACGAGCCATCCGATTCAATCGTTCCCTTAAAGACTTCATACCACTTCTTGCTGTCCTTCTCCAGCTTTTCTAGCTTGGTTTGACCATCTGACAAGGAAACACCTTCATAATGTTCAGACCAATACTTGGCACTTTCAAAAGGATCAGTAGCCTTCTGCATATAGTCCTTGACTTTCTTATATCCATGATTCAATTCATAGGACATTAATTCTAGTTCCACCGTACTATCTAAAGTACGTGAACTTGCATTTGCCCATCTATCACCATTGATAGTATTTCCATCCCAACCTGACCATTGAAAATAACCAGCTACTCCACCTGACGGATTCGTTAGTTTAGGATCAAAGTCACTTTCTCTTTCTGCATTGGCAAGCGATCCACTAGAACCCTCTAAAGTGAATTTTTCTTTTGAGAGTTGCCAGTTTAGAATTTTAATGACATCTTCTGCACGTTCGACAGAGATATTCGCTTTTTGAGCCACTTCTTGCGCTGTTAGACGTGTTCTCTTTCCAGTCGTACTACCTGACGAACCACCAGCAGAACTCGTAATCAGTCCACCAAGAAGAAGCATCAAAAACAAAAAAGAAAGCAGCGGTAGAAAAAAGCTAAGCAGGGCAAAGGTTCGTCTAGTCTTTTTCATCTACGTAGCTAACCTTTCTTGTAAACCAAGTCTACCTTTTTTCCTTTGTAGTTTGCGAATTCTTTCTTTGCGTTCCAAACGTTTCAAAGATGGCAAATTAGCCGTTTCTTTCCATACACCATTTTCAAATGTTCTTGCCTTTGGTGTATGACCTTTTATTTCCTGCTTTCTATACATGCTTTCACGTACTCTATTTTCTAAAGTCTCGTAATTTTCTTTATTTACTCTTTTCTTATCTATATCCTTTTCTCCATAGTTTTTAAAATACTCAACTTTCATCTTGGCTCGGTCAAGCATTTCTCGTCTATGTGCCTTCCTCAATTCAACTTTCTTCGCACGTTTTATCTTACGAGCCATATAGTCATCATTTTGTGGAATTTCCATCTTAGCTAGATTGCTTCTTTTCTCCAAACGATTTTCATTCCAGTTTTTCAACGGTTTTGCCTTATCACCAACCCATCTTTGAGCATTGTTTTTGGTGATTCTTGCCAAGGATTTTACTCGGTTAGGAACTCTATCTCCAACCTTCGTCGCAAATGTTTTTGCCCTTTGCAAGTTCATCCCATTCCCTAGACGTCCTAGTCGCCCTCTTGTCAAACTAGAAAGAGGATTCCCCTTTCCATTCAGGAAGGATAAAAGGTTGTCTCTATTCCTAAATAGCCAGTAAATCACAATACATTTCAAAAACGTTGCTACAAGACCAGGTCCTCCCCCATAGTATTCTATGAAACTTGACATATTTCCATAAATAATCGGAACAATAACGCTTGCCAGACTAATAGCAGACGAAATCAACAAGAAAGAGATACCTTTTTTAGAAATACCACTAAAATAATGACTAAATTGTGGGAAAAGACTTAAAATTAAAGCAAATGGTGAAATCAACAACAATAGGGCATAAGAAAGCAAAATCACTACTCGACCTAACCCCATTGAAAGATACACAATACCGACTACAACAACATCAAAAATCGAGGTAAAAGCATAAGTGAACTTATCAGACCATTCATCAACCAAATTTTGTCCTTTGACATCTTCTGTTTCGTTTTTGTCATTCTTTTTGGTCAGGGCTTTTATTTCTTTATCCGATAACTTGAAATTTCCTTTACCTTCCTGATAGTTGGTCAAATCTTGGAAGTCTTCCTCCGAAAGATAATAATTTCCCTCACTATCTTTTTTTGAGTTCATGTTTTTATAAGCAGGGATAATCGTTGAGTTAAAATAGCTTTCAGCCATCGACATATCTACAGTCCCCACCTTTTTCACAATCTCCGTCTGAAATTCTTTTGTAATCTCATCCGTGACATTATATAGATGAATAGGAAGATAACGCTCAGGACTGCCATTGATTGAAATTTTAGTGAAAAAACCACCAACGAGCGCAAAGACCAAACCAAGTTTCAAAGCTGTTTTGAAAACTTGTCCGCCTTTAACCCACACAGACAGAATATAGACAGCCATAAAAACACCTGCAATATATTTTGTCGTTGCCCCAAACAAAACAGAGAAAACAGCACTTGCCATTTCTACAACTTTGTTCAAGAAAGGCGATACATCCGTCATTTTTTCAACCGCAGATACTAAACTTACGATTATTCCAAACAAAAACTTAGAGAACCAGAAAATAGCTTGAACAACTTTATTTATCCAGTAATTCCCAACCTCACCAAGACCAAACAAACCTTTGTCAAAATAGACATAGCTGGTCAAGCGCTTCATTTTTGTCTTAAAATTGGCATAACTTAATTTTGTATTAGCTTTTTCTTCCTCTTCCTTCTTTTTCTTTTCTTCTTCTTGCTTTCTTTGAGTTTCCTTAACGCTATCAGCAACACCTTGATTGGCATTTGCACCAATAACATCCGAACTTCTTCTTAATGTATCATCAGTGATTTTTTCTAAGGAATCTTTATTTTCAGATGGATTAGGCTTAACAATACTAGAACTTGCACCTGTATTACCGCTATTGGGAAGCGTTAAGCCATCACTAGAACTAGATGAACTTGTCGAAGAAGAAGTTTTATCCTTCACAAAAGCTGGAGTTTCAGATAACGTGCCATTTGGCAGCGAAACTGTTCCTATATCCGCAAAAGCCAACAAAGGAAAGAAAATAGAAAGTAAAAAAACAAACAGAGCTAGTTTCTTCTTCATCTTTTTCTCCTTTACTAAGCTGTAGATTTCAGATTTGTTGTGACCGTTGCATACAATGGAGTTATCGAATCATATATGGTACCATCCACTGTAATTCTTTCTCTCCGACCAAACACATCAGAGAAGATACATTGTCCCATTGTCTGATTTTCAACCCATGCCTTAGACAAATCATCTTCTTTGATTTTAAGATGTTCCAAAATAGAAGAAGTCTCACTATCTTCTGAAAAGGCAAAGACTGTACCGAAACCAGTACCATCATCTTCAGTTGAAACATCTTTCACAGACTGAGTTACCAACACTAAGAAATTATTAAACGAACGACCTGTACGCTTGATTCTCGCCAGCAATTGACGACCGCTAGGAGTTAACAAAATTTGCCAAGCCTCATCCACATACAGCAAGGTTTCTTGTGTTCTATCTCTTTCTCCAAAATCAGCACAGAAAAACGTTAAACCGTACATAACCGCAAGACTTCGTAATTGAGTATCTGTCATATCCTCATACTTAGAAGTCTTAGGCATATCCAAGCCAGCGATTTCAAAGACCGTAATCTTATTGTCCGACTGCAAAGACTTGTTAGAGCCATCAGAGAAGCACAATTTTAATAAGGTATTTTCACCCATTTTTGACAAATAACGACCAATTCGTACTACATCTTCGTCTTTTTCTTCTTCAAAAGTCTTAAACAGATTCAACATTCCAACCGTTTCGCCATTTTGTTTTCTATCCCAGACCTTATCAATATTTTCCAACAAATAAGATTTCAATTTCTTAGAATCCTCTTTGTCTAAAACAGTCGAGATTAAAACTGAAGCAATTTCTGTCAAGGTCGTCTTTTCATCAATATAAGCAAATGGATCCAGCACTCCAATATTTCTATCTTCCTTCATATCCAAGGTTACAAAGTGAATTGATTTGATATACTCTTGTACTTCTTTATAAATATTCTGTTCCTCATACTCCTTCAAAATCTTCATATACTGACTTCGCATTTCCGCTTTAGGGTCAATATAAACAGACTTAATTTTCAAGAAACTATTCAAGGTAAACAACAATTTTGTTAGATACGATTTTCCATTTCCAGTCGCTCCAGTAATAGCAACATGAGGATTATTGGTTATCTTATCCTTAATCCCCATTTTATTCGCCTGAAGCAAGTTTGAAAAGACTAGACGATTACTTGCTTGTAAAGCTGCCTCAAAGTCACCTCCCCAGCTCGCAATCTCATTATCTATTCGACCAATGGGGAAGCCAACCTTGTTTCCTACTTCTTTTGTGACAAAAAACATATTCTGACAGAAACCTTCCAAAGAAGTATATTGCACATAACTTTCACGTTTTTTATCCAACAATTCTGTAAAGCGACCTTTGTAGAAAAGATACAATCTATCGGCATAACCTCTTGCAAGAGAACCTCCTAAATCAGCTATGAGCTTACTTAAAATATCATATCTTTCCTCAATCTCATCTTCATCATCACCAGTCACAACCAAGAAATGGAGAAATTCAACCATTTTCTCTTTACTTTCAACCTTTTCTTGATAGTCAACTAACATTTGATGAGCTTCCAACACTTCCAAACGTTGAATATCACCATCTTCCTCAATTTCAGCAACCACATTCCCCAAATTTTTACGTTTGTTTCTTGCTTTCTTTTTAGAAGAAGAAATACCCTTATCTGCCGAGAATGCAACTTTATAGATACTTTCTACAGGAAAATCTAGCAACTGCAATTCTTCTTGTAGATGAATCGAAGATACATTTTTAGGATAGTCTACAATTGGGAAACAAGCGACCAAATTATCATCATCTTTATTCTCCAATCGCAACACTTTGTGATCTTCAAAATAAATATTTGTATCATCGATATTATCGATACAATTCTTAATTGCATCTACTTCTGTTTCCTTGTCATAAAATTGACCTCGTAAGAATTGTAAACGAGCTAAAAACTCCAACTCCGTTTTTTCAACTTCACGAACTCTCAATTGATGCAAGGCACTTTTTAAAGCATTCTTTTTTAATTGCCAATCCTCATACCAATTTAAAGGAGGTAATTCACCCAGTCCCAACAACTTCAACGTTTCTTTTTTGTAGAAAGACATGCTGTCTTTTAAAGTCGAAACTAGATCCGGACTGATATTGTTTGATTTCAATGGAACAGAGATATAATGCTTGTACTCAAACAAAAACTCAATCTCATCTTCAATCTTTTCTTGCAGACTATCCATCATCAAATTTGCTAAAGGCGCTGTACCGCTATCTTGGTCAATATCTTGGCGCAAGAGTTCAAATCGCTCATACAAATCTATTGGAATAGGAATCGTATGCAATTCAAAATCACCATAAACCGATAGTTTACTAAAAGCTGAAAAAGCGGTTTGCTTAAACCGCTCACGTCCCCTCTTGTCTATCGTAACCAAAACCTCACTAGGAACTTCAAAGACTGCAAAAACACCACCATTTTTACGCAATATCAAACTGTCCGCAAAATCCCAGTAATTACTTGTAATTTCCACGATAAATCCTTTCTATTTTTACATATCGTTTACCTTTATTTATATAATACTTTTTGCCGTATCTTCCGTGATTCCAAAAATAAAAAATGTAATCACGTAGATAAATTACTATCGTTTTACCATCAATTTTATTATTAGTCAGAATTTTCCCCAATTGCCAGCCTAAGGCAGAACCAACAACTAAGCACCAACCCCACTCAAGAAAACCTACTGACATCAAAATAAAAAAGAAAATCGGAGTAAAAAAGACAAAATACAATAAAGTCGACATCTCAACCGCAAAAGGTAAACTAAAATTATCCGATAATTCTTTTACGAATATAGGCTGGTCAAAACCACGCTTATACGAAAATAATTGTTTCTCTTCTTTTTCCATAGGCTTACTTGAAAACTTCTAAAAATTTATTAAATAAAATCGCAGGGGCTTTCAATACAGCTTCTGGACTTAACAAGAACCATAAAATTAGGGCACCCGTCAAAATAGCTACCAAAATTCCCCAAGTCTTTCCTTCTCGCCAAGCACGAATGGCTTTACTAAATACAAACAATCCAATCAAAGGAACGCCCAACTTATCAACTAAATACTGAAAAAAACTCATTTATCTCATTCTCCTTAATTTTCTTTTTTATCTTTCTTTGCATAATCAAATGGAATCTGATGCTCCATTTTATCTACAAAATAACTATCTTTATCTTTCCTCAACTCAAAAGAAAAATTCTCACTATGACTTGTACCCAAAATATCAAAAGTAACTTGCACATAAGCTAGTGTTTTATCACTACCTTTTACAAAATAGGTATAATCAATGCTTTTAACAGTTGCTCCACCAATTGTTTTGATATTTTTTGAGATTAAGTCAAGATTCGATTGACTGCTTGTATAATTCTTGAAGAACAATTCAATAAAAGCAACCAAATCCTTTCTGTCATTTTCACTCAGACCGTCATTTGCTGTCAAAACCAATTGCTTTTCTTTGTCAACGTCCTGACTCTTAAAATCCGTAACAGGAGCAAACCAAGGCAAGCCATCAACATAATAGCGACCGTCTTTTTCAACGTATGGAATTGAAAACTCGATTGATACACGTTGAACCTTGTTATCAACCTTTGTATCATAAGTCACTGCATAAACTGCAACTCCATCTTTTGCCATCAGCAAACGACCACTCACAATAGACATATCTTGTTTTGATTGTCCCTGATTTTTAACGCTAGGCGGTGTTCCATAGAATTCACTCAAACGCTTTGCGTTTTCTTCACTATCCTTCTCACCTGCCTTATAAGTGAAATAATAGCTTACATAGCTATCCAAAAATTGCTCTAGTCGTCTATCAATTTCCTTATTATCTACTTTAGCAATCTGATTCTTTTCAAATTCCTTCACTTTAGATACATTCTTAATTGATAAAACTCCAGAAGCACCTACAAAGACCACAAAACCAATCAACAAAGAGCCAAAAATTAGATTCGCACTCTTTTGATTGATTTTCTTAGGAATGTATACCTTCTTATCAGAAAGTTTCTTTAACCTTTCTTGATTTTTTTCTCTTTTTTTAAATTTTCTTATCATTTCAAATAGATTACCTCAATTTCTTCTTTACTCCTTATTTTCTACTTCCTTCAAAAATCAAAGATTAACCTTTCTATAAAATCCTTGAGGAGTATTCAAGATTTCTCCTTGATCCACAAATCCCTGAAAAGCTATTACCCAACTTCCAGTCTCACAGATATAATTTACAACAGATTGATAGTCCAATCCTTTTGTTACTTCAAAGAAAGTTTGCGCTTCATCTTTAGAACAAAATCTATAATATGTAGTCACAATTTGAGTTACAGGCACATAGCGCTGCAATTGAAATTTCACAATGAACTCGTCGCCATCATACAACTCCAGTACAGCTTTCTTCAGTAAATAAACCTCGTCCAGCGACATAATTTTATCAACTTCCCAATCCGTAATACCACAAATGAAAAAACTATCTTTGTCAATTTCTCTTTCATTCATTCTTTCAAGGACTTGTTCTTGACTGTACTTCATAATATCCAGTTCACAGAGAAATTCAAAATTTCCTTCTCTCAAAACTCTTATATTCGCTATCATCTTGATACAAAGTAACTTTTACTCCTTCCTTTAACCACTTTCCACTTGTTTATTCAACTGTTCCAAATCAGCAACAGTAAATACACCATATCCAATAAAGCCTGAACCCTCATAATCAACTATTTCAATAGTTTCATCATAAGAGCCAGTCAAACCAACATGAGACAATCTTCCAAAATACAAAGGCAAGCTAAACCAAGCCTGCCTTCCATTTTTTGGATTCTTAATTAAAACTTTTGAAGCCATATTCAATACCAGCTATTCTTTATTGCAAAAAGTACCAGCTATCGCCTTTATGACCAAGAAATATATAAGAATCTTCTAGCCGACTAGTAATTTCTTCTTCATGTTCTTCCACATACGCTGGTAAACGATCTTCATTGACTAACTGGTCATATTCTCCATGATTCAAAATCTTAGCACATTCAATCAATGCTTCCTGCGTATCAATTTCTATAAATGAATTGATATACACATTGTCAGGATTGCAACCATCAAACTGTCCAAACTCCACACCGTCAAAATGTTCATTTAAACGATCAATAATCTTCTCAGGTTCATCAAGCAACTTTTTTCCGAAAGTGTAATGCTTACACACATCAGAAAACTTATTATAGACAACTTTAATACTCATTTTTTCTCCTTCCAAAAAGAAAAAGGAAGCCAAACTTGACTTCCTTCACCATTTTAACTAAATTGAAGCACTACGCTCCAAATTGCTTCCAATCGCAAAAGCACGATTTGCAACTTTATTGTATGCCTTTTTCATATCATAATAACTCGCCAAATCGTTTTTAATACACTGAATTACTTGATAAGATAAAGTCAATTCTTCTTCATTCTTAAGAAGCCCATGCAACTCCCCTGCAAGTGACCAAGATTGTGAAAAATCTTTTTCCTTCAATTTTTTAGCAAGTTCATTCGACAATTCAATAACTTGCTTATCTTTTCCTTGTAATGCCATTTCAATTACCTCTTCATTCATTTTTTCTATTTTTTTATAACCTATCCTTAACTAAAAAGAAGGAGAACGTTTTTTCACTTTCATTTATCTCTCCCAAACAACCAATCCAACGAAATTTCAAAAAAATCAGCTATTTTTTCTAGTTTCTCATAACTAGGTTTACACTTACCATTTTCCCAATCACTATAAGAATTTCGCTTTATTCCGATTTGTTCTGCTAATTCTTCTTGACTAATTCCATGCTGTAAACGTAATTCTTTAAGTCTTGCTGAAAATAATTTCTTTTTTTCTTCTTCTTTTTCTTTTTTTAACTTTAAAAAGGTTTCTTTTGATATTTCTAAATAATCACTTAGTAAATAATCAATCGAAACATCAAATATACAAGCTAACAGACTTAAATTCTCATAACTAGGTTTGCGATTTCCACTTTCCCACTTTTGATAAACAGCTTGTTGTATCCCAAAAAAATCAGCAACTTCTTGTTGTGTAAATCCCTCTTTCTTCCTTAACATTTTTAATTTTTCATGAAATTTCTCCATATCTTATACCCATCTTTCTAAATGAAATCGTTCAATCAACTTTAAACATTCTTCTTCCATATCTTCTTTACTCCTTCTTAGCAACCCAAACCACAATAATTTTCTTTTTACATCAACTTCATTCGCTAAATACCTTTCATATTCTACATTCAAGCGTTTCAGTTCATCCCAATCACATTTTCTCTTTGTCTGATTGTACTTTTGTGATTGAAACTCAATATAGGCTTGATACTCTCTAGCAACCTTACTATCAATTACTCCATCATAAAAATTTCTGTCAGGAATCAAATAGACAATCTTTTCAATATCTTTATATTCAATCATGAAATCCCTCCCAACTGACTTTGAAGAAATTCTAGTTCTTTTCGTTGCCGTGGAGTAATTTCTCCTGAACTCATTATTTTTTTCATATTCTCTTGCATAAACAATCGATCAATCTCAGAAACATACACTAACGAATTAGAAACCTTCTCAACAAGCCATCTTATCGTTCTTTCTATAGAATAAGGCTCAGGACTAACTGAAAGTCTGATTGCTTCGTCATTTCCAAAAAGACTTTGCCACTTGCTATCATACATTCTAAAACCATGTTCATCAGTACCATCATAAATCTGAATCGCACCTTGAAATATCGACCTTGTCAACTCAGCAATCTCAGCACCTTCTAAAACTTCTGTAACAAACGACCTTGCCTTTCCTTGCGAAAATCGAACCTCATACCGATTCCATATCCCAAACAACCTTACGCTATCTGATACGCTTATCCCTTCTTTCTTTGCTATCTCATATCTTTTTTCATAAAAGTTAAAATACATTTCAGACTGCCGACTGCCAAGATAAATTGACAATCCTTGCCTATTTTCTATTTCTAAGGGATTCTCAAAATCAAATCCACCTCCACCAACAAATGAAAAATTTCTTAGATATGGCGAAACAATTTCTTGATTATAATATCTAGTCACTAGAGATGATAAATCAAAGTTATCTTTTGAATCTTCCTGAACCATTTCATCAACTGCAATATCTATCCTAGTAACGCTAAAATCATTTCCATAATGATTCTGAATTTTTTCTATAAAGTCAATCCAAGTTATATTTTCATTTTCAAGATAGACTTCTAACTGTCTGCAGCCTTGACCGCTTAATTGAACCGTAATTCTGTTTTTATCTTCTCCATTCTCACTGTACGAAGAATTAAATCCCAAAAACCAAATATCTCCATACCGATACAACAGTTCATATTTCATAAATGAGGTCGTTTCAGGTTTAGGCATTATATCAAATCCAAAAAATTCTTTCGCAACAAAATAGACATCAATTTCATTATGAAGTGTAAACCTGAAATAATCCACCATATACCTTGTAAGATTAGCATCACATCTTTTCAAGCTAAATTGATTTTTTATTTCTAAAAAATCTGTTTTCTTCAAAGTTCTATAACCATTCTCGTAAGCCTTTAGCGTAGAAACAGGAATACCAGTCTTTATCGATAATTCTTTTCTTGTCATTTTTTGTTCTTTTCTAAACTCTTTTAACTCTCTTCCGTCCATTTCTCCTATAAAACTCCTTATTTTTACTAAAAGAGATACAAGAAATTGCAAAAAGGACACACCTTGAAGGCACGTGGCTGTAAGTGCGAAGTGCATTTTGTAACTCTTGTTACCCACCTATTAGAATAGGTGGGTTAATAAACATAGTCCAGCTAAAAATGCGGTCGGTGCGGTGCATGGGTTCGCCTACGGCTTCACCCCTGCTTTGCACCTACATTTTTAGCTGGACTATACTTAATAAAAAATGCCCCTAAAAAGGGGCACCAACACTATTCTAATAAAAAGGAAAGGTTAATCTCCAAAGTATTCGGAAACTAACTCACTCCAACTTTTATTAGATTCTTCTCTATCATCTATCATTTTTGAAAATAATTCCTCTGAATCTTTATCCAAAAAGATTTTACCTTCTCTACGCTCAAATGAATAAGTCCCCTGTTCTTCTATTTTTTGAATAACATTTCTCAAAATATTAGAACGAATACCTTTTTCTAAAGCAAAGTCTGATAGATAGACACCTTCAGTATCATCATTTTCTTCATTTTCTTTTTGCTTACTAGACAGCAATTCTTGAACCAATTCAGGGCTAGCTTTTTTAACAGTTCCTTTATCTAGTTCTTCTTTCGCCTGCATTTCTTCCTGTAAGGCTTGTTTTTCTTCTTCAGAAAGCACAGCTTCAGGATTTTCTAAAGGATTGAAAAGATTTTCTCGTCTTTCAATCTTCTCATATTCATCATAGAAAGAGAATTTCTTTTCAAGCAACGGTGAATAGAATTCCCTTGCTACTTCTCCATAAACACAAGCATAACCCCGGCCATAAACACGCTTACCACCTACAAACTTCACATACTTAAATTCTTTATTTTTATTGATATCACCAAACGTTAGATCATAACTAATCTCGTCCAATCGTCCAACAGAAATACGAAAGTTAATGTTAGCTTGCAATTTTGAACCTAAATCTTCTCTTGCAGGCTTCTGCATAGCTAAGATTCCAAAACACCCAGCTTGCCTTCCAAGAAGCAAGAATAGGCTCATAGCATTGTCTAAACGCTGTCTAGTTTGAAAGTCTAACATAGCAAACAAAGCATTATATTCATCACATACTAAGAAATAAGGCTCTAAACCGTACTCATAATACTTCTTCATATCCTTATCACCATTTTCAGCACGTTTTTTACGAATATAGGCATATCGTGCAAACATAATATCTACTGCCCTTTCAACCATAGCTACAATATCTTCTGAATTATAGAATATTCTACCTTCAAAAGCCTTCTGTTCTGCCATAGTCACAAAATCAGCTTGTTTTGGATCACCAATATCAGTAACACCAACTTTTGCCAATGCACGAATCAACGTTCTTAAAAGTACAGTCTTACCTCCACCAGTACCACCGACTACTAGCAAATGAGGGTCGTCAACAGGATTCCAATAGAGATTCTTCATCAGTTGAATACCCTTATCAGAATAGTTGACATCAGTTACCTTGATACGATTCAAAAAAGCAGAATAGGCAAGTTTATAGGTCTTAAACTTTATATCGTCCTGAACTTCCATAAAGTCCATAAAAAAAGTTGTTTCTAACTCACTACCAATCTTCTTAAATTTCTCTTGAAACTTGTTACCAGCCATTTTAAAGGCTACATCAAGATCATAGCGATTCTGTTTCATATAGACAGCAGGAAAGACAATCTTATCAATAGTACCTGATTCACGCTTAACCTTCTTTGTATAGGTATAGCCATTCTCTTTCAAAAAGAAAGCTAATTTAGACAATCTTTCTAACTTTTGGAAAAGAAAGAACCTTTCTTGTGAAAACCAAGTTAGGTAAATACTTAAAACAATAAATACTACCAATAAAATCACAAGAATCACAATAGCTGCTATATCTAAACCCTTGATTTTATCAAAATTTAAATACCCATAGAATACAAGCACAGGACTAAGCAGCAAAAAGAAAAAAGAAAAGATAAAGTATCTAAGATTCACCATATAAGGCTTGATCTTAATTCCCCTATATGCAGGAAATAAACCCATATCTTTTCTCCTTTACTAACTAGCCTTTATGCTCTTGCTTTTGTTCTTGTTTCTGCTCTTGTTTAGATTGAGTACCACCAACTTTTTTAAGTTTATCAACTACAAAAACAAAACGGTGCTTGTTAGGTTCTACTTGATTACGATCAGCCTTACGCATACCGTGATATGCAATAAGCAAAGTATCAAAATCAACAACTTCTTGATAACCAAAATTCAAAGCGTTAATTTCTTCTTCTGATTGTTCAGTTACTTTCAAGAAAATAACATCTTCTTGACCTTCTGAATAAACAAGGACTTCAACTCCATCATAGTCACCTTCACCAGTTTCAAGATCAATGTTTACAAATTGAGCGCCTTCATTCTTAATGAATTTACAAGTACCCAAAACTTCTTTTGGATTCAACAATAAATCATTCAAAATACGATATTTTTTTGAAAAAATTTCTACACGATTTCCAAGTTCTAGTCCATTTTTAGCCATTATTTGTTACCTCCTACACGTTTAAGTCCTTTAGCCAATACATTAGTTGAAGCAGAGAAATTTGTACCTTCTACATAATCTTCCAAGAAAGATGGTTCAATAGCTTCAACTTCTTCATTTACTTTATAAGTTGCCATATCTTTTGGAGTGATGATAGAAAACTGACCATGTTTTGCATTCATCACAATATGTCTTGTTCCATCAAACGGTTTACCTTCAACAATTGCTGGTGCTTTTTCAGAACCAACATAATTCGCTTTTCCAATAGCTTCGGGATTAAATTTAAAGTTTTCAATTTTCATTCTATTTTTCCTTTTCTATTTACAGTTTTTACAAAAATAAAAAGGTGGTAGTTCCTGTTACTCTACCACCTTTTATAACATTAAACTATTTTATTCTGCTTCTTTCTTACGCTTCACACCCACTAGACCTAACATTGACAAGATACCAGTACCAACATAACCAAGCATACTAGAAGCTGTTCCAGTTTCAGGCAATGATGGCTTATTAGGTTCTTGTGGTTTTTGTGGTTCAGGAGATTCAGGGGTTACAGGAACTTCCTTAACGTAAGCCTTATGATATTCTACTTCCACTTGTTTTTCTTGTGGTACAGGAACATAAGGTTTAATTTGAACGTATGGTTTAGGAGTGTATTTTGGATCATTGTATTTCTCAATAGAAATAGGCTCTTGCTTAACTTCTTTTTGAGAAGCACGACCAAACAAACCACCCACGATAGAATAGCTTGTATCAGAAGTGTTTGAGTGAATGAAAGTAAAGTTAATCTTTTGACCTTTAGCAAATGACCAACCAATACCATTAGAATCAAGCACCCCTGCTGTACTTTGTGATTCTGCTTCATCATTAGCAGTAAATGAGTTACCACTTTGTGTGATATTCTTACCAGTTGTCACTTTTGCACCATCTAGACTAGACACATCAATAACTTGATTGCTATCAACATCATTTACAGTTACTTCACTAACGTTATCAGAATCAGTCAAAACTCCAACAGTCACCATTTTAACCCAGCCTTGACGATCGTTACGGTAGGCACCTGAGGCACCACCTCCACCTTGACCATCAACACCTCCTCCACCGTTAGCTTCACCAGCGCCAGCAGAAATAAAGACACCATATCCAATACCACCATCTTCACCTGCCCACAAGGCTACATAACTACGAATAAATCCTGATTCAGCAGATGGTGTAATATTGCTAAATGTTAAGGTCACATCACCATTAGTAGTGTTCTTAACTTTAATTTTAATTGTTCCACTCTTATCATCAAGAAGGAACACATTATCAAAGCTAGCATCCAAGTTAGTATTACGAGCATACCCTTGAATAACATTAGCTGTATAGTCAGGAGCAACAGCCTTAGAACCACCTGAAATAACTTCAAAAGTAGTATTAGCATTAGCAGTCAATCCTGTTTGAATCGACTTAATCACTTTACCAGCGTTAGCCTTATTCCATGCATCAACAGTCTTTTGATCCTGGGCATAGTTACCAGTGAATTTCAAGCCTTTAGCTTCCATGATAGCTTTGTCTTTAGCTTTGATTCTTTCAGCTTCCAGCTTTTCTTTCTTGAACTTAGCTTCATTAGCTGTATTTTCTTTCTTCGCTTGCGCATTGTAACCATCAACAGTTTTCTTATCTTTTGGATAATCACCTGTATGTTTCAAGCCAGCTTTTTCCATAGCAGACTTATTGTCAGCATTGATTTGATTGTTTTGACCTTTAGCTGTTTCAATTTCCTTGATATTCAGCTCTTTTTCAGCAATCTTCTTGTCAATTTCATCAACTTGCGCTTTTTCATCTGCCTTAGCTTCTGCCTCCGTATCATAACCAACTTTTTCTTTTTCAGTTACTTTAATACCTACGCTTTTTGCTTTTTCAACAGCAGAATCCAAGTTTGGTGATTCAACAGGTTTAACAGTTTCTTCTTTTTTAGCTTCTACTTTTGAATCAGCTTTAGCTTCTTTTTTAGGCGATTCAGCAGGTTTAGCAACTTCAGTAGTTGCAGGTGATGATGGTTTTACTTCATCAGCAGAAACATTCCCGTTAGTTACCATAGCCATCATAGCAAGAGCCAAAATAACACCACAAGCACCAGCAACTTTAGTCTTACGAATAGAACCAAAAGCCTTATATTCATTAGTTTTAAACATTAATTATTTTCTCCTTTTTTCCTTTTTTATTTTAAATAATGTTTTTTTCTTTTTCGACCTCATTCATTAGATGGTGAACGTGATCGTTTATAAATAACTACTATCATAAATTCTCCTTCATTCTCAAAATAAAAAAGCCAGTAAAACTGACTCTTAATCAACACACCTATTTAAAATAACATTTAAAATTCGATAATCACTCCATCTTCTCTAAAACGATTATATGTTCTTTCAATCTTAGAAATTATCTTACTGTAATAACTTCTAGTCAACTGACCTACAGCATACAACTGATAATACAAATCATCACAACATTTTTTAGAAGATACATAAACATCAGCACCATTTTTTACATGAGCATAGATTTTCAAATTCCAGCAGAATCGACTATAAATTCGGTTATACTCTTTTATGATCCATTCTTCTGAATAAGTTCTTAAACCTTGACCCTCTTTATAACCATACTCTTCGATTTTAATACACCTCTTTCCTATTACTCAATCCTTTCTACTAGGTCAAGTAAGAATCGCTTCACTTCACTCTTATAAACATACTTAGTATTATCATCAACACTAAAGCGAATCGTTTCTTCATATTTTTTTCCTTTAGTCAACATTATTACCAATCCATAAGAAAACTGATGATGACAACCTAGATTATCTAAATCTTTAGTTGACAAGACGTCTTCACGCTTCACAGCGAATTTTTTCATCTACATTGATAAAATCATCAACTTTGCAGTTATAAAGGTAAGCTAACTTATACAGCTTATCAAGACTAGGTTCACGTTCTCCACTTTCATAACGTTTATATGCTTTCTTTTGGATTCCTAAAAAGTTTGCCAAATCATCTTCTGACTTATTATTTCTTTCTCTAAATAGAATCAATGCTTTTGATACGTTTATCATTCTTACATATTACCTCCGAAATCTAATACAGAATCCGTAACAATCATAACAAAATACAACATCAAAGAAGCATAAACAGAACCTACAATCATATAGAAAATCATAGGCGGAACAGCGTTCCAAATCATCACTCTTACAAGTATAGAAACTTCCTTAAATATCTCATTTATCATCTTTTCTCCTCTTCAACTCTTTCTACTCATATTGTTAGTTTACATAAAGGAATACTTCTTATATTCCCTTGTGAAAACTAACAATACTTTCAATCTTTATCAGGACAAGACCTGTTTTATAAAAATCTAGTTATTGTTAATTTTTGCAAAAATAAAAAGGCTTATTTTCAAAGCCTTTTTACGTTCCATTCCAAGTTACACATAATCTCACTCTTGCTTCACATTCTTCAACCACACCGTTCTCGGCCATCAATTCCACTTTCTTATTTTTAATAGAATATAGCAATATAAAAATGTATGCTCCTATCTTCGCATACTTTCAGAATATCTCTCGACATTCCTACTCTCTTCGCCAAGGTCACAAATTTAAGGATAACTCAATATCCCCTCTTTCTTACCCAAAAGCATTAGCAAGATTTTACTCTCACACACCGACCATACAACACATAGACCTCACTATCTCACTCTAGCTACCTTCTAAGAAGTATCATTGACTGTACCACAGCCATCAGTTCCCTTTTCTTATCTACTAAGGCAAAAGGACGAAAAACCCAACGTGAACTTTACAAACTCTAAACTCCTTGCCAACCCCATTTACTTATGGTATAATAATACCAATTCACCAAAAACAAAATATCGTAAACAGCTTAGTAAGATGGAAACACACTTTGCTGGATTTTTGTTTTCAAAAAAATTAGAAAAGAGAACATTATGGTTGAAATTATTACTAAAACAATATCCATCATTTACAACATTATGAAGTTGTTAGTCCGCCTTTACATTAAATCTTTTGAATACTACCCCAAAACGACAACTTTTTGCACAATCTATGCAATTGTACGTTATCTGTTTTTCCCTTAGTCCTACTAAGAAAAGTCAGCAAAGAGTTTAGAATCTATAAAGTTTTGTAGATACATTTCATGAAACATACCTACAATCAAACAAAACTTGACATTTTCCTAAAATTCACATATAATTAAATTGCTACATTTAATCGTGTTAGTCAATGCTCGTTGTTGTCTGACACGTTTTTTATTAAATTTTCAAAGTTCAACTCTTTTAGTTTTTTATGTAATCAACTGATTACATAAACTATTATACAATCAGTTGATTACTTTGTCAATACTTTTTTTAATTTTTTTTAAAATTTTTTACTTTATTTCAAAAAGGTACAAATTATGGAATTTAAAGATAGACTAAAAGAAACTCGACTGAATAAAAAACTAACTCAAAAGGAAATAGCAAGTCACTTCAACACATCTCCTCAAAGCTATGCACAGTGGGAAAAGGGACTAAGAAAACCATCAGCAGAAAATTTACAAAAACTAGCAGACTTCTTCAATGTTTCCACAGACTATCTTTTAGGTAAAACAGATATTCCTGATCTTGACTTAGAGGTTGACATAGACAACGCTATTGATAATTCAGTCGCTTATGATGGTACACCCATCACAGATAACGATAGAGAAATCATCAAGAACTTTCTAAAAGACTACTTTTCTAATAAGAAATAACTATGAATCTAAACAAAGTTATAAAAGAGATTGAACAATTAAACTGTCAAGTTATCACTCTTAACAACTTATCAAGCAAAGGTAGATATATCCTTGTAAACAACAAACACTTCATCTTCTTACGTTCTGACACAACAGACATTGAGAAAATAAATATACTTTTACATGAAAAACATCATCTCATCAATGACGACTGCAACAACTCACTTTCACAAATAGACACCTATAAAAATCATATAGAGAATGATAGTGAAAAGGCAAGAATCCTAGACTTTATGAGCTTAGTCAACAATGAATATCCTATAGATGATAGTTTCAACTTTCAAAACTACCTTATAAATGCTGACATTCCTGCAAAATACGAAAACTACGTCAAAGAAATAGCCACCGATTTCTACAATGAAAACAAAAAAAATAACATTATCTAAGATAGTGTTATTTTTTCTATTCCCGAACAAATTTTGAATACGTGTTTGAACATTTTGACCTAAAATACGAATTAAATATCCAGGAATATTTGAATTTCCTTCGCTTTTTACTCTAAAATCACAGTTCCCCAAAGTTCATCATTACAAGACACAAACAACTCATTAACTGTACTAGCGAGAGAGAAAAATCCGCCTTTTCCCTTTTTACACAACATAAATTTAACAAAATAGACTTCTAAATCCGCCTCATATTCTTTGTTAATCGTCATAACCTCATCAAAATCCATCTTATCTAACTGATCCGGATGCTCTTTCAAAAAGTCCTTCACAAAATAATTAAACTTTGAAACCATATTTTTTGGAAGTCTATCGTGATAATTTATCTCTTTAATTTCCATATTCTATCTCCTTAAGCATCAATAACTATTCCTTAAAATCAAACTTGCAATTTCTTCTCTAGCGCTTGCGCTAGCACTTCTGAATAGTTAATTTTTTCTCGATCAGCAAGACGGACTAGCCATTCAGGAACAGTCACATTCTTCCTAATCGCCTTATTACTTCTCACAAAAGGCGCAGGATCAACTTGAATCATTGATACAAAACCATCTGAAACCTCAATCTTTAAAATATCACTCGGAGTAGGCAACGCCATCCCTTCATCGATATAAGAAGCTAAAATATTTTCAAGCATTTCACGGGCATTTCTCATCGCTTCTTCGATATTTTTTCCTTCTGTACCACCACCAAATTCTGGAAATTCTACCCAATATCCTGTTCCTTCTTTATGAAATATAGCTGGATACGTTTTTAACATTCTACTACCTCCAATGTGAAAAGACTTAGGAATGTAAGACTTACAATCCTAAATCTTTGAGAATCTTTCTTTCCAATCCCTTTCCCAAATCTTCATTTCCATGAACTGGAATAGTGACAAGATAAGAAAAACCCTCCTTCTTAAAATGATGATGACTACCCCTTTGACGAACTTCAACCCATCCATTCTCAAGGGCTAGTTTCACCATTTCTTTTCCTGTAAGTGGCATATATCGTTGTTACCTCCTTACATTTACTATTATACACATTATGCGTATGACTGTCAAGTTAAAATAGACCAGTTTCACTCAATAACTACAAAATAAAACAGACCAGTTTCCTGATCCACTTTATTCTATATTCATTGACTAAAAATATACATTCCTTGGTTAGTTTTTGGTTAGTTTCTTAAAAAATACAATTCTTAATTCTTCAATCCTTTTAAAATCAAAAAATCTAACTTCCTCTTTAAATTACTACTATTATACCATATTTTTTGAAAAAGCCAATAACAGCAAGGCTTTAGACATTTCCTACATAAAAAAAGCTGGAAAATCTCTTTCCCAACTTCTTTTCACAATCAAATTTTACGTGTATTTACTTATTTTTTCAAGCGCTCAACATCGCGTGCAATCACCAATTCTTCATCTGTTGGAATAACCAAGACACGTATTTTCGCTTCGTCCGTTGAGATGTCTCCCGTTACACCAAAGACATTCTTTTCTGGATCTACATCACAACCAAACCAAGAGATACCTGAAATGACATCCTCACGGAAATTTGCTGCATTTTCACCGATACCTGCTGTGAAGATAATTGCATCTGCTCCATTTAGGACTGCAAGATATTGGCCAATATGTTTTTGGATACGATCAACATACATTTCATAAGCTAAAGTCGCATCATGGTCTCCTGCTTCCATGGCAGCAATCACATCACGCATATCGCTTGACTGACCAGAAACTCCCATGAGCCCTGATTCACGATTGAGAATGTGGCTAATATCTTCTGGGGTGTTGAAATCCTCTGTATATTGCATGAGGTAAGGGATGATAGCAGGGTCAATATCTCCTGTACGAGTTCCCATCATCACACCTCCAAGTGGTGTGAATCCCATAGAAGTATCCACAGACTTCCCACCCTTAACAGCTGTGATAGAAGCCCCATTACCAATATGGCAGGTAATCAATTTCAAATCTTCTAGAGGACGGCCCAAAAGTTTCGCTGCTTCTCCTGCGACAAACTGGTGGCTTGTCCCGTGGGCACCATATTTACGAACCTTGTTTTCTGTGTAGTATTTAGTTGGTAGAGGGTAGCGATAAGCCTTTTCTGGCATGGTTGTGTGGAATGAAGTATCGAATACAACAACACTGGTAATATCTGGAAGCAATTCCTTAAATGCACGAATTCCAGCTGCGTTGGCTGGATTGTGAAGAGGAGCCAAGAGTCCCAACTCCTCAACTTTTTCTATCACATCTCCCTCAACAACTGTTGATTCCTTGAAATATTCACCACCTGCAACGACGCGGTGTCCGACACCTGTAATCTCGTCGTACCCTTTGATGATGTCAAAACGAATCAAGTCATCCAATAAAATTTTAACGGCTTGTGTATGGTCTTCAATATCAAGAATTTGTTGTTCCGAACGACCGTCAAATTTTACTGTTGAAATTGAATCTTTCAATCCAATACGTTCAATCAAGCCTTTAGCCAAAACCTTTTCCTCAGGCATTTGATAAAGTTGCCATTTCAAGCTTGAGCTTCCGGCATTGATTGCAATTGTTTTTGTCATAAGATGATACCTCTTTTTAAGCGTTTTCATCTATTATAACAAAATCTCTTTTATATTTCAGTACCTTTGCTCCAATTTTGAAAATTTTCTTTAAAGGTCAACAAAACTGACGGATCTTGCAAGCTAGTAAGAGGGTAAACAAAGGGTTCTATTTCCTTGTCTCTTTTCTTCTGTAAGACAAAAATACTTTTAGCTTGGCTTGCAGTTGAGAAAATATCCTCCGGCAGAGCGATGATAGCAGCCAGACTCACTTCGTCTTTGAGCCACCCTTTTAACAAATCACTTTGAGGACTGGTCAATAAATCACTCGGAGCTAGAAAAATAGCATAGCCATTTGACTTAAGGTACTTGAGGCCTTGTTCCATCAGCAAATGGTGGGCATAGGTATGCTCTTGACTAGAAGCCACTTGATAGCGTGAAGCGATGGCATCGTCTGGGTAATAGCCAACAGGCAAGTCGCTAATGACCACGTCGCTTTCTTTAAGCATTTGCGGACGAACGGCATCTCCTTGAACAAAACCAGCCTGCAAACCAATCACATCTGCCATACTGGCTGCCGAATCAATCAGCAAGTCATCCACTTCGATTCCCAAGTAATCTACTTTTTTAGAGAGAGAAGTCAAGAAAGTGGCCCCTAAAATCCCCATACCAGAACCTATTTCGAGGATGCTAATTTCCTCTTGTTCAAACAACTCTTCTACAACAAGTACCAAGAGGAGGGCAATGGCATCCGGCGTAAACTGGTGATTGGCCTGTAAAAGCTCCGTTTGTCCCGCCTTCATCAAGAGAAACTGGTAGGTCTTGAGCCACTCTTCCTTACGAAGTGCTAGGCGCTTAAGGGCTTGATTGTTCTCCTTGACCTGCTCCAGCTCTGTCTCGCCATCCAAATAGATGCTGTTTTGCTCTACCAAGGCGTCATAAAAGTTGGTCGCCAAATCACTTTGGATGACTTGGACATTCTCTAGTAAATACGTATAAGCTTGTTCAATTTTTTCAAAATCCATATTCCTATCTTATCAAATTTCCCTCCTTTTTTCCATCTGAAGAGAAAAAATCACTGCTTTAGTCAGCGAGTGATTTTTGGGCTACAGTTAAAAAGAGTTCTGCGTAATTTCCTAGGAAAAGACCTTCAGCACTATAGAGAATCTGACTGTCAATGCTTGAAAAACCATTCTGAGCGAGCTTGGTTTCCAGTTCAGCTAAATCAAAACCATGATGGTTGGTATCTGTCTTGACAAAATCAGCGATGAGAACTTGTCCCTTCTCCCTAAGGTGATGGTAAAACATGGCAAGAGTTGCATCTAGATCAGGCATATGATGAAGAACCCGACTGACAACAATCAGGTCAAATTGCTGTTCCAAGGGATTTGCCAGTAAATCCTGCTCCAAAAACTGGATATTCTTGATGTCTTGTTGCTCTGCTTTCAAACGGGCTTGCTCCAGCATTTTCTCCGAGATATCTACAAGGGTAACCGACTTGGCCTGCTTGGCTAGGGGCAAGGCTAACAGACCCGTCCCACCACCAAAGTCCAGTATTGCCTTGTCTGATAGAAGAGCAATCTGTTTTTCAATTGCTTGACAAACCAAGTTTGCAAGAAAGATATTTTTGGGCGAATCAAAGGTTTCTGCTTTGTGATTAAAATCGTGTTTCATGCTTTTAGTGTAACACAAAGAAGTTGAATTGCCTAGGAATTGGCTTTCTTTTCTGCCTTATCTTCTGTTTTTTGTTGATTTTGTTCTGGGTTTGAATCAGTCGCTACCTGTTGCTTTTTATCCGTTTTCTTGTTCTTGGGTTTCATCGAAGGAAAGAGAAATTCATAGTTGCCCTTATTCATACGAACACTTGTTGCAAAACCTGTTTTCGTATTGTGATACGTGACTTTTCCTAAGTTGAAGACTCGTTCCCCACTTTCTTGTTCAACCTTATCTTTACTTCGCTTGGCCATGGCAAAAGCGATCAACTTTTCTTTGTTTAGGGCAAAGTCTTTGTGATGAGCTACTTGCCGATTCAAATAAAACTGCAACAAAAGGCTAAAAATGGCTGCCATGGTGACTGCATATAAAAGAACGCCTGCCTTAACTTTTTGCTTTTTCCACACGATAGATGAATTCCCTTTCTAAGCCTTTTTGAAATTGGAAACGAAAGCGAACCAATTGATTTTCCTCTGTGATTTGTGCTGATTTGAGGCCATAAACCATTGGTTGGTAACCTCGTCCACTGCTATCGGTTTTCCGAAAATCATCTGAAGCTGACTTCCCTAAGGCAAGATCTTTACCATCCTGTTTCATATAGAGGCGATTGCCTTCTACCTTTTCAAACTGCGAACGCTCTAATTCAGCCTCTAGCTGATCCACAAACAAGAGCCACTCCTTTTGCTCGCTTTGTTGCTGGTAGCGAACTTCTGAAATGAGGAGCTGACTCATGGCTTGAAAGAGAAGTAAACCACCGCTAATGACGATAAGCGCAAGCAGAGATTCTAAAAGAGTGAAAGCTCTGACCTTACTGCTCTTTAAGATCCAGCAATTTCTCTGAACCATGGTAGACCTCCAATCCTTTTTCACTAGCAAATGCCTGAATCTCAACTCCATTTATGTTTACCTGATTTTGCCCTGTTTGCAAAGCCATCTTCGCCACACGCAAGACTTCTTCCTTTTGCAAGATTTCTGCCTCTTCCTGCCTATTTTTCTGGATTTGTCCCAAAAGAAGAGTCGCAATGCTGGCAAACACGGCTAGAGCAACTACTGCTTCTAGTAAAATCACTGCCCTAATTTTTTGTTTCCTTAATGCGTTTAATTTTTCCATTTCCTAGATATAATTGATAGCGAATCGCTCCTTTGCTGGTCTGAAATTCAACCTTAGCCAGGGACGAATTGCCCCCAGCTCGGTCAAATATAATGCTTTGTCCTGATGGTGACTGAATCCCTTTAGGAACAGTCAAGTTTTGATTGCCATTGCTGATGGTCTGTCCATCTAAATTCAAGCTAGTCTTTTGCTGACTGGCTAGACTGCGTTTTTGCGTTTCCCGATAGAGTTCTTCAAACTCCATAAAGAAAATCTGCTCTTCCACTGCTGCAAAACCGGACTGAACAGAACCGGACAAGCCCAAGGCAAGGATACTCACAAGTCCCAAAACAAGGAGACTTTCCAGCATAGTAAAGGCCTTAATCTGCAACAGTTTGACTTGTTTTTTGTTGTGCATGGTATTCTTTATAAGCCTTGGCTTGCTCAGCTGTGATGCGACCGTCCGCCTGTAATTTGCTTAAGCTAGCATCTTCATTCTTGTCCAGACTATAGAGCTCTGCCTGACTTTCCACAACCTTGACAACAGCAGCTTTTCCTTTATCATCTACGACATCCTTTTGCTTGGTTAAATTGGGCACAAAGAGCAAGAGGAGTACGCTGATGATTAAAAGGACGACCAACATTTCTACCAAAGTGAAAGCTTTAACCTTGGCTTTTTTTAAATTTGTCATGAGTTTTTTCATTTTAAAAATTTACCTCCATATTTTGATACATGGGCATGAGCATTGCCGCATAAAGTAAAACGATAATCAGGGCCACAAAGATAAAAACCAGTGGCTGTACTAAGTTCATGGTGCGGTTGACTCGGGTAAAAAAGGCTTCCCAAGTTTTTTCAGCATAGATTTCCAACTCACTCCCCAGCTTGGACTTGACTTCCCCATACTCGATGATGAGACTCAACTCCTTTTTAAAGAAAGGATAGGTCGCTATTGTTTGAGAAAATTCGCGACCATTTTGCAGGGCTTGAGCCAAATCTTGACCGATTTCTTTAAGGAGCTGGGAACCTTGTTCCTGCATGATCTGAAAAATCTGCGTCAGCTCCATCCCCTGTGAAATCATATTGCCCCATTCACGCGCATAATAGGCCGTCAGATAGGTCTGGACAAAGATTCCCAGAAAGGGAAATTTTGCCAATATCGAAAAAACGCGCATCTTAGAACTTCTTTTATAGAAAGTGAGGGCTAAAAGTAGAGACAGAGAGCAAACCAACACTAGTCCAAGAAAAATTTGTGGCAGATTACCGATGATTTGGGTGGCGATATTGCTACTGTCCAGTTGAGGTAGCAAATAGTTTCTCAACCCCAGCATGATTAGCAGAAGAAATCCCAGCAAAATCAGGGGATAAGTCGCCACTTCGATTAACTTTTTCTTGACCTTAGCCAAATTATCCAAATATTCTTCTATCTTTCCCAAACTCAGATGAAGATTCCCATGAACTTCAGCTAGAGATAATTGGGTCACAATAGCACTTGAAAACCCCAAACTGTTCATCATTTCTGAGAAAGATTTCCCCTGAGACAATCCCTGGTGCATCTGGGCCACATAGTCCTTTTCCAGCAAGGCACTTCTCCCCAAGAAAGAAATAATTTCCACCAAATGAAAGCCACTGGAAAAAAGGTTGTTAAACAGGGTGATGATTTTCTTCTGCTTAGCTGTAGCTAATTTTTTCCGTTTCAGCCTGAAGACTTGTGATATGTCCATCTTTAAGAAGCTGGTCAATCTGCGCATTCCACCTGGTTGGCTGATGTTCTTGATAGTCTTTGTTTGCAAAGTCAACGATTCCTCCTCCCCCAATTAATCTCTGGTAGCAGACTCCTTGCAAGACAACTGCTAGTTCCTCCTCCGTCACCCCCAACTCCAGAAGACGTTCATAAACACCTCGGATACTCTTGGCATGAATGGTTGAAAAGACCGTCGCACCTGTCAAACTAGCTCTGACCACTGCACGCGCCGTCTCACTATCCCGAATTTCACCGATAATCAAGAGGTCAGGACGATGCCGGAGAGACAGTTTGATCAGATTTTCATAGGTCAAGCCAATCGCCTCATTCAACTGCAACTGGAGCATGTCTTCCTGCTTGATTTCTACTGGATCTTCAATGGACATGACCTGCTGCCCCTTAAACAGAGACTTGGCTAATTCGTGCATCAAGGTCGTCTTGCCACTGCCGACTGGACCTGCAAAGAGATAGAGGCCCCGTTGCCTGTACTGCCCACCCAGTTCGTTCATATCCTGAAACCAGAAATGTAGCTCCTGCTCCTCATCGTGCAACAAACGAATAACCAAACTCTCATGTCCCCGATAATCTCCCACGGTAGACAAACGCAGAGAAGACTTCTTCTCCCCATACTGATAATCGCAAGAGCCCAGCTGACTGCGCCTCTTCTCTCCTACGTTCATACCCGCCACAAACTTAAAATGACTAATCACAGCAGCTAAAACATCAAACTCATAGGAGGCAACTAGACACCGCTCGTCTCCAACCCGCATGTGAAGTTCATAGGACTTTTCCTTGGGGATAAAATAGATATCCTGAGCCTTCTTTTCTTTCGCAGTAGCAATAATTTTCTGTGCAATTTCTTGTACCATACCGCCCTCCTTATCTAACTATTCGCAAAAAAATAAAAAAAGCAACTTAAAAAGTTACTTTTTTATCTCCATTTCATACGGCAAGAACGGTGTTTTTCTTGACCTGTTTGTTTTTCATAACCTGGACGTAGCTTTTCATCGGGGATGACTTGCTCATCCTGTAAAAGTGCCAAAGAATGGTACTGCTGCAAATACTCATTACACTCATCACACCAGCGTTTATCAGCAGGATCCCAAAAAATAGTCATCAAATCACTCCGACTCTTATAAAGAGGATTCTTCTTTTCCAGCTCAAACCAGCATGATTTATAATATTTTAGAGCATCATAATACTTGTCAAAAGATTGACTCATGATGACATCTTCTTCCCAACCTTCTATGAACCACCACGGTTCAAAGTCCCCATACATTTCTATAACACGATACATTCTTACTACTTCCTTTGTACCGTATATTATATCTAATTTTTTAATACAAGAAAAGGATTTTGCTTGTTTTCCACATTAGAAATTTCTTTAATCCTATTATTTTCATCTGATAATAAAAATAGGAGTCCCTTATTGACCCCTATTTTTTATCTTCTTAGGCTTGATAACGTTTCACACCATCTAGGTAGGTTGCTACCAATTCCAAATCTTTATCTAGGACGATAAAGTCAGCGTCATAACCTTCACGGATTTGACCACACACATCATCAATGTGAACTGATTTAGCTGGGTTGAGGCTGGCCATCATGACTGCTTCATGCGGATTCGCAATGCCCCATTCGACCACATTCTTCAAACCATCTTTGAGTTTGAGGATAGAACCTGCCAAGTTACCTGTCGATTTGAGGCGAGCCGTTCCATTTGCAACGACAACTGGGAATTCTCCCAACATATAGTCGCCGTCTTCCAATCCACCAGCTGTCATACAGTCTGTGATAAGGGCAATATTTTCAGTTCCCTTTTGCTTGAGCAAAATGTCACAGGCCTTTGGATCTACGTGGTGACCATCACAAATCAATTCAGCGTAAGTATGTGGCAATTCATACATTGCTCCCACCATACCGAGCTCACGGTGAGTCAACCCACGCATCCCATTGTAGGCATGTACCCAAACGCTTGCTCCAGCATCGACTGCTTTTTTAGCTTCATCAAAAGTCGCATTTGAGTGTCCAAGAGCAACCGTTACGCCTTCTCCAGTGATAGTTCGTACAAAGTCTTCTACACCTTCACGTTCTGGTGCAAGGGCAATTTTATTGAGTAAACCATTGGCTGCTTTTTGCCAAGCACGAAACTCATCCATACGAGGGTCTTTCATATAGGCAGGGTTTTGAGCCCCCTTGTATTTCTCTGTGAAATAAGGCCCTTCAAAATAGATCCCACGAATCTTGGCTCCACTTGCTTCCTGGTAACGAGCACCGATATTTTCAGTTACCGCAAGCAACTGCTCGTAAGAGGAAGTCAACGTCGTTGGCAAGAAGCTGGTAACTCCTGTGCTAAGTAGTCCTTCACTCATGGTATGAAGGGTACCTTCGATGTTATTATCCATGACATCCACACCGCCAAATCCATGAATGTGGGTATCCACAAGTCCTGGGGCAATGCTATAACCAGTATAGTCAATCACCTCAGCTCCTTCAGGAATCTGTTCTACATGTTTTCCAAACTTGCCATCCACAAGTTCCAAGTAACCACCACGACAAACTCCGTGTGGGTAGAAAAACTGATCCGCTTTAATATAATTAGGCATAATGATAACCTCCTTAAAAGATTGATTCTACAATTTATTATGTCAATTACATTATAAACCTTTCTTTTTCATTTGTAAATGGTATAGACCTATTTTCTAGAGATATTTTAAAAGAGCTGGATATCTCCAACTCTTTGATTTTATTTTGATTTTACAGGCAGTTCTTGAGCGGCATTAACAGCAGCTGCAATCGTCTCTGCGTAAAGTTTAGCACCTTCTTCAATCATGCTGCTATCATTTCCAAAGTGGACTTGGTCAGTTCCAGCCCAGATTTCAGGGTGTTCCTTAGCGACCTTATTCCAGTCAGCAATGCTCACATAAGGATTCTTTTCAGCTAATTCCCGCGCATAAGCCGCATACTGCTCCACTGATGCATAAGTGTCCTTGCTCTTGTCTCCCTCATAAGGTGTCACCAGTATCAGATGGTGTCCTTTCGGTAGATTGTTCACGATGCTGTCCAAATCATTCTTATAACCTTCAGGATTGTTGACTCCCGTTGCAATGACAACCGTTTTTAGAAGCGCCTTGTTCTGACTGTTATTGAGCATGATGTCATTGGCTTGCTTGGTCGTCCGACTAACCTGAGCATTGATATTTGCATCAGGAAGCGCCTCTTTTAAGGCTGTATTGGCACGTAGAGTCACTGAATCTCCTATTAGGCTTGTTCCCTCAGAAATTCCTAGGCGACTGACTTCAGCTTGTTCGGCAAGAGTCTTTGTTTGTCCTATATTGGTCTGAGCTTGCTTGAAACCATTGACCATCAAGTCTGTCTCAAAAGCTCCAACCTGAGGAGCCATAGCTATGATAATCAAGGTAAGTAAGGAAAGGACGCCCACAACACTAGCACTAATGGGTCTGATGTGATGCAGTTTAGTGATTTTTCTAACCAAAGCATTGGTCTTACCGGCAATCAATGGCTCAATAATATAGAAGGATAGGATAGCAAAGAAATAAGAAAAGATGATTGTCAGAATAACAGCAGGCAAATTACTCATCAACTGAGAAAAGATAATATAGAAAGGCCAGTGGAAGAGATAAACCGCATAGCTGGTATCCGCTAGAAAAGTGATTATCCGAGGCTCTTGTATCTCAGGCGTTTTCTCATGCAAGACACGCGCAGCAAAAATCATGATCACGGCCGCTAAACTTGCCAGTAAGAAACCAAATAGATAAGCGAACAGGTAGGTAAACTTGACAAAGAAGGTCAAGAGTACTAATACCAAGAGGCCCGCAGTAAACACCAGTAGATTTTGACGAAGATCCCACGTCCGATCAAACTGCTTAACTAAATCGCTCGTCTGACGAACACCCACAACCGTCGCCAAAATGCTTCCTAAAAAGAAGGGATAGACATGGGTTAAACTTGAAAAGTAGACAGACGAATGAGAACTAGCCATGAGACTACCAATAAACATAGAGAAGAAGCTGAGAATGAATGCTCCCGCAGAAAGGAGAAATACCATCCCTCTCAATTGACTGCTAGATTTCGAACGTTTCGATAAGAACCAAACCGCCAATCCCCAAAGAATGTAGTAGTGAACCTCAACAGCTAGACTCCAGTTATGAACAAAGAGATGCGGAATGAACTGGGATTCGTAACTTCCCCCTGTTAACATCTCATAGAAGTTGGTCATGAAACCAAAAACTCCCGCAATCTGACCGCCAATTCCAGCAACATAGTCTTGGCGAACTAAGAGGGTAAAGGGCATGGTCACCAAAACCATCAGAACCACAGGTGGTACGATGCGGTAAAACCGTCTCTTAAAAAAGCCCAGTAAATCAATCTGGCGTTTTTTCCCAAATTCTTCTAAAAGGAGGGAAGTGATTAAAAATCCTGAAAAAGTGAAAAAGACATCTACCCCAAAGAAGCCTCCAGGAAAGATTGTTTGAAAGAAGTGATACAAGAGCACTAAAAGTAAACCTGTAATCCTAATCAAGGAAAACCATTTAATACGCATACGAGTTTATTCTCCATTAAATTAGGAAGTAAAAACCACCTAATTCCCATTCCATTATACTCCCTATTCTATCAAAAAAATAGGAAAAATCCTAAGAGAAAACTTAGGATTTTAGCATTCTATTTTTACACTTTAGAAATTGCGATCCGACTTATTGTAGCCATATTTTTCTACAAAATACTCACGGAATTCCAAGAGATTATCATCCATGATGGCTTGACGAACCTGCTTCATCAGATTGAGCAAGAAGTAGAGGTTGTGGTAGCTAGTCAAGCGGATACCGAAGGTTTCATCAGCCTTGAGAAGGTGGCGAAGGTAGGCGCGTGTGTAATTCTTACATGTGTAGCAATCACACTCAGGATCCAATGGCGTAAAGTCCTCAGCAAACTGAGCATTTTTGACAACCAAACGTCCTTGACTGGTCATACAAGTACCGTTACGAGCGATACGAGTCGGCAGGACACAGTCAAACATATCCACCCCACGAATCACTCCATCGATCAAGCTATCTGGTGCTCCCACGCCCATCAGATAGCGAGGTTTGTTTTCAGGCAGCAGTTGGGTTGTGAAGTCCAAGACGGCATTCATCTCCTCGTGGGTTTCTCCCACTGCCAAACCACCAATAGAGTAGCCTGGAAAGTCCATACCAACAAGATCATGCGCTGATTGGCGACGAAGATCTTCAAATCCTGCCCCCTGTACAATCCCAAATAAACCTTGGTCATGTGGACGACGGTGAGCCTTCAAACCACGTTCAGCCCAACGACTAGTACGCTCGATGGATTTCTTAACGTAGTCGTAAGGTTGATAAAACTGAGGACATTCATCAAAAGACATCATGATGTCTGAGCCTAGATTGTTCTGAATAGAAATGGCCTTTTCTGGCGATAGAAACATCTTGGAACCATTGAGATGGTTTTTAAAGGTTACTCCTTCTTCTGTGATATTTCTGCTATCTGCTAGGGAATAAACCTGAAAACCCCCACTATCCGTCAAGATGGGCTGGTCCCAATTCATGAACTTGTGGAGACCACCTGCGCGTGCGATGAGTTCATCTCCAGGACGAAGCCAGAGATGATAGGTATTGGACAGGATAATTCCTGATCCCATCTCCTTCAACTCCTCTGGTGACTGGGTTTTTACAGTAGCTTGGGTCCCAACCGGCATAAACATAGGTGTCGGGAAGGTGCCGTGAGGGGTGATGATTTCTCCTAGACGAGCTCCCGTGTGTTTTTCTTTCTTAATCAAACGGTATTTGATTGGTGAATCTGACATTTTCTACCTCCGAAGCTGGGAAAGACAGTCCCAGTTCATACTTTGTGCCCAAAGGCATACTGTATGATTTTATCAAAAAAAGCTGGAACTGTCACGAACTATGGTATAATGAGAGAATGAAATACCCAAAAATTGATTTAAAAACTATTCGTCTGCAGACTAGGCAATTTCAGGCTGAAAATCCCCGCCTCCTTCTGGTCTATCTCCTTCCTAGTATGCTGGTCATCTTGTCGGGCTTTCTCAACCCCTTGGCTCGTCTCCAAGAAAGTGTTTTAGAACAATCCTTTTTCAGCATGCTGGCACAAGTGCTCCAAGCCTATCTCTTCCCGCTAGTGGTTTCTTTTGTGAGCACGATTTTTCTAGCAGGTGCTGCCTTTACGACACTCCGACTCCTCAAAGATCCTGATACGGAACTTTCAGTAAAATCAAGCCTGGCCCTCTTTGCTGAAGAGCGCTTCTCGCAAACCTTCCTAACTCTGCTCCTCAAACGTTTCTACCTCTTTTTATGGAGCATTCCAAACTTAGTAGGCATTTATTTTCTCTTTTATAGCAACCTATTGGCTCGGAGATTTGTTGCCCTACATCCAGAATTTCCAAAACTAGACCTCTCATCCATTGAAACGGAGCAGTTCCTTCTGACCTTTGGGCTCTACTTTTTCGCGAGTCTCATCTTGATGATTGTGGGCAATATCCTCTACATTCCACAACATTATGCCTACTCGCAGGTAGAATTCCTCCTCTGCGACACTCTGGATTTAGGACATGCTAAACCCCATCAAATCCTGAAAACCAGCCGTTTCTTGATGAAAGGTTACAAATTTCAACGCTTTGTCCTCGACCTACAACTACTCCCTTGGTACTTCCTCAACTGGATTACTTTTGGAATTGCTAGTTTTTCACTCCTTCCCTATATCCAAAACAATCACATCTTCTTTTACAGAGCCCTACTAGCCCGTAAACGTCGAAATGGATAAGAACCTACAAAACCCAGTGTCCTGATGAACTGCACCCCAAAAGTTAGACAGAAAAAATCTAACTTTTGGGGTGTTTTATTATGAAATTGAGTTATGAAGAT
>NZ_JBJUSE010000011.1:0-61201 GCF_046098135.1 Streptococcus sp. ST16 | reverse complement strand
TATGGGACTTTTTTCTACAACAAAATAGGCTCCATAATCCCTATGGTGGTTTTACCCACTACAGAAATTATAGAGCCCCCTTTTACAAGCTAGTGAAAGGGGAATTTTTCTATTAAAAATGAGAAGACCTTTCGGTCCTCTCTTAATCTGTTTATTTTTTAAGTGCTTCTTTGTAGCGAGCAACTTCCGCTTGATTAGCCCAAACATAGTGACCTGGACGAATTTCCACCATAGATGGTTTGTCTGTCTCATAGTCATGTTGGCTAGGATCATAGACTTTCAAGACCTTCTTACGTTCCAAGATTGGATCTGGAATCGGTACAGCAGATAGAAGTGCTTGAGTGTATGGATGAACAGGATTGTTAAACAACTCCTCTGTCTCCGCTACTTCAACGATAACACCCTTATAGATAACTGCGATACGATCTGAGATAAAGCGAACAACTGACAAGTCATGCGCGATAAAGAGATAGGTCAAGCCCAATTCTTTTTGAAACTTCTTGAGCAAGTTCAAGACTTGCGCACGAACAGACACGTCCAAGGCTGAAATCGGCTCATCCGCAATAACGAAATCAGGTTCCATCACAAGAGCACGAGCAATCCCAATACGTTGACGTTGACCACCAGAAAACTCGTGTGGGTAACGGGTCAAGTGCTCTTTCAAAAGACCGACTTCATGAATCATCTTTTGAACTTTTTCTTTTCGCTCTTCTTCGTCTTTGAACAAGTGGTAGTTGTAAAGGCCTTCAGAGATAATATAGTCAACTGTCGCACGTTCATTTAAGCTGGCTGCAGGGTCTTGGAAAATCATCTGGATACGGCGGATCAACTCTGAAGATTCCTTATGAGATTTTTTCCCATTGATCTTATGACCGTCAAAAATGATTTCACCTTTACTAGTATTATTCAAACCAATAATGGCACGACCAATCGTTGTTTTCCCACTACCAGATTCACCAACTAGAGAGAAAGTTTCTCCCTTGTTGATAAAGAAGTTAGCGTTTTTAACGGCAACAAACTTCTTACTTCCTTCACCGAAGGAAATTTCTAAATCTTTAATTTCTACTAATTTTTCAGACATTTCCTTCCTCCTAGTCTTCTAGATGAGCAAAGCCCATTTTATCACGAATTTTATCATGTAAATCTGCGATGATTTCTGGTTTTTCAACCTTAGGAGCATTCTCATGAAGCAACCAAGTCTTAGCCCAGTGAGTATCAGTGACTGAAAACTGAGGCGCTTTCTGTTCAAAGTCAATTTGCATCGCATAATCTGAACGAAGGGCAAAGGCATCACCTTTCAACTCAGTATAAAGAGACGGTGGTGTTCCTGGGATAGAGTACAATTCCCCTTTATCATCAGCGAGCTGTGGCAAGCTAGACAAGAGACTCCAAGTGTATGGATGACGTGGGTCGTAGAAGACTTCCTCAACCGTTCCATACTCTACAATTTCCCCAGCATACATAACTGCCACCTTATCCGCAATACTTGCTACCACACCAAGGTCATGGGTGATAAAGATAATGGTGAAGTGGTACTCATCTTGCAAAGTTTTAAGCAAATCAATGATTTGCGCTTGAATGGTTACATCAAGGGCCGTCGTTGGCTCGTCACAGATCAAAATATCTGGGCGACACGCAAGGGCAATCGCAATAACGATACGTTGGCGCATCCCTCCAGAATATTGGAAAGGATACTCGTCAAAACGTTTTTCAGCGTCTGGAATTCCGACCTTGTTCATATAGTCGATTGCCATTTCTTTGGCTTCCTTAGCTGTTTTCCCTTGGTGTTTAACGATAACTTCTGTGATTTGGCTACCGATTGTATTAATTGGATCCAAACTTGTCATTGGATCTTGGAAGATGGTTGCAATTTTAGCACCACGGATTTTCTCCCATTCTTTGTTCGAAGTCAAGGCTGTCAAGTCTTGTCCACGATAATCGATGCTTCCTTGGGCAATGCGTCCATTATCTTCTAACATCCCTGTAAAGGTTTTTGTTAATACAGATTTACCAGAACCAGACTCACCTACCAAGGCAAGAACTTCTCCTTCAATCAGTTCTAGAGAAACACCTCTGATAGCTGTTAGAACTTTGTCACGAACGTCAAATTCCACGACGATATCGCGAGCAGTCAAAATTACATTACTTTCTTTTGTCATGTCTACTCCTATCTATGTGTACGTGGATCACTAGCATCCGCTAAGTTCTGACCAACAACGAATAGAGATAGGGATACCAAAATCAAGGTTGTCAATGGAATCCAGAACAAGTACGCGTTGGTCGTAACGTTTTGTGAGTAATCTGAGATCAAACGTCCCAAACTTGGCACTGTTACAGGCAACCCCAATCCAAAGAAGGAAAGGAAAGCCTCATAAGAGATAAAGCTTGGCAACATCAAGGTCATCGTAGAAACAATAACAGATACCAATTGTGGCATGATATTTTTCACGATGATTTTAAAGGTTGGTGTTCCAAGTGTTTGAGAAGCAAGGTTGTATTCCAAGTCACGGTAACGCATGATTTGAATACGAATTGAATAAGCAATCCCAATCCAAGTCGTCACACTCATAGCGAAGATCAAATTCCAGAAACCAGCACCAATTGAGTAAGTCAAGACGATAACAATCAAGAGAGATGGAATGTTTGAAATAATATTATAAACTTCCATCATGACGCGGTCAACAGATTTGGAAATCCCCCAAATTCCACCAACAATAACCCCAATTACAAGGTTAATAAAAGTGGCAATTACAGAGATAAGAATTGAATTACGCGCACCAAACCAAACCCCGTCAAACAAGGATTTACCATTACTATCTGTACCAAACCAATGTTCAGCATTGGGCTTGATAAAACGAGCACTAAAATCATTGACCTTACTTACATCGTTGAAGTCAAAATCTGAGAACATTGGGTAAATAAAGCTCATCAAGATAATGGCAACCAAAATTCCTAGCATAATGACTGTTGATTTTTTCTTTAAAAACTGTCTAAATACGGAGCCCCAGTAAGAGTAGGCAGGAGCATCAATCGTTTCAGAGGCAAAATCATCACGTTTTACAAACTGAAATTTTTCTTTATCAATTGTTGACATTATTTGCCTCCTTTCTCTGTCAATTTAATACGTGGGTCAAGCATAGTCATCCAGATATCTCCTACAAAGAGTGAGAAGATAGAAATACATGTAAAGATGAAGACGAGACCGACTACCATTGAGTTGTTTGATGCCTTAACAGAGTCAATCAACATTTTACCCATACCTGGGAAGGCGAAGACTGTTTCTGTCAATGTTGCACCACCAATAACCCCAATTACGGCACCTGGAATACCTGAAACCAAAGGAACCATGGCATTTTTAAAGACGTGTTTATTTGAAATTTCTTTTTCAGATAAACCTTTTGCACGAGCAAAACGGACGAAGTCTTGAGATTGCAAGTCAATCATGTAACGACGAATCCAGATTGCTGTACTTGGTGCTCCCAGCAAACCTAGAATAACTGCTGGCAAGACATAGGAACGCCAATCTCCAGCACCTAGGATAGGGAATGAGTCTGGAAGACCAATAGATGATCCAATCAAGCGAACGATATAAACCAAAGCAATCGTTGGAAGTGCAAGCAAGAAGGTTAGAGCACCTGTTGAGAAGCTATCAATCCAAGTATTCTTGTGGCGAGCCATAGCAGATCCAAGAGGAATCGCAATAGCATACGAAATAACCAAACCAATCAAACCAGCAACCGCTGAACTTGCAATCATAGATGGATATTGGTAGTTACTTTCTGTAGCTGTATATGGATCGTCCTTACCATAGTTAGCTATTTCACGCGCATCTGCTTGACTTGGAGATTTGTAGGTACGAGAGTAAATATCTACAGACGAAGTCTTTTTACCAGTGGGGAATTGAACTTCTGCTGTCTTGGTTTGTCCTTGACCTTGTGTGATAACTTGAAGCACTGGTGTGTTTGCATAAGTTGGGTAAGAGTCACCTAAGTTAATGTTCACAAAGTTTTGGTGTACAAACGGGAATTGATTGTTGAAATACAAAAGGTATTTATGTTTGGTACCTGAACCAACCAATGACCAACCGATAGCAGGGTCATTTTCAAAACGAAGATAACGTTCCAAGTTTGGATTCTCAGGGTCTTGAATCTTGTTTGTATGATCAATATCAAGTAAGTTCGCATAGAATTTGAAAACACGTTCAAAAATCGGAATTTCACGCGTAGCATAGAACTGACCACTCTCTGAAAAGACACCTAACGTCCAACCATTCCCAAGTTGGTTGATGTATTTTTCGTAGATTGCCTTATTGGTGTCATTGGCATCTACTGTTACAGATGAGTCCATTGTGCTAGCTTTTTCTTGCAACTCCTTAGTATCGTAGTACTCGATATAGCCCATACGTTCATAAACGGTATTCTCATAATTATCCCGCTTATCTGGAGTCGTTGCAATCTTGTTGTAGTTGGTATCCTGCTTGAAAATCAGTTTCCGAGGAACCATCGTATAGATAATCGTGTAGGTCAAGGTTGTCACCAAGAAAATAGACAACAATGAGCGCAAGACACGCATAAAAATATATTTTTTCATATCGTTTCCTTTTAAAATCCCAAAAGAACCTTCTCCTCATGGAGAGAAAGTTCTCTTGAGAGTTATTTATTTAACGTGATTCGTCAATTCTTTTTGAACTTTTTCGTTTGATTCTTTTTTCTCTTTGAGCCATTTCTCACGAGCTTGTTCGTAATCAGCTTTCGTTACAACCTTGTCTTGCAACTGAATATACTTGAAGTATACATCTGAGCCCTTATCTCCAGATTGACTGTATGACGCAGAGAATGGTACTACACGAGAAATGAATGGTGCTGCTCCACTACCTGACATAGCAGGAAGGAAGAGAGAGCTATCTGTCAACCAAGCTTGAGCTGCTGCGTATTTTTCATAACGAGCGTTCAAATCGTCAGTTTCTTTAGCAGCTTCATCAACTAACTTATCATATTCTTTCAAACCAACTTGTGCAGCTGCTGCATTTGCTGGATCGTCGTAACCCATGTATGTTTTTGTTTGCTCGCTATTAGTTGTTTTTAAGATATCAAGGTAAGTTGATGGATCTTCGTAGTCTGGATTCCATCCAACTGCTCCTGAGAGATCCCAATCTTCTGCCGCAGCGCTTGCTGCATAGTAGGTGATATTGTTCAGCTCATCTTTAGAAACTTGTTGGATATCAATCACTACATTATCCTCACCGAGTACTTTTTCAACTGTTTGTTTAAAGGATTGAATACGAGCAATATAGTTCTTATTGGTTTGGTCTACTGGAATGTCTAAATGGATAGGGAATTTTGCACCTTCTGCTTCCAATGCAGTTTTGGCTTTCGCAAATTCAGCCTTGGCTTTATCAGCATTGAAGAGACCATCTTGACCATCAGCAAAGTTTACATTCTTCCATTCATCACCATAAGTAGCCATCTTTTCAGTTACCAAGTCACCGAAGGTTTTGTCTCCTGCAGAAACAAAGTCAGGTTTCACAAAGAGGTTGCGAACTGCAAGAGAAGCAGCCTCGGTCCCATTTACTTGTGCGGAGTAAGCTGTACGGTCAAAGGCGAAGTTCAAGGCCTGACGGAAGTCTTTGTTAAGAAGGGCTTTCTTAGTAGAAGACTTTTCTTCATCAGTTGTCTTAGAAGTGTATTTGTAACCTTGACGGTCAATATTGACACCTAAACCAAAAATACCAGGTCCCGATGGAGTGTAAAAGATATTATCCTTATAACTTTCTGCTACCTTAGAGTAGTTTGAACTTGTAGGGAAAAGGCGAGCATAGCTGTATGCTCCACTTGTAAAGTTACGCTCAATGGACTCTTGGTCGGACCCATCATAGAAAGCAAGGGTAACTTTATCAAGGTGAACGTTATCCTTATCCCAGTACTGCTCATTCTTAGCAAATTCGATAGAAGATTTAGTAGTCAAACCTTTTAGCAAGAACGGACCATTATAAAGCAATGATGTAGGATCTGTTGCTTTAGCAAAATCTGATCCCTTTGATTTTTCAAAATCTTCGTTCAATGGCCAGAAGATTGAGTAAGCCATCTTAGAGTTCCAATATGGTTCTGGCTGGTTCAAGGTATACTCAAGAGTATAATCATCAACTGCCTTCACACCTACCGTAGAAAAGTCTTTTGAATTTCCAGACAAATAATCAGACAATCCTTTAACAGAAGTTTCTGCTAGATACAGAGCTTCGGATTTCTTATCTGCTGCGTGTTTCAAACCATTTACGAAATCTTTAGCTGTTACTTCAGCGTACTCTTCTCCATCAGATGTCATCCATTTAACACCTTTACGGATTTTGTAGGTATAAGTCAAACCATCTTTTGAGACTGACCAGTCTTCTGCAACTGCGGGAGTCAAATTCCCATATTTGTCATTTGTGAAGAGACCATCAATGCCATTTGAAGTGGCAATCTTAGTACTTTGTTTCCCTGAAATGAGGTAATCCAACGTTTCTGGGTCAGCTGAATAGACATAACCATAATTTTTTGGTGCTGTTGAATCAGATGATTTAGAAGAACCGCAGGCAGCTAGTACGCCAGTCGCTAATAAGGCAACCCCTGCTGCAACCAATACTCTGCTTTTTTTCATGTATATAACTCCTCTTGAAAAATTTAGGCTTATTGGAAATTATAACATATATCTTCTAAAAAGTAAACGAATTTTCAGAATATTTAGGCGTATATCTACAAAAAACTTCTCTTTGTCAGAATTTCCCCATTCTTTATTTGTATTTATGAGAAAAGAAAATTAATTTGTCTAGCTCTGTAAGTTTGATTTTTACAAGTTGCTTTTCCCTTTTTTCTTCACATGACATAATCTATCTTCTTAAATTGGATTTTAGAATAAGAAACTATTGACGGAAAATGATTTTCAAGGTATAATAATAAACGTTGAGGCGGTATAGCCAAGTGGTAAGGCACGGCTCTGCAAAAGCTTGATCGTCGGTTCAAATCCGTCTACCGCCTTTCAGTACCTGAACTAGCAGGAATTAACCGAATGAAAAGCCCGTACAATTGGGCTTTTTTGTTATTCCAAATAGATAGGGATAACTGTGTCTACCATATAGATTTACAAAAAGCAGTGACTCAAGTCACTGCTTTATTCTGTTTCTTCTTCAGTCTCTATTTCAGTGATTTGGACTTTTACCTTGGTAACACGTCCGTTTTTCACCTTGTCATTGGTTAGGATGATTTGTTTGTTTTGGCTGACCAATTCATAACTGAGTTTTTCAGTCGTTGGGATCATTCCCACACCCGTCAAATAATAACCAGCGATGGTATCAACATCATCACTTTCCAGTTCCACATCAAAGTAGTCATTAAAATCATTAAGATTCATGGTACCTTGAACGATATAGGTGTCTTCTCCTATTTGATGGACTTCAATTTCAGCCTTGTCAGTCTCATCATCAATCTCACCAACAATTTCTTCTAAGAGGTCTTCCAGAGTTACCAAACCAGCCATTCCACCGTATTCATCTAGTAAGATGGCCATTTGATTTTGGGTATTTCGAAGTTCTTTAAGGAGATCGTCCACAAAGATAGTCTCAGGAACAAACAGTGGCGTTTGGAGAATTCGTTTCCAGACAATATTGTCAAATCCATCCACAAAAGCGGCATTCAACAAGCGCTTGGTGTGAATCAAACCAATAACATTATCCTTATCCCCATCATAAACAGGGATACGTGAGAAATTTTGCTTTAAAATACTCTCGATAATCGTTTGACTGTCATCCTGAATATCCACCATAAAGGCATCTGTTCGAGGCACCATTAGCTCACGAGCCATTAGTTCATCTAAAGAAAAGACTCCCTGTAGCATTTCAATCTCATCTGCATCCAGTGTTTCTTCGCTGTTAGTGAGCATGTACTCAATTTCATCACGTGTCATCTTTTCATCCGCATCATCAAAGGTCATTGGTGTTAAACGACTTAACAAATTGGTTGAAGCAGATAACAGCCAGACAAAGGGACTGACAATCTTTCCAAGACCAATAATAATTGGTGCTGTTCGAATTGCCAAAGCATCTTTCAGATTGAGGGCAATCCGTTTAGGATATAGTTCACCAAAAACAATAGAGATGTAGGTCAAGAATGCCAAAGAGAGGAAACTTGCAATGGCGTAAGCCGTCTCTCCGCTTCCTATCCAAGATGCAATCACTTGTCCAAGGGTATCCGCCAATTTGGCCCCAGACAAGATGGTAATCAAGGTGATACCGACTTGAATCGTTGATAAAAAGTGGTTAGGATTTTCAAGTACCTTTAACAAACGAATGTAACGTTTGTCTCCCTCTTCTGCCTTTTGCTCCACTCGGGCACGATTTAGTGACACCATAGCCATTTCTGTAGCTGAGAAAAAGGCATTTAAAAAGGTCAATACAACTAAAAGTACAAATTGCAGTAACAAATCCTGACTGCTCGGGTCTTCCATGGTCTTTCTCCTAAAATAGTATCTTGTGTTCCATTATATCATAAATCTGCGTAGGAATCACATTATTTTCTAATTTATACAATTGCTCCCTTATCAATGACGGACAAGGGAGCAATTTTTGTTCTTTTGTAGATTGTTTCTAGTTTGTCACCGTGACTTGACCTGTTCGGTAATCAAGCTGGATCCCCTTTTGAACATTAGGGATTAGGACATTGAATTCCAACTCGCCATCCGAAGACTTGGCTTCGATTTGTGAAGCGGAAGGAACCAAATCCTCATTCGTAGCATAGTGGAGAGTTACCCGATAACGGACTCTCTTATTCTGGTCCAAGGCTTTTCTGACCAAACTCTCATAGTAGTTCTGACCTGTCGAATCCTCAGCCTGAGCCTGATTGGCCCAAGCTGTCTGGACTGCAATGTTCTTGGGATTGCTGGTAGAGGCATCAAAACCATCCAAACCACCTATCAAGGCATAGCCCAGCAGGTGTCCTCTATCGACTGCATGCGTGTAAGCCCCCTTTAGATTCTTGATCTGATGCCATCCCGGTGGCGTCCAAGAGGTGGAGCCATTGCCTGTTTCTTCACGATTCTTATACTGCCGAGTCGTTTTGGATAAGATGGCATTGGCAACAGTCGGGACTGTTTCTTTTCCAACTGTCTTTGTTTTATTATCCGCATAGGGTTTGCTTGAAACCTTGACATCTAGATTGGTTTTATTGTCATTGACAACAAAGGCCCCTGCTCCATTCCACTCGAGGTCCCCCTTGATTTGGTTCTTAATTGACTCAGTTAAGACACTTTCTGCCAGCTCCTGACTGGGAGCTTCTGGAGCTTGTTTTTTCTGACTAACCTTAGTTCTAGGGCTATTTGGAGCTGACCGCATCTGCTTGATATAATAGCTTCCAGCAGCCAAGAGTAAGAATATAAGTAACCCTATCAAAGTCTGTCTTGTTTTTTTGTCCATTTTTCTCCTTATTTCTTTAGAAAAAGACTGGCCTCCCAGTCTAATTTCCTGTAAATTTGCTAATCAATTCCTGCCACTTTGCTGGAGACAAGATAGCCCATGGATCCTGTCCCTTTCCTAGGATGCCATAGCCAACCATCAATCCGATTCCTAAAGCAAGGAAACCTATCAAGAGAACAATAAAAATCAACAGTAAGCGACGGAGCACATAGCGTAAGTTTTTATTCTTCTTCATCATTTGCCTCGATTCGCTGAATCTTCGCTCCTAGCTGAGCTAACTTCTCATGGAAGCGGTAGTAACCTCTATCAAGGTGGACTAACTTACCAACAACTGTTTCTCCTTGCGCCACCAGACCTGTCAAAATCAAAGCCGCACTAGCGCGAAGGTCTGTTGATAGAACTTCTGCCCCCTGTAAAGCCTGTCCCCCAACAATACGTGCTGTGTCACGGATAATCTCTGAATGCAAACCCATACGGCGCATTTCCTCCAAGTGTTGGAAGCGATTTTCAAACACCGTTTCCACCATGGTTGATTCCCCTTTTGCAACTGTCATCAGAGCTGTAAATTGTGCCTGCATATCTGTTGGGAATCCTGGATGTGGTAAGGTTTTTACATGAACAGCCTTGAGATTTTCAAGTTGAGAACGAACACGAATACCTTCTGATTCCTCTGTCACTTCAACGCCCATTTCAAGTAGTTTTGAAATCAAGGGACGATTATGCTCCCAGACTGCATCACGAACGAGAACATCCCCACCTGTCATAGCTGCTGCTACCATAAAGGTTCCAGCTTCAATACGGTCCTGTACTACAGTATGAGTCGTACCATGGAGGTCCTCGACACCAGTCACGGTGATTGTTTCTGTGCCAGCTCCCTTGACCTTGGCTCCCATTTCATTAAGGAAGATAGCGAGATCAACAATTTCTGGCTCACGCGCAGCATTTTCAATCACTGTCACACCATCAGCTAAAGTTGCTGCCATCATCAAGTTTTGTGTTGCGCCGACACTAGGGAAGTCCATGTAGATATGAGCGCCATGCAAGTGGTCTGCCTTGGCTTCGATGTAGCCAGCTGTCTGAGTGATTTTAGCCCCCATAGCTTCCAAACCTTTGAGGTGGAGGTCGATGGGACGACTTCCAATAGTACAACCACCTGGCATGGATACCTTGGCATGACCTACACGAGCAAGGATTGGTCCCAAGACAACGATGGATGCTCGCATCTTGCTGACATATTTATAAGGAGCTTCCTCCGTGATATCACCAGTCGCATCAACCTCGACAACATGAGCTTCCTCATCAAAGTCCACCTTGGCATTCAGACCACGAACTACTTGATTCATGGTGAAAACATCTGACAAGATTGGGACGTTCTGCAAGACTGTCTTACCCTTGCTTGCTAGAACAGTCGCTGCCAACAAGGGCAAGACTGCATTCTTTGCTCCCTCAATCGTCACACTTCCGACCAGACGATTATCTCCGCCTTGAACCACAATTTTTTCCATAGTTGTTTCCTTTACTTTTGATTTTATAATAGTCCTCTAAGTGCTTCTTGCCACAGTTGGTACAAACTGATAAAGAATGAACTCAAGATGCAGCCCATTACAATACTACAGAAGCCGACCAACAGACGAACTTTTTTCGCGTTAGTAGCAGTTACTTTTAAAACCTTTTCCCATCTTACAAGATCTTTTAAAAGGTAAAAACTCAAATAAATAAAGAGTATATGACTACTTATAGTGAATAATAATTGAACCATTTGACTATTATACCATCTTATCCGCTTGCGCGCTAGTTTTCGATTTTTCTACAAATTAGGGATTGTTTTTAAGGTAATCAATCGCATCCTGCAGGGTCTTAACAGGAACGATTTTCATCTCTGTTTTGATCGTTTTAGCCGCTTCTAAGGCTGTTTCATAGTTGCTTTTCGCATTGGGATCTGCTTTTTTTGCTTCCTCAGTGACTGGATTGTCAGGAGCAAAAAAGACGTTGGCTCCCTGACGAGAGGCTGCAACCACTTTTTTATCAATTCCACCAATATCACCAACATTTCCATCGCGATCAATGGTTCCCGTTCCCGCAACGATACGGCCATTACGAAGGCCTGGATCTGCTATCTGGGTATAGATAGCTAGACTAAACATGAGACCTGCACTTGGACCGCCGATACCAGCTGTTGAAAAGCGAATTGGAACATCACTGGTCACTTCCGTACGGTCAATCAAACCAATCCCAATCCCGTTTTTCCCGTTTTCGAGAGTGATAATTTTACCTTCTGCAGACTTGACTTTTCCGTCTTCTTCATAGGTTACCTTGACCGTGTCCCCTAATTGTTGAGAGTTGACATAGTCGACCAAGTCTTTGGAACTGTCAAATGTTTTGTCGTTAACAGCCGTCACTGTGTCTGCAATGTTCAGAATGCCTTTAAAAGTTGAATTGTCTGTCACGGTTAAGACGTAAACTCCCAGATACTTGAGTTCGATATCCTTTCCAGCCGTCTTCAATCCTTGATACTTGGCCATGTTTTGGGACGTTTGCATATAGAACTGATTGATCCGCATAAACTCTGCATCCGTAGAGCCACCCGTAGTTTCCTTGGCACTTCTAATATCCGTAAAAGGTGTTAACCAAGCATAGACAAGATGCGACAGAGTTGCATGCCGAATACCGACTGTCACAAACTGGTAAGCTCCTGCTTCCGTATCCTCTGTTTCATTGACTTTCAAAACGCGACGAATATCTTCCGCTCCACCTGGAACTTCTATGTAGTAAGGTAAAGGTACTACAAAGGCTAAAAAAGTCAATACTAATGCTAGGATGACATATAAGGGCCATCTAGTTTTTTTCTTCATGTTCTAATTCCTCCACAACGCTGTTTGGGACATATTGCTGAATCTCCTGACCAAACTTCAGAAGTTCTCTCATAGCCGAAGAGCTAATATAAAGATGCTCTGGGCGACTATATAGGTAAATGGTCTCGATTTCTGGAGCCAGTTGATGATTGTAGTAATCAAAACTAGACTCATATTGCAAGTCGGTGGTATTCCGCAAGCCACGGACAAGGGTTTTAGCACCCAGTCTTCTGGCAACATCGACGACTAGTTGGTCATGAGAAGCCAGGACCTCTACATTATCTATATGTGCCACAGCTTTTTCGACTGCTCGTTTGCGATTTTCAACAGGAAGAAAACCTTGTTTGTGGGGATTGTAGAACACCCCAACATAAAGCTTATCAAAGAGTTTACTGGCACGTTCAATGATATCCAGATGTCCATTTGTCATCGGATCAAATGAACCTGTAAATAATCCAATTTTATCTGACATAGACTGTCACCTTACTAATTCCATATATTTTTTCCTTCCAGATGCCTAAGCAGGCGATTTCTTCTGGAAGTTCTACAGACTTATCGGTTTCGCAGACAACCATGACCTCTTCGGAGAAAAGATTTCTTTCTGCCATTTTTTCGATATCTGCAACGATTTGTTCCTTGGCATAGGGAGGATCTAAAAAGACCAGATCAAATGTGCCTCCGACTTGCTCTAGGGCTCGGTCAGCCTCCATCTTGAGGAATTGAAATTTTCCAACTTCCTTGGTCATCTGGATATTTGCAGCGATGATAGCTTGGGCTCTTCTATCCCGTTCCACTAGGACAGCATGGGACATCCCACGCGAGACTGCCTCAATAGATAAGCCGCCACTGCCAGCATAGAGATCCAATACACGACCACCATCAAAATAGGGACCTATCATGTTAAAGATAGCTCCACGCACCTTATCCGATGTCGGCCTCGTCGTCTTTCCTTCTAGCGTCTTGAGAGGACGCCCTCCGTAGATTCCTGATACGATTTTCATACCGTTTATTATACCAAATTATAGGCAAAAAGAGAAAGAAAACCGAACCTTGCGGTTCGATTCTCTACAAGATATTTTCGTAAGTATCGCGGACCTCTTGAGGCCAAACACTAGTCTGAACTTCTCCAATGTGTTTCTTACGAAGAAGGAACATGGCCATCCGAGACTGTCCAATCCCTCCACCAATTGTCAATGGGAAAAGGCCGTTGAGCAGGGCTTTATGCCATTCCAACTCCAGACGATCTTCGTCTCCTGTAAGAGCCACTTGGCGGCGAAGGGTGTCTTCATCTACCCGAATCCCCATTGATGAAAGTTCAAAGGCACATCCAAGAGATTCGTTCCAAACTAGAATATCGCCATTCAACCCTTTGTAGCCATTTTCAGACTCTGTTGTCCAGTCATCGTAGTCAGGTGCACGGCCGTCATGAGGTTTGCCATCAGGCAACTCGCCACCAATACCAATCAAGAAGACAGCACCAAACTCTTTACAGATTGCATTTTCACGCTCTTTCGGTGTCAAATCTGGATAGCGTTCCACCAACTCTTCTGTATGGATAAAGGTGATTTGTTTTGGCAAGATGGATTCAATATCGTAGCGCGCTTCTACGGCTAGCTCTGTCAGACGAATAGCCTTGTAAATCTTCTCAACGGTTTCTTTGAGATAAGCGATATTGCGTTGACCATTTGGAATCACTTTTTCCCAGTCCCACTGGTCTACATATACAGAGTGGGTCGCATCAAGCGAATCTTCGTCTGGACGAAGGGCCTTCATGTGAACAAACAGACCTTCACCTTCACCAAAACCAAAACGAGCCAAGGTGTGGCGTTTCCATTTGGCTAGTGAGTGAACGACTTCATAAGTTTCATCTGGGATCTGCAAGACCTTTACGGATACTGGATGTTCAACACCGGACAGGTTGTCCTGCATCCCATCACCAACCTTGCTCAAGATAGGACCTTGAACTTCAACAACTTCTAACTTATCTTTCAAATACTGGGTAAAGGTGTTTTTGACAAAGGAAATCTCTTCTTGCTGATGGATAAAACTTTTCTTCATAAACGACTCCTCAAAAATTAGTTAAAAGCATTATACACCTATTTCCAAGAAAAGAAAAGAGTAAACGAGAAAAAGTCAGTGCTCTTTCGAACACTGACTCTGTCATTCATTAATCGTTTCGACCAAAGATTCGTAAGATGCTAAGGAAGAGGTTGATAAAGTCTAAGTAGATGCTGAGTGCCATTGAGATGACCCAACCTGTCGCTACTTGTCCTCGTGACTGCTCATAAACATAGCGAATCTTTTGGTTGTCCCAAGCAATCAAACCTGAGAAAACCAAGACCATGGCAATACTAATCATGTAGTCAAAGAAGCTATTGGCTAAAAATAGATTCACGACCATGGCAATGATGAGGCCGACAAGTGCTGCCATCAAAGCTCGTCCTATTCCACCCAAATCTTTCTTGGTGAAAATTCCGATTACCGCCATGACAAAGAAGAGAAGGGCGCTGGATACAAAGGCTGATAAGACGGTCCCAGGTGTATAGAAGGCTACGACAAAACTGAGCGTAAATCCATTTAAAACAGAATAAACTAAAAATACTGGGAGAGCTGCTGGGCTGTTCTTCGCAGCCATGCTACTTGCAACAAAGACTAGAGCAAGTTCTGCAAAAGTTGCAATCATCAACCAGAGACGGCCATGCATTAAAAAGTAAGTCAATTGAGACTGAAAAACTGTCAACATCAAAGCTGACACGAGAGCTGATAGACCAATCCCAAGTCCCACAAAAGCATAAACCTTAGCGTAAAATTGATTGAGACCTGAACGTTCTTGAATAATTGTTTGATTCATTCCGATTCTCCTTTTCTCTATAACTATGTCTTGATTATAACAAAGATTTTATAAATTAGCTGAAATAAAACATCAATATGCCTGCGGCAACTGCTACATTGAGGCTCTCTGCTCGACCTTTCATACCAATATGAACCAGCTGATTGGCACTTTCAGCCATGATAGGACTAATCCCCTGCCCTTCATTCCCCATGACTAAAGCAAAGTCTTCTACGAGAGAAAGCTCACGATAATCCTTGGAATCTCTCGATAAGGTTGTTGCCAGAATAGGCAAGTTGCTCTTCTTTGCTTCTTCTATAAAGGTAGCAACAGGCATACGATAGATGGGCAAATGAAAATGGCTTCCTTGCATGGAACGCAGGGTCTTGAGACTGTAGATATCTGCTGACTTGTCTGAAACAATGACCCCTGTAAAACCTGCAGCATCCGCAGTCCGAATCATGGTACCCACATTACCTGGATCTTGGACATCTTCTAAAATTAGAAACTTACCCTGACTAAAATCAGGCAGCCCCGCTTCTTCTTTTTGAATAACTGCAACAATGCCTTGAGGGGTTTGCGTATCGGCTAAATCCCGCAAAATTTCCTCTGAAACCCAGACCGTTTGAGGAAAAGCAGCTAACTGATCTCGGTAACTTTCCAGAGCAAAGATCCTCTCAATCGTCACCCCAGCTTGAACAGCTTCTTCGAATAAGTGCCAACCTTCAATCAAATAGGCAGACCTTCGATATTTTTTTTGATGTAATTTCTTGGCATTTTTTACCACAGAATTGGCTTTTGAGGTTATAATAGTCATAGAAATATTATAACACAATCAAAGGGGTTTGGTATGCAAAAGGTTAGAATGATTGCCCAAGGCAGGGTGCAAGGTGTTGGTTTTCGCTGGGGTGTTTATACTTTAGCTCTTGAAATTGGTGGCATCACTGGTCGTGTCTGGAATAACGACGATGGCACAGTGGAAATTCTTGCTCAGGCAGACTCCTCTGCCACTATAGCAAAATTTATCCAAGAAATCCGAAAAGGTCCGACACCCTTTTCAAAAGTCACCTACCTGGATGTGCAAATGAGCAACTTTTCATCCTATCCAGACTTCAAAGTCGCAAATTAGGTCTCTAGAACTATTGTATATTTTACAAAAAAACAGTAGAATAGAAAGGTATAATTTTTAAAGAAGGAATGAAAACATTGAAATCTATTAAACGTTTTGCCCTCTCTGCTATGGGAGTGGCTATGCTACTCGTCTTGACAGGCTGTGTCCAAGTAGACAAAGCAACAGGACAACCTACTGGTTTTATCTGGAACACTATCGGATCGCCTATGGCAGAGGCTATCAAGTACTTCGCTACTGATAAAGGTCTAGGCTTTGGTGTGGCTATCATTATCGTAACCATTATCGTGCGCTTGATTATCTTGCCACTTGGTATCTACCAATCATGGAAGGCGACACTTCACTCTGAAAAGATGAATGCCCTCAAACACGTGCTCGAACCACATCAAACACGCCTTAAAGAGGCAACAACTCAAGAAGAAAAACTAGAAGCACAACAGGCTCTCTTTGCTGCACAAAAAGAAAACGGCATCAGCATGTTCGGTGGTGTAGGATGCTTCCCTATCCTTATTCAGATGCCGTTCTTCTCTGCTATCTACTTTGCAGCCCAGTATACTGATGGAGTATCTAGCTCTACCTTCTTGGGTATCAATCTCGGTTCCCCAAGTATAATCCTTGTCGCCTTCGCTGGTATCCTCTACTATCTCCAATCACTCCTTTCACTTCACGGAGTAGAAGACGAGATGCAAAGAGATCAACTCAAGAAAATGATTTACATGAGCCCACTCATGATTGTCGTCTTCTCCCTCTTCGCACCAGCCAGTGTGACACTTTACTGGGTTGTCGGTGGTTTCATGATGATTCTCCAACAGTTCATCGTTAACTATGTTGTTCGTCCAAAACTTCGTCAAAAAGTACGTGAAGAATTTGCCAAAAATCCACCAAAAGCAAGTTCAGCATCAACTACAGGCGGGCGAAAAGATATCACTCCTAACCAAGCAACTGCAATTACGACTACTAAGAAACATAAAAAACGCAATGCTGGTAAACAACATTCTAGAAAATAAAGTAACGGCTTAGCTGAAAGGCTAGGCCTTTTTTGCATCACAAAAGCCTGATGTTCCCCATCAGGCTTCTTTTTTATCTATGTACACGTTTCATATAGTCTTGATAGCTTTCTGTATCCATAAGTTTTTTGGCATTCTTGACACGGTCTGCTGTTGGTGGTTTTACCCCTTCAAGTGAGTATGGAATTCCAAGTTCACGCCACTTGAATTCTCCCATAGTGTGATAAGGTAGAATTTCAAACTTATCAACATTTTTGAGGGTTTTGACGAATTTGCCGAGTTCAATCAAGTCCTCATCTCTATCTGTCAAGCCTGGAACCAGCACATGGCGAATCCACACAGGCTTCCCGATATCTGATAGATATTTTGCACAAGCCAAGATGTTTTTATTGGTTTGGCTAGTAACAATCCTGTGTTGTTCGTCGTTGATTTCCTTGATATCCAAGAGAACCAAATCTGTCACCGCCATGAGTTTATTAAACTTTTCGAGATAACGTGGTTTATTACGGAATGGAAGGGCACAGGTATCCAAGGTACAGTGGATCCCTTTTTCCTTGGCCTTGGTAAAAAGGGCAATCAAGAAATCAATCTGTAAGAGAGCTTCTCCTCCACTGACAGTAATTCCTCCCTTGTCTCCCCAAAAACCACGGTAGCGAAGAGCTTCTGACAAGACATCGTCTACTGTCCGTTCGCGTGATTTATTGGTCTCCATAGCCCATGTATCAGGGTTATGACAGTACTGGCAACGCATGTGACAACCCTGCAAAAAGACAATGAAACGAATCCCGGGGCCATCTACCGCCCCAAAACTCTCTGTCGAATGCACCATTCCTGTCACTTGTCCATAGTCAATTGTTTCTTCAGACATATCGTCACCTTCCTTGAAACCGTTTTATAGTTTTATTATATCACGAGTAAGGTGAAAAACAAGGTTTTTTTGTCTATTTTTTAGAAAGCAATCTGTTTTTCACTTTCATTTTCAATTTCTTTTAATGATCCGATTCAAAATCAAAACCATACAAGGTTGCGAAATAGTCCTCAGGGCGCTCTGCACGGCGGATTTGGCGAGCTTTTCCTTCTTCGGTATAGAGGATTTCTGCCGAGCGTAGTTTGGCATTGTACTGATAACCCATGGAGAATCCATGTGCACCTGTATCATGAATTACCAACAAATCACCGATTTCTGTATGAGGTAGTTCGCGATTCACTGCAAATTTATCATTGTTTTCACAGAGTGAACCGACCACATCTACCACCTCAATAGGTCCATCTGGATGGGTCAGATTGGTGATATGGTGGTAGGCTCCATACATGGCGGGACGCATGAGGTTGACTGCTGATGCATCCACACCTAGATAGGCACGGTAAGTTTTTTTCTTATGAGTGACTCTTGTGACCAAAGCTCCGTGAGGGGCTAACATAAAGCGGCCCAATTCAGTAAAAATCTTGACCTGACCAAGACCTGCCGGCGTAAGGACTTCTTCATAAACCTTACGCACACCTTCACCAATCACAGCGATATCATTTGGTTCCTGCTCCGGACGATAGTTAACACCAATACCACCAGAAAGATTGATAAAGTCTAGCGAAATGCCCAACTTTTCCTTGATTTCAACAGCCAATTCAAAGAGCTGACGTGCCAACTCTGGATAATAGAGATGGGTGACAGTATTGGATGCTAGGAAAGAGTGAATCCCAAAAGTCTTAGCTCCTTTTTCCTTTAAGATGGCAAAAGCTTCAAAGAGTTGATTCTTGGTCATGCCAAACTTGGCTTCCCCAGGATTGTCCATGATATCTGTTCCTAGCTCAAAAACGCCTCCAGGATTGTAACGACAAGAGATGATTTCTGGAATGCCTGCCGCTCGCTCCAGATGTTCAATGTCTTCAAAGGCATCCAAGTTAATAGTTGCGCCCAATTCACGCGCATAGGCATATTCCTTGTCAGGCGTGTTGTTAGAAGAGAACATGATTTCAGAACCCGGAAAATCCAGTTTATGGCTCATCAAGAGCTCTACATAACTAGAGCAGTCCACACCGCAACCTTCCTTTTGGAGGATTTTCAAGATGGCTGGGGTTGGAGTAGCCTTAACTGCAAAATATTCTTTGAATCCCTTATTCCAAGAAAAGGCCTGGTTGACGGCTCTTGCTTTTTCACGGATTCCCTTCTCGTCATACAAGTGAAAGGGAGTCGGAAACTCTGCAACAATCGTTTCTAAATCTTCTCGGCTGATAAATGGTGTTTTCATAAGCATCCTTCTATTCTGTTTGCAAAGAAAGGCTGGGACAATCGTTCCAACCTTTAGTTCTATCTCTTATTTGTCTTCGTCAAAGATATTTCCAATCTCAACATCGATGGATTGGTTCTTAACATCAATATTGGTTACTTTCAAGAGTGACTTGTAATCGAACTGCTTTTCACGTTCTTCTTGGGCATTATCTGCAAAGACTGCAACACCAGCCAGTTCAGAGTCAAACTCACGCAAGAGACTGATCATCCCATTGACAGTTCCCCCACCTTTCAAAAAGTCATCCACGATCAAGACACGACTGCCAGCCTTGAGACTGCGTTTTGAAAGGAACATTTTCTCAATGCGGTCACCGCTGGAACCTGAAACATAGTTGACACTGACCGTTGAACCTTCGGTAATTTTTAAGTCACGACGCACAATGACAAATGGAACATTGAGGACATTGGCAACTGCATTTGCGAGTGGCACACCTTTTGTTGCTACTGTCATAACAGCATCGATTTTTTGGTCCATAAAGCTCTTGGCAATGATGCGTCCAATATTTTTCAAAATGGCAGGCGTACTGAGTAAATCAGACAGGTAGATGTAGCCACCTGGCAAGATACGGTCACTTTCTGAAAGTTTGTCACGCAAATCTGCGATCATTTCTTTGGCTTCATGACTCGAGATTGATGGTGTAAAGATAACGCCACCACCTGCTCCAGTCACAGTCTGAATATGGCCGATTTCAATTTCCTCAAAGGCTCGCTTGATAATCACGATGTCCTCTGAAATTGATGATTTAGCAGATTCGTACTTTTCTGCAAAGGTATTGAGACTTGTTAGTTTGTATGGATTATTAATCAAATAGTTGGAAATGACAACCATCCGATCACTTCTTCTTAATTTCATTTTTATTTACCATTCCATTTAATTTTGATATTTTATCCATTATACCACATTCACATAAAAAACGAACATTATTGCGTAAAAAATGCTCGTTTTTCTTAAATTATTAATCTAAATCTGGTTTATAGAAGGAACGATTGTCCATAGCGAAGATTTTATTGGTCATCTCTCCTTTGTCCACCAAAGCTAGAGCTGTTGACATCATCATCATGCTGGCATCTAGATTGTCAATCATATGAATAATCTCTGCCTCCATAATGCGTGGACGGACTGGACTACCATACTCCAGTAAGCCATGATGACTGAGGATGACATGGCGCAGTAGCACCACTTCTTCTCTAGTATCATCGATGCCCAGTTCCATGACTGTCTTGGTAATTTCACTATCGATGAGTGCTATATGGCCGATGAGATTGCCTCGCACTGTGTACTCCGTCTGGTCTGGTCCCGTCAACTCAATAACCTTGGCCAAATCATGCAGCATAATCCCGGCATAGAGGAGACTCTTATTGAGCTGAGGATAGATGTCGCTAATGGCATCTGCCAAGCGCACCATGGTTGCTGTATGATAGGCCAAACCCGTTTCAAAGGCATGGTGGTTGGTCTTGGCAGCCGGATAAGAGTAGAATTCCTTATCATACTTGGTGTAGAGACTACGAACGATACGCTGCCAGACAGGGTTTTCAATCTTGAAAATCATTTGTGACATGTAGTCACGGATTTCCTTGACATCGACTGGTGACTTGACCTTGAAATCTGCTGGATCATTAGGTTCGCCAGGCTGAGGTAAACGAAGCGTGATTTGATTGACTTGAGGAGTATTATTGTACACTTCTCGGCGTCCCTGCATGTGGACTACTTTCCCAGCGGTAAAGGCCTCAACGTTATGCAGTTGGGCATCCCAGAGTTTCCCTTCAATCTCGCCACTATCGTCTTGGAAGGTAAATGCTAGGTAGTTTTTCCCAGCACGTGTCTGCCTCAGGTCAGCTGACTTAATCAGGTAAAAACCTTCAAACAGCTCATCTTTTTTCATGTGACTAATCTTCATATTCTTCCTCATTTTCTTGGAAATGGAGTAGATCAAGCGCAGGCTCACCTTCTGATAACTCAATGTGACGGAGCGTCCGCTCGATAGCTGTAGTACGACGGTTTAATAATTCATCAATATTGCCAGAAGCATGTTGGAGATGCTTTTGCGCCTTGACCAGAATGCCTCCGAACTTGCCAAACTCAGTCTTGACACTAGCTAGGGTCTTGCTGATATGGTCAGCACTCTTTTGGATATTGAGGGTTTTGAAGCCAACTGATAGGGAATTAAGCAGGGCTGATAGGGTACTTGGACCAGCAACAATAATCTGCTCCTCCCGTCTCAAGTCATCAAAGAAGACCGGATTGCGAACAATCTCTGAATAAAGACCTTCTGTCGGAACAAACAAGACTCCAAAATTGGTCGTCCGAGGTGGTGCTATGTACTTGCTCTTGATATCCTTGGCAAAGCGCTTGACGCTAGCTAGGAGTGACTTGCGACAGCGTTCAATCTCGTCCTTATCGCCTGCTTCATAAGCTTCTTCTAAGCGATAATAATCCGCCAGTGGAAACTTGGAGTCAATCGGTAAATAGACATATTCCTGGTCACCCTGTCCAGGTAACTTGATGGCATACTCTACTCGCTCGCTAGAGTTTTCAACCGTTGCAAATTCTCGTTCGTACTGGGCAGGTGTCATGATGTCTTCGATGATCTGCCCCAGTTGCAATTCGCCTAGAATCCCTCGCGTCTTGGTTCCAGAGAGAACCTTGTTGAGGGCACCAACATCGCGGGCAACTGTCTGCATCTCTCCAAGACCACGATTGACAGACTCTAGTTGCTTGGAAACTGTCTCAAAGGAAGCCTGTAAGCGTGTCTGCAAGGTCTTTTCTAACTTTTCTTCGACCGTCTGGCGCATTTGCTCCAAACGTTGCTCATTAGACTCCTGCAGGGCTTGGAGGCGTTGGTCGGTCTTATCTCTGGTTTGGAGGAGATTCTCGTTCATCTCCTGTCTAACTTGAGTCAGGCCTTGGTGCAACCCCATTCGCACTTCCTGCAAACGGTCACTTACAGCTACTTCTAAGTCTTTTTGATCTAGCTGACTGGCTTGCCTAGCTTGGTCAAAACGATAATCCAGTTGATCTGAAAGATTGTCTGCCTGATCCTCCAAACTCTTGGCTAGGTACTTGTCTTGCTTATCCTGCCTTTGCCAAATCAGAAAGAGTCCAGCTAGGTTGGCAATTAATAATAGTAATAATACAGTCTCCATCCTACCTCCTGTCCTTGCTATGCAGCACGACGACATAGCCATCTGGGCAAGTTACCGAAACTTCCCTATCTATATATTCGTTAGAAGCGTATACTTTTTTAAAGAAAAAATTTTCCTCTGTCAACTCATACTTGGCACCGAGAATGGTCAGCTGGCTATCCCGAACCGGCATAAAGGCTAGATAATCGTAGTCTGAACAGGGCTCTAGCTGACTGGTCCCTTCTGGACAATAGCTAATCACATTTTGCCCATCCTCAATCGCTATCTGACGCATATAGGGTGCCAACTTGGGATTGCTAGGTAGAAAAACATTGGCCAGCATATGATCAATCCGACCACCCAAAGCACCAAAAATAGTGACCTGAGCCTGGGGATTTTGCTCAAAGATGGTTAAGAGAGCCAATTCCAGATCCGTATCGTCCTTTTCTGGCTGGGCTTGAACAAAATGTTGGGCACGTTTTTGAATCAACTGATGTTCGTCTGCAGTGACAGAATCAAAATCCCCAACTGCTAGAGTGAGAGGAAGGTCTTCTTCCAAGACCCAGAGCGAACCGCGATCCACACCGACAAAGCAATCAAAATCCGTCCGATAATGACCGCGGTCTCCGCCAGCAAAAACGGCAACCCTAGTCCAGTTGTTTTCTGAGAGTTTGTACTCGCTCATTGACATCTCCCTTAAAGACATAGGAACCTGCTACAAAAACGGTCGCACCAGCTTCTTTGGCTTGGGCAATAGTTTGATCATCAATACCACCATCCACTTCGATTTCAAAGTTCAAACCTTTTTCCTGACGAATGGCAACCAACTCACGGACCTTATCCATGGTCTCAGGCAGAAAGGCTTGACCACCGAAGCCAGGGTTAACCGTCATGACTAAGACTTGGTCAACTAGGTGAAGCACGTGCTTAATCGCTTCAACAGGTGTCCCGGGATTGATAACAACCGAAGGTTTAACACCAAGCGAACGAATTTTTTGGAGGGCTCCATGGATATGAGGCGTCGCTTCTACATGGATACTGATAATGTCTGCACCTGCACGCGCAAAGTCTTCTAAATGATGCTCAGGGTCTGACACCATCAAATGGCAATCAAAGACCATCTTGCTATGGGGACGAAGACTCTCGACCACACCCGCACCAAAACTGATTTGCGGTACAAAATGACCATCCATGATATCGATATGGGCATATTCTGCCCCAGTTGCTTCTAGGCGTTTGATTTCACGTTCAAAGTTGGCATAATCTGCTGCCAGAATTGACGGAGCAATCTTGTATTGAGACATAGGTTTCTCCTTATTTTGGAATTTTTTTGCTGACTTTTTTATAGGTTTCTCTGCGATTTTCAATCTCACTGAGAAATTGCAGGTAGTTATCAAAACGGAAGGACGCAATGGCACCTTCTTCGACAGCCGGTTTGACCGCACAGGACGGCTCATGGGTATGGGTACAAGTACGGAACTTACAGTCTCGACTGACACTGGCAATCTCTGGAAAGGCCTGGTTCAGCTCTTCAGCACTTGATACTTCATAGTCCAGCGATGAAAATCCGGGTGTGTCAGCTATCTTTCCACCATTGAGATTGTAAAAACTAACCGCCCGAGTGGTATGACGACCACGACCTAGACTATCAGAAATTTCTCCCGTTTCTAGATTGAGGTCCGGTGCGATTTTATTGAGAAGGGTTGACTTCCCAACACCTGTCTGTCCCATAAAGACCGTCACCTTGTTTGTCAAAAGTGGCAGGAGTTCTTCCTTACTGGTCACAAAATCATAACCAATAGCACGATAGGTTTGTTGGTAAAAACTTAATTCTTCCCTATCTTCTAGCAAATCCATTTTAGAAATATAGACAACAGGATGGATACCCTTGTGCTCCAAAAGAACCAAGAAACGATCCAGCAAATTGCTGTTGAAGTCCGGTTCCTTGACGGACATGATCACCACAGCTTGGTCAATATTGACAATAGGTGGACGGACCAGACTGTTTTTCCGTTCGTGAATCTTGAGAATATAACCTTCAGAATTTTCCTCCGCAGAAAAATCTACCCAGTCTCCAACATAGGGTGTGTGGCCTTTTTTACGAAAATTCCCACGCGCACGTGTCTGGTAAACTTGACCACCACTCTCTACATAATAGAATCCCGCCAAGGCTTTAATGATTTGTCCCTGCATCTTAGAATCCTTGTCCTTTAAGTGCATCTGCTAAGCTAGCAAATTCTGCTAAGCTGAGAGCTTCTCCACGTACACTTGGTGACAAACCTGCTTGATCCAAAGCCTTGGTCAACTTTTCCTTGACTTCTTCAGTCTTGCCAAAGTAACCTGTTAAGTTGTTCCACAAGGTCTTGCGACGATGAGTGAAACTAGCCTTGGAAACCTTAAAGAAGAACTGTTCATCTTTCACTGCTACAGCTGGCTCTGGACGGCGCACCATTTTCAGGATAGCTGAGTCCACGTTTGGTGCTGGTACAAAGACCGTACGAGGCACGATAAAGGCAACCTTGGCTGTCATGTAATACTGGACAGCAATCGACAAACTACCGTAAGCCTTAGTATTTGGCTGTGCGGAGATACGATCTGCCACTTCTTTTTGCATCATAACGACAAACTCACTAAAAGGAATGCCACTTTCAATCAAGTGCATGAGAATAGGTGTCGTAATGTAGTAAGGCAAGTTGGCTACCACCTTAATGGGCAGGTCAGGATTTTTAAAATTCTGGATATGCTGCGCCAAGTCAACCTTAAGAATATCCTCATTGACTACAGTAACATTGTCAAAATCACGTAAAGTATCTGCTAAAATCGGTACCAAACGGTGGTCAATCTCAAATGCCATAACTTCTGCCGCACGCTCAGCCAAAAACTCCGTCAAGGCACCAATTCCTGGGCCAATTTCGATGACATTGACCTGGTCATCAATCTCAGCCGTATCCACGATTTTTTGAAGGATATTGGTATCCGTCAGGAAATTTTGCCCGAAGGACTTTTTAAAGGTAAAACCGTGACGCTCCAGCACTGCCTTGGTCACGCTATAATCTGCAATTCTCATTTATTCTCTTTTCTATTTATTAGCTAAAAACAATATATAGAACCCATATAATTCCTAGTACCAATACAATCCAAAACACAAAATGAATACGATGCTTGTTTGAATCGGATCCAGTCATATCAAGCGCTTTCTTATCTTCTTGGGGGTTCATTTTCTTCAATTCATCCTGATAGGCAACCGAATCTAGAATATTGTCTTCTGGCAATAATTCTGAAGCATAATAATCAGGAAAACCCATAGCAAGGCCAATTAGGTTCTTATCCGTTAGAGAAAAATCCAAATCTTCTGGTTGATTTTCCTGAATAGCTCGGATATTTTTTAACAGTTTATCAGAAACTACAGACACTTGATTCATAAAAACTACATCCAAAACATCAAATCCAAGCACATCACCGTCTTTGACATTTGCAAGAATATAACGAACAAAGGCATCATATAGTTGCAAGGCTTGCGGGGCATTTTCTTCTAAAAAAGACCGATTTTGGAGGGCATTTTGCTGGAATTTTTCAATAGAAAGTAAGATATCTACATTCTGCTCTTGGTAAAACTTTTCTGCTTCCTCTTCATCTTCTTCGAGTTTTTCTGCTGTTTCCCAGAGAGCAATGGGAGCTTTTAGATCTCCTTCATCCCAAAATAATTGCCAAAAATATGGTATCGTGTAAATTCCCTCTGTTAGAATACGGGCTTCATCTCCGTTTTTTAAGTAAATATGGCTTCTATTGGCCATGTTGTTTCCTTTCATAATCTTTTAAGTCGGTCAGTGGTTCAAGCAGGATGTAGATAAAACTATAAAGTTTCCAATTTTTTTGCCTAATCGAAAAGCTAGACTTCATTTAAAAAGATGTTTCATAAAAGCACTGAGTGGTAATAACGATACATAGCCAGTTTGACCTTGGTCACGCTATAATCGCAATTCTTATCTATTCTCTTTACTAATATAGTATGCTTCCGGGGTACTATGATAAAGCAAAACAAATAAGGGGGGCTCATTCATTCCTCTCAACGTCTCTTTTAAGACCGCATCTAGATGGATAATCTCTCCTGTTTTAGTGAAATAAACACCTTGTTCACCATTCCGATTACGGAGTTCCCAGGCCACATTATTTCCTTGAACAGACGGCAAATAACGTCCCTTTTCTAGAAAACCAAAAAAATCTTTCACCGTCATATCTTCAGGAACATCAAATTCTGTCTCATGGGGCAATACATCATCCCCCATACACACAGAATCTCTGTCAACTTGTATTTTCATTTCGCTCTGTCCTTATAAGTTTCTATTTGAACGCTATCAAAATAAATCTAAGTACCTCTATTGTAACACATTCCCTTTGTATTTTTGGGCTATCTAGCTATTATCATAACTTTCCATAGTCTCTTCCACTTCTGCCAAGGTTATCCCAAATAACTCTAAGCGCTTGAGGAGTTGCTTGCCGTTGGAATAGCCGATGCGGAGCTGTTCGCCTAGATACTCTCTGCGCCTACGACTGTCTGCTCCCGCTAAGAAACCTAGGCGAATCAAGTCACCACGACTGATGTCAAATTCGTTCTCATTTTCAAATTGCTCTGTCACCTGAGCCAGCGCTGTTTTTAGGTCTTCATAGCTGGCGTGTTCGATTCCCAGAGAACATCCCTTGGACTTGGATTTGGGAACAGCCTCATCTCGCTTGAGAAAGGCATGCTGCACCGTTGGAATGGCCGTCATAATCATACGCCGAATCCGCTCCCCATTAAAATCTGGATCGGTAAAGACAATGACTCCATGCAATTCATGCAGGCGCTGAATGCGTTCTATATCCTGATCATTTATGGCAGAACCTCGTGTTTCATAGGTCTCTACATCAAAGTAACGTTTGAGATTGGCCGTATCATCGCGACCTTCGACCACGATGACTTGGGAAATTTTTTCTTTCATCACTTGCTGTCCAATCCGAAGATACGCTCTGCATTTGCAGTTGTTACTGCGGCTAACTCCTCAGTCGTCATCCCACGCAAATCCGCGATAAAGTCCACTACATAGCGGGTGTAGGCTGTCTTGTTTTCACGGCCACGTTTAGGAACAGGAGCCAGGTAAGGGGCATCTGTCTCAACGAGGATTTTATCCAAAGGAAGTTCCCTAGCAGCCTCTTGGATATCCGTCGCTTTCTTAAAGGTCACCACACCTGAGAAGGAAATGGTCATGCCAAGCTCGACAAACTTCTCAGCCCACTCGAGAGAGCCTGAAAATGAATGCATAATCCCACCACGAGGACCAACGCCCTCGCTCCTGATAATCTCATAAGTATCTTCCAGCGCATCACGAGTGTGGACCACAAAAGGCAAATCCAAGTCCTTAGACAACTGAATCTGACGACGAAAAACCTGCTCCTGCACTTCCTTAGGTGCTGTCATCCAGTGATAGTCCAGACCAATCTCACCTAAAGCAACAACCTTGGGATGTTTTAGCTTTTCAAGCAAGTAAGCTTCGACCTCGTCTGTGTAAGTCCCTGCTTCCGTCGGATGCCAGCCAATAGTTGCGTAGAGTTGCTCATACTCATCTGCCAACTCTAGGGCACGTTCAATGGTCGGCTTGTCAAAACCAACAATATTCATCTGTGTCACACCCATCTCAGCAGCCAGGGCGAGTTCTTCTGCCTCGCGTCCTGCAAATTCTTCTACATTTAAATGTGTGTGCGTATCAAAAATCATCTCTTCTAACCTCATTCTTCCATCTATTATACCAAAAATAGCATCCCTCGGCTTGGAAAAATATCCAAAAACCAGTCATTCTCTCTTGACTGCCTTTTTTCAAAGCAGTATAATAACACTTATTGAAATTTTCATCAAAGGAAAAGAAAATGTTTAGAAAATTAAAATATACCTTTATCGGTCGACCACTCAAGTCTCTCACAGACGGCGAAGGAGGATTATTAGGAAAAATGCAGGCACTTGCAATGTTATCCAGTGATGCCCTGTCTTCTATTGCCTATGGACCTGAACAAGTCATTCTCGTTTTAGTTAGCCTCTCTCCTCTCGCTATTTGGTGGAGCCTCCCTATCGGTATTTTTGTCCTCTTACTCCTCGCTAGTTTGACCATTTCCTATCGTCAAATCATTCATGCCTATCCTCAAGGTGGTGGGGCTTATATGGTCACTCGGGAAAACCTCTCCCCTGAACTAGGCTTGATTGCAGGGGGCAGCCTCCTTGTTGACTATATGCTGACAGTAGCCGTATCCGTTGCTTCTGGAGCTGATGCAATTACAGCAGCCATCCCTGCCCTCCATCCCTACAATCTTCATATCTCTATTTTCCTAGTCTGCCTGCTCATGCTCTTGAATTTAAGAGGATTAAAAGAATCTGCCAGCTCTCTGATGATTCCCGTCTACCTCTTTATCTTCAGTACCGTCTTTCTCTTGCTTTATGGGTTCTTTCAACTATCTACAGGTTCCCTAAACTATCAGGCGACTTCAACCATTGGGCAAACTGTTCCAAGCCTTTCCATCGTTCTCCTATTGAGAGCCTTTACTAGCGGTTCAGCCTCTCTAACTGGGGTTGAGGCTATTTCAAATGCAGTCCCATTTTTCAAAACTCCAAAAGAAAAGAATGCTGCTCAGACCTTGACCATCATGTCACTAATTCTAGGTTTTCTTTTTGCAGGTATTACCTTCCTAAACTACTGGATGGGCATCACACCTCAAAACGGAGAAACCATTCTCTCGCAAATGGCCAAGGGCATTCTTGGTGATTCATTCTTTGGTCATGCTAGCTACTATCTCTTCCAGTTCTCGACAGCCTTGATTCTAGCTGTAGCTGCAAATACTGGATTTTCAGCCTTCCCTATGCTGGCCTACAATATGGCAAAAAACAAGTACATGCCCCATCTCTTTATGGAAAAAGGGGACCGTCTTGGCTACTCCAACGGTATCTTAACTCTGGCTTTTGGAGCTATGATCCTTCTTCTCATTTTTAACGGGAATACTGAACGCTTGATTCCCCTTTATACTATCGGGGTCTTCGTTCCCTTTGCCCTATCTCAAACTGGGATGATTCGCCATTGGAAAAAGGAAAAAGGAGCAAACTTCTTAAAACCTGCCTTTGCTAATATCCTTGGGGCCATCATTTGTTATGCCATTGTCCTCATTTTACTCTTCTTCAGACTAGGTGATATCTGGCCTTTCTTCCCAATTATCTTGGTCTTGACCTTCCTCTTTTTGTCCATTCACAACCATTACCAAAAAGTGGCAAAACAACTACGACTCTACGAAGGAATTGAAAAACGCACTTATGACGGTAACCTTGTCCTTGTCCTAGTAGGAAATGTCACTCGAGTAAGTGTCGGAGCCATCAACTACGCTCAAAGTATCGGTGACGAAGTGTTGGCCATGCACATTTCTACTAAAGAAACGGCGGAAAAAGACCAAGAAATTCTTCAGGAATTTGCCGATTACTTCCCAAATATCACTCTGAAAAATATCAACACTAGCTACCGAAACATCATCACCCCTAGCGTCAAGTATGTCAAACGAATCGCCCAAGAAGCCAAGCAAAAAAACTATACCGTTACAGTCCTCGTCCCACAGTTTATCCCTAACAAGCCTTGGCAAAATATCCTCCACAATCAAATGAGCCTCAAACTAAAATACGCTCTCAGATGGCACGAAGATGTCGTTGTCGCTAGCTACTCTTATCACTTAAAAGAATAAACAAAAACTCAAAATCATTTGTTTTTGATTTTGAGCTTTTTTATCTAAACTTCTCAAATTTTCTCATAGATCAGAGACTTATTCCATGATACAAAACTCATACTGAAATGTATGAATCCTTCACTATCTATACTTGTTGAGCAAAACAAAAGCCAGTAGACTCGAGTTCCTACTGACTTCTTTGCTGAATTTGTTTGGATTATGCAGCCAAAACTTTGCGTCCTTTACGACGACGAGCTGCCAATACGCGACGACCGTTTTTAGTTGACATACGGTTACGGAATCCGTGTTTGCGCGCACGACGAATTTTACTTGGTTGATAAGTACGTTTCACGATGAATACCTCCTCATAGATTTTGTATTCGTTTAGCCGGCTATAAAGTGATCAGTTACTAAACATACTTTACTATTCTATCTGATTCTGATACTTTTGTCAATAGCTCTAGGCAAATGTTTCCAGCTTTTTCTCATGTAAGCCCTATCTACGATACTGTTTCAAGAAACGAGTCATCTTTTCTTGGATTTGTGCTAATTCATCTACACGAGGAAGATAAACAATACGGAAATGGTCTGGTTCTTGCCAGTTAAAACCGCGACCATGAACCAAAAGAACCTTCTCTTGCTTCAAGAAATTGAGGACAAACTGTTCATCATCATCGATGCGATACATATTGCGGTCAATTTTAGGGAAAATATAAAGTCCGGCTTTGGGTTTAACAGCAGATAAACCAGGTATATCTTGAATGGCATTGTAAATGAAGTTTCTTTGCTCGTAGATCCGTCCACCAGGAAGGAGCAATTCGTCCACCGACTGGTGCCCACCTAGCGAGGTTTGTACGACTTGCTGGGCCAAAACGTTAGAGCAAAGGCGCATGTTAGACAACATATTGAGACCTTCAATATAGCCCTTGACATGTGTCTTAGGTCCAGATAAGACCATCCATCCTATACGGAAACCAGCGATACGGTGGGATTTCGACAGACCATTCATACTGACGCAGAAGACATCTGGAGCCAGACTTGCTACCGGTGTATGAACATGTCCATCCATCACCATGCGGTCGTAAATTTCATCTGCAAAGATGATCAAGTCGTTTTGACGTGCAATCTCGATAATCTCTAACAAGAGTTCCTTGGGATAAAGAGCTCCTGTCGGATTATTTGGATTGATGAGAATAATAGCCTTGGTATTTGAAGTGATTTTTGACTTGATATCGTCAATATCAGGGTACCATTCTGCAGCCTCATCACAGATATAGTGAACGGCATTCCCCCCAGCTAGGCTGACAGCCGCTGTCCAGAGAGGATAGTCTGGCATAGGCACCAAGACCTCATCTCCATTGTCCAAAAGCCCTTGCATGGACATGACAATCAGCTCACTGACACCATTTCCAAGGTAAATATCATCAATATCCACATTTGGGAATTTCTTCAGTTGGCAATACTGCATGATAGCCTTACGCGCCGAAAAAATACCCTTGGAATCAGAGTACCCTTCGCTATCACGCGCATTCATAATCAAATCATGAATGACCTCATCTGGCGCTGTAAAGCCAAATTCTGCTGGATTCCCTGTATTCAGGCGTAAAATCTTTTCTCCGTTTGCTCGCATACGCATGGCTTCTTCTAAAACAGGACCACGGATATCATAAGCAACATGCTCTAGCTTGCTAGATTTGTTAAATTCTTTCATCTTTTTTCCTCAATTCGTCAGGATAGTAACATTATACCACTAGAAAGTCGCTGCGACAAGCTTCCATAAACAAGGAAGCAAAAGAAAAACATTGACAAAGAGAATCCTCACCAATTCTCTTTTCTTTTATTTATATATACGCACTAAGTCTATGACTAACAATATGGTTTAAAATATGATTTTTACTTTACTTCTTTAGTGAAAAGGGTTACAATAAAAGTAAGAAAATTTCAGGAGGTTTCATTATGGCACAACGTTACCAAAATGTTATGGTCGCAATTGATGGTTCTAAAGAAGCGGACTTGGCTTTTGTCAAAGGGGTTTACACTGCTCTACGCAATGAATCCAAGCTCACCATTGTCCATGTTATTGACACACGCGCTCTTCAAAGCGTATCTACCTTTGATGCTGAAGTTTACGAAGAACTCCAAGCCGATGCTGAAAGCATGATGAAAGAGTATGAAAAGCGTGCAAAAGACGCTGGTTTAACGGATATCCACATCGTCATCGAAATGGGAAATCCCAAAACTCTCCTCGCTCGGACGATTCCGGACGCAGAAAATGTTGACTTGATTTTAGTTGGTGCTACAGGTCTCAATGCCTTTGAACGCCTCTTAGTCGGTTCTTCATCTGAATATATTCTCCGCCATGCAAAAGTCGATTTGCTGGTCGTGAGAGAAAGTGAAAAAACATTATAATTATTAAAAAAGGAGCCTAGAGCTCCTTTTTGTTACTTATTATTTCTATTTCTTTCTTTATGTCGCTCATAAGCCTTAAGCTGACGTTGTAGCTCCTGTTTAATGGCAGGTTCTGGAGCATATTTTTCTTCCCAGTCATCCGGTTTTAAAATTTTGTGTGTAACTGGATCAAAATGAGCTTTTCCATCAGGGAAAACCTTCCCCATATTTGCTTCATGGACAATATCAAAAATGCGTTCTGGATCTACTCCCATCAAAACAAAACTGCCATATGTGAAATACAATGTATCGATCAAAGCATCCACTTGACCGACCAGATTTTGCTTAGCAGGTGTCTTTTTCGCCACTTTCTCTGCCGCCTTATCAAGTGCTTCATGCATACTTGCAAGGGAGGCTTGAAATTCTTCCTCCGAAGAACTTGCCGCGCGAACAAACTCTACTAATTCTTCAATTTTAAAATCTGCGCGGTGGGTTGCACCTTCAGCATCCCATGCCTGTGGCTCTTCTTGAGTTCGTTCATCCATCATGTGGTGGAAGGTCTTGACTTTATTAAAGTGGTAGTCCCGACTGACAAACACTTTTTCTGAAGCTAAAACGCCAAAGTGCTCAAGCGCCTTGTGGATGCCATCTTGTTGATTGCTTGCTGTAATGTGTTTAGCAACCTCTTTGGCACTGCTACTGCCATTTCCCATAGCGACTGACATACCAACACCTGCCAACATTTCCAGGTCGTTATCTGAATCACCAAAGGCCATGACTTGATTGAGATCAAAGCCATATTCTTTTCCTACTCGGCGAATGCCTTCTAGTTTGGAATTTCCTTGGTTAATGATATCTGCGGCAAAAGGATTGCTTCGAGTTAATTTCAAATCTTCAAAATCAGCTGCTGCCTTCTCAGATTCTTCTGGCGTCATCAGCATCAAAACTTGATAAATGGGTTGATTAATCAAGTTAAGCAAGTCGTCTTCCCTTTGAGGAACTGCCTTGCTGACCATTCGATTAAAAGAACGGCTAACAGTTCTTGTCAGCACAGTCGGAATAAAACGACTAACCAGTTGGGAAAAGGATCCGAGACCAAATGACATAATCTTCGAACCAACAACGGCATGCTCAGTTCCAAGAGCGATTTCTTTACGCTCCTTTTTAGCATAAGCAATCAGTTGACGCAGGCTTGATTTAGCAATCGGACTTGCAAAGAGTACCTTTTCTTTATTAAAAATGTATTGGCCATTGTAGGTCACCGCAAAGTCTAAGTCCAAGTCTTCCATCAATTCCTTGACAAAAAACGGCCCTCGTCCTGTCGCTACTCCAACAAGTACCCCTTGCTCTTTGACAATCTTAATCGCGTCCTTAGTGGATTTCAAAACACTCTTGCGATCGTTGACTAGCGTTCCATCGATATCAAAAAAAACAGCCTTGACTTCCATCCTATCCCATTCTCCCCTTTTGTGTTACAATGATTATACCACATTTCAGAAAGAGTGACTAAATCATGCCTAAGAAAATCCTTGTTTTACATACAGGTGGGACTATTTCCATGCAAGCTGACGCCACTGGGGCAGTTGTAACTAGCCAAGACAATCCCATGAACCATGTTTCCAATCCACTTGAAGGGATTGAAGTTCATGCCCTAGACTTTTTTAATCTGCCCAGTCCCCATATCAAACCCAAGCATATGCTTGTGCTCTATCATAAAATCAAAGAAGAAGCTGATAACTACGATGGTGTTGTCATCACACATGGTACAGATACCTTAGAAGAAACAGCTTACTTCCTTGATACCATGAAAATCCCACCCATCCCCATCGTTCTAACAGGGGCCATGCGTAGTTCAAACGAACTTGGTAGCGATGGTGTTTATAACTATCTGAGCGCTTTGCGAGTTGCTAGCGATGATAAAGCAGCCGACAAGGGGGTGCTGGTCGTCATGAACGACGAGATCCACGCAGCCAAGTATGTTACCAAAACTCATACGACCAACGTCAGCACCTTTCAAACCCCAACACATGGACCACTTGGCCTCATCATGAAGCAAGAAATCCTCTACTTCAAAACGGCTGAACCTCGTGTCCGTTTTGATCTCGAGCATATTCAGGGTCTGGTTCCCATCATCTCTGCCTATGCCGGTATGACAGACGAGCTGATCGATATGTTAGACTTGGAACAGCTGGATGGCTTAGTCATTCAGGCCTTCGGAGCAGGCAATGTTCCCAAAGAAACAGCTCAAAAGTTGGAAAATCTCCTCCAAAAAGGAATCCCAGTCGCCTTGGTCTCACGATGCTTTAACGGTATTGCTGAACCAGTTTATGCCTACCAAGGTGGGGGCGTGCAGTTGCAAAAGGCAGGCGTTTTCTTTGTTAAAGAACTCAACGCCCAAAAAGCTCGTCTCAAATTATTAATCGCCCTTAATGCTGGACTAAAAGGACAGGCCTTAAAAGACTATATGGAAGGCTAATCCTCTTCGAAAATCTCTTCAAACCACGTCAGCGTCGCCTTACCGTAGGTATGGTTACTGACTTCGTCAGTTCTATCCACAACCTCAAAGCAGTGCTTTGAGCAACCTGCGGCTAGCTTCCTAGTTTGCTCTTTGATTTTCATTGAGTATAACTCCTTCTCTAGAACGCAAAATCAGGAAATCTTCACGATTCCCTGATTTTTTCTATTTACGTTTTCGTGTAGAGCGGCGTTCTGTCAAACCATGAGGTAGGAGAACTTCGCGTTCTTCCAACTCTTCCTTATGCATAATCTTAGTCAACATACGCATGCTGATAGCACCTAAGTCATAAAGAGGTTGGGCAATAGTCGTCAAGTTTGGACGAGTGAATCGTGCAATTTGAGAGTCATCTGTCGTAATGATTTCAAACTCTTCTGGCACAGACACACCGTGGTCAGCCAAACCATTTAGGACACCTGCTGCCAATTCATCGCCTGTTACAACTGCGGCTGTAGCTTGTGATGAAATCAAGCGTTCTGCCAAGGCATAACCATCGTCATAGCTGTATTTTGATTCAAAGACCAATCCCTCGCTATAAGAATGTCCAGCTTTTTTCAACGCTTCCTTGTAACCGATCAAACGAACCTTGCCATTGATATCATCGACAAGTGGTCCACTTACAAAAGCAATTTTCTCGTTTTCTTTGAGAAGGTAGCCCACAGCATCAATCGTTGCTTGTTTGTAGTCGATATTCACACTTGGAAGTTGGTGTTCTACATCCACAGTACCAGCAAGAACAACCGGTGTCCGTGAACGAGAGAATTCTGAACGAATCTTTTCAGTCAAGTGATAGCCCATAAAGATAATCCCATCGACTTGTTTTGAAAAGAGCGTGTTAACCACTGAAACTTCCTTTTCATCATCCTCATCACTATTTGCTAGGACAATGTTATACTTGTACATTTCAGCAATGTCGTCAATCCCCTTAGCAAGTGTTGAGAAATAACCATTGGTAATGTTAGGAATCACAACTCCGACTGTCGTTGTTTTCTTGCTAGCTAAACCACGGGCTACCGCATTTGGACGATAGTCCAAGCGATCAATCACTTCTAGGACTTTTTTTCGAGTGTTCTCTTTAACATTCTTGTTGCCATTAACGACACGGCTAACTGTTGCCATTGAAACTCCTGCTTCACGGGCGACGTCATAAATCGTTACTGTATCATCTGTGTTCATTCCGTTTCCTTTCTATAATGAAAATTTCGCTTTCACGCATCTACTTACTCCATTTTATCACTTATTGTAAACACTTTCAAGTATTTTTTAGAGAAACTTTGAAAAAATTTCACAGTTTATTCCCATTTTGAAAAAGCAAGTACGATTTCTTGATTTTTAAGACATTTTGCTGTATGATAAGGAAAATAAAAGGGGGGAGGAAAGCATGGCTTTTACAAATACACAGAGACGATCCGCTAGTTTTGGTGTCGTGACCAGCTTGCCTGATGATGTCATTGACTCTTTATGGTATATTATTGATCATTTCCTGAAAAATGTCTTTGAATTAGAAGAAGAGCTTGAGTTTCAACTGATCAACAATAAGGGGACAATCACCTTCCATTTCTCTAGTCAGAACCTTCCGACTAGCATTGATTTTTGACTTCAATCATCCTTTTGATCCCCTTTACCCTCCTAGAGTCCTTGTTGTAGACATGGACGGCAGAGAAACCATCCTCCTTCCAGAAGAAAATGACCTATTTTAAAAACTCTAGTTTCTCGGCGCAAACTGCTGAGGAACTAGAGTTTTCTTTTTCTAATAAATGGAGCGACTAACAACCAGACCATTGGGTTTTGTATACTCTAAGTCAAGGTAATCCTGGTAAGTCCCTGGTACAATGAAGCCTTGAGGACTTAATATATCTGTCCCAGCTTTTCCCACGATTGAGTCTGCCAGTAAGACACAATTGGTACTGAGAACAAAGTAGGTCTTAAACTCAGATGAGCTAAATTTATAGAGGGTCGCATCTGCTTCCTGTTTCAGTTGGTAGGAGTAGGTATGCTTGACCTCACCCTCTCTTCTTTTCATCAACTGCGAGCTTGGCTCCCAAGGAATTAACAGGTCTTCTATCTCTGCCAAACGAGCTTGGATAGCCACTTTCTGTTGATCTGTCAAACTCAGACCATAAGCAAACAAGGTCTTCTGACTTTCCCTCTTACAGAGCTCGATGTATTTTTCCCGATTGGCCTTAAACAAAACACCATCTCCAACCATGCCGAATAAACGCTCCGATTGGGGATCATACGAGCCATAGGAAATAACCTTCCCTTGATAACAAATATCCACATGTCCCATGGCGAGGAAAAAAGAGGTTTCAGATGTATGGACAAAAATTTCCAAATCAACCGTCTGGTCATTTTTTCTTTCTGAATGAACTTTTCCTTCTTGGCTTTCATGATTTGACAACCACTCATTCAATTTGCGCAAGGTGCTGATAGGGATCAGAGCCGTCACAAAGATTGGCAAGGTCATTCGCATTCGCCGTTTCAGGTTGGGATTGCTTTCTATCCTCTCAAAAAAGAAACCGTCTCGAAGACTGCTAGCTCCTAGCATGAGCAAGTAAAATCCAAGCAAGAGCAGTTCAAAATTCGCTGCATCGTGAAAAGGAGAGATGCTATAAAGACCGAATCCTATCATCCATACAGCATCGAAGAGATGATGGAGCCGAGGATGAATGGCATTTTTTCGATAGAGAGACCAGGTCACAAGACTAATGATGCCTGTAAACAGCTGGTAGCTCGCAATGATAAAAACCAGGAGATAGAGGGCAAGGTCTTGCAAGATGATGGAGTCAAACACGAGAGCCGCAACCACCAGCTTGCCCAAGGTTACAAAGATATTTTCCCGACGTTTTTTATCCTGAAACCAGCGAGTCAACAAGTGCCAAACTGCTGACAAGGAAAAGTAGGCCATCAGCAACTGGTACCCTATCCGTGGCACAACTTGTCCAAAACGAATCAAGAGAATCCCTAAAACAATAGCAAGTAGCCCCTCCCCAATACTCTTCCACTTGCTATAGCTCTCGGAAAATTTAGGCATTTCCTTGCTCCAACTGGTCAACCAAGTAGCGAATTGGTTGCTTTAAGATTGGATGGATAAAATGGGGAGCTATTTCCACTAACGGTTCAAGGACAAAGAGGCGTTCTGCTACATAAGGGTGAGGCAAGATGAGGTCGTCTGTATAGATGACTTGGTCTTCTACAAAAAGCAGGTCCAAATCAATCAAACGTGGCCCCCAATGCACCTCTCGAACCCGTCCCATTTCTGACTCAATGGCTAACAAGGTTTCTAACAAGACTGATGCTGGAAGCCAGGTTTCTACTTCAATCACCTGATTGGCAAAGCTATCTTGCTCCACACCACCCCAAGGCTCCGTCGTCAAGATACTGGACTCTTTGAGAATATGGATACCTCGAATTCGCAGCTTGTCAATGGCTTGTTCCAAGTTTGCTTGCTTGTCCCCCATATTGCTTCCTAGAGCGATAAAGGCCCGCTGCTTACGACGGTGAATGGTCACCGAGCAGGTATCTAGCGGTAAATGCACTGGCGCCCACGGTTTTTTTAGTTCCAACTCAATCTCTTGGACAAGAGGATAGGTCTCAAAGGTACGTTCAACTAGTTTGTAGGCTACCGTTTCAATCAAGTCCTCAGTGCTTTCCTGAAACCAAGTCGTCCACTGCTGACACAGTTCTCCGTAATGGATAGAGGCTGTCAAATCCAAGTCTGTAGCCGCCTTGCTCATATCATAGGATAAGCTTGCGGAAATAACAAACTTCTGCCCCAATTCCTTCTCACTAGGAAAAAGACCATGATAGGCAAAAATTTCCAAATCTTTAATCTGCAGTTGATCCATAACTAGTCCTTTCTAGAAAAATCCGCTTATAGCGGATTCTTTTATAGTCCCATTAGACGATAAGCCTGATCTCGGAGGTCCTTATCTGTTTCAAATAGACCACGAGCTACTGTCGTCAAAGTTGCTGTGCCTGGTTTTCTGACGCCACGCATGCTCATACACATATGTTCCGCCTCAATGACAACAAAGGCTCCTTTAGCCCCCAGATACTCCATCAAGGCATCGGCCACTTCGATATTCAACCGTTCTTGAATCTGTGGTTTTTTAGAATAAACTTCAACCGTACGGGCTAGCTTGGACAAGCCTGCCACACGTCCATCTGGAATGTAGGCAATGTGGGCTCTACCATAAAATGGCAAAAAGTGGTGCTCACACATAGTATGGAAAAAGATATCCTTTTCCACTACCATATTATCATCAATAATCTCAAAGGATTTTGATAAATGTTCCTCAGCAGTTTGGCCAAGACCTGAAAAAATCTCTTGGTACATACGGGCTACGCGAGCAGGTGTTTCCTGCAATCCCTCGCGGTTAGCATCCTCTCCTACAGCCTCGATAATCATTTTTACAGCTGCTTCAATCTTTTGTATATCCATTCTCGTTCTTCCTCTCCATCAGATAGGCTCTCACTTGGCTCAAGAAATACAAGGAACCCGTGACAATCCTAACTGTTTGTTTCTCTTCATTTTTATCTGTCAATTTCTGCTCTAGAAAATCCTGCCAACTTTGGTAATTGAGATTTCTAGACTTGGCTGTCTCTTTCAGCACGCTTTCATCAGTCGCCCGACTATCGTCAAAATGGGTTACAGTCAATTGACTATCTGGCACCGTTTCTAGCAAATCCAGCATATCCTCCAAGGCCTTGGTTTTGATGCAGGTAAAGAGGATTTCCTTATGATAATCCGCAAAGCGTTCTTGCAAGGTTGCTAATAAGGCCTTGATAGCATGGGGATTGTGGGCCCCATCTAAAAGCAAGAAGGGGGCACTAGACACGACCTCCAAACGCCCTGGCCATCTGGTTTCTTTCAAAGCTTGAGCAACCAAGTCATTACTTGCTAACTCCCGCCCAGTCTCCTGGCAATAAGTGTCTAGGAGAGCAAGTGCCATCCCCGCATTCTCAATCTGGTGCAAACCGAGCAGGCCTGTTTGAAAGCGACCTTGTCTGACAGAACTGGTATAATCAAAGATTTCACCCGCTACTACGCTTTCTTGATAACTGACTTGATAATCTCTCTCATATCTTATTCTCGGTGCATCTTTCCCTTCCGCAATGCGGTCAATAACAGCCAGGGCTTCTGGAACAATATAACCTGTCACCAAGGGAATGCCTTGCTTGATAATACCAGCCTTCTGCTCTGCTATGGCTTCCAAGGTGTCACCAAGTAGGGCCACATGATCCAGTCCAATGGTCGTAATTCCTGTTAAAATTGGATGGCAAACATTGGTACTATCCAGAAGGCCTCCCATACCGACTTCCATGATGGCTACATCTACTTGCTCTGAGGCAAAGTAATTATAGGCTAGGGCTGTGATAATCTCAAACTCAGTCGTTTCCTGCAAATTGTCAGCAGATTTCCCCTCAAGCAAAGACTGATAGTCTGCCATGAGGGCCTCCAGCCTCGCTTCTGGGATGGATTCCCCATTGATGCTAATCTGGTCTGTATAATGAATGAGATAGGGCGAGCTGAACACACCAACTCTTAGACCTAGCTTTTCCAGCATCTTTTTCAAAAAAGCAATGGTTGAACCTTTACCATTTGTTCCGCCGATATGGATAACCTTGAGTTTGAGATGGGGATTGCCTCGCAGAGCTAGGAGTTCTACCATTCGTTCCAAACCGAAATGCGGTTGGTCGGTCCGATAGTGGGCAATCCATTGATTGTTTTGAATTTCGTTCATCTTACTTATATTGTTTTAAATCTAGATTTTCCGCATCTTCTGCCAATCGAATGGCTGACGCAATTTCAACCGCCATCCTGTGACTGGCTACATCGTGCACGCGCACTACTTCCACACCCTGTCTCGCAGCGATACTGGTTACATGAGCCGAAGCTGTGTCTCGATTGCGGAAACCAAGTTCGGTCCCGGGATTAACTTCAAAGCCATTTTCCTCCAGGATATTAATGACAAACCGCTTACGCGAAACTCCAAGAAAAATCGGATAGCCTTGCTGGTGTAGTTTATCCAGATCCCGTAGAAGGAGCAGATTTTCTTTCTTGGTGAGACCAAAACCAATTCCTGGATCCAGCAAAATGTTTTCTCTTGCTATCCCAGCTTGATTCGCTCTCGCTAGGGCACGTTCAAAGAAAGCCTCCATCAAGTCTTCGATTGTCACTTTTTCAAAGTCAGCTAACTCTTCTTCTGTAAAAGCTTGTCCAAAACCAAAATGAGGAAAGATGAGCGAACTAGGATGCTGAGGACGAGCCATAACTGGATTAAACATGATAACCACTTTTGCTCCAGCCTTAGCAACTACATCCGCCATTTTCTCATCTCCCATGAGACCAGTGATATCATTGACCAGATTGGCACCAGCAGCCAAAGCAGCCTCTGCCACCTGACTTTTCCAAGTATCGATGGAAATGAGAACATCACTTTCCTCACGGATAGCTTTAATCACTGGAACAACTCGCTGGATTTCCTCTTCTATCTCAACATAACTACTGCCCGGCCGAGTCGATTCTCCACCGATATCTAGCATGCTCGCTCCTTCTGCTATCAATTTACGAGCCTGCTGGAGTGCCTGCTCAAGAGCAAAAAACTGCCCACCATCTGAAAAAGAATCTGGGGTTACATTGATAATGCCACAAATGGCTGTTTTTACGTGGTTGACTTTATTGGACATAACGGTCACTTCCTTAAGGTTCTTTACCATATTATCCCTCTATTTTACCATAAAAAGAAAAAGATGGACACGCTAGTATTCATCTTTTCCAAGTAGGTCAATGGCTTAGAATGATAGACCTAGATTTCTACTAATCAATACCAATAAGGCCAACAAACAAAATGCAATACCATTGAGAATCATATGAAGCAAAATGGACATCTCCAAACGCTCAGTCTTATAGGCTGTCCAAGTCAAAACTGTTGACATCCCTCCATAAATAATCACAGAAGGCAAATTAGTTGGCGTATGGAGCAAGGCAAAGACGATTGCACCAACAATAAAACCTAGTTTTTCTTTTCCACGGAAAATCTTTTGGGGAATAATCCCACGACACAAAATTTCCTCACAAATCGGAGCAACCAATACAATCAAGAAGAAGGTAGAAATCAAGGAACTATTCTGAACCAAACCATTAAGCGTTGATTGATTACTCGTCGTTGTTTCATTCATCATGCGAAGCAAAGCTGAGCCCAATAAATTAGTAGCAAAGATTACTAGATAACTCAATACCAAGCGAGCTAGGTCCTTAGCTTTAAAAAAGGATAGATTAAAGGTAGCAAGCTTTGTTTTCCGCGCACCAATAATAAATACCACCAAAACGACAATAGACAAGGCACCAACTAAGAGTCCTGACTGCAAAAGCGGAAATTGTCTAGAAGTCAACCAAGCGGATAACCCTAAAGGAAATTGTGATAGGACAAAAGCTGCTAAAAGGATGAGGATCCACTTCCCTCTGTCCCAAACCTCTCGCCAGATCGTCTTTTCTTTCATGATATACCTCCTTATAGTAAAAGGGGGAACCCCCCTCTTACTATTATATCATTTAAAGCGCCATACTGATATAGTTAAGGATAAACAAGGCATCCAAAATCCAAATCATCGCGTGCACATCCTTGGCTTGACCTTTGACAACTTTTGTTAACGTATAAGTCAAGAAACCAACTGCAATCCCTTGTGTGATAGAGTAGCTGAATCCCATGAAGATAGACGTAAAGAAGGCAGGGACAGCTTCAGCCATATCATCCCAGTGGATGTTTTTCAAGCTACCGAGCATCATAATCCCAACGATAATCAAAATTGGAGCCGTCGCAGCTGATGGAACAATTGCCAAAAGTGGACTAAAGAAACTTGAAATTGCAAAACAAACCGCAACTACCAAGGCAGTCAAACCAGTACGTCCACCCGCACCGATACCCGCTGCAGACTCAACATAGGTTGTCACGTTTGAAGTACCTGCGATGGCACCAATCGAAGTACCAATCAAGTCAGAGTAAAGAGCCTTATCCAACTTATCTGATTGGTGATTTTCACCATTTGTCGCTACGATACCGACTTTTTCACCTGTACCAATCAAGGTACCAATTGTGTCAAAAATATCTGTCAACGAGAAGGCCAGAATAGCCATAAGTGTTTCCGGTAGACGAGCAGTGTCTGAGATTAAAGCACCCAATCCTTGTGAGCCAAGTGCTGCACCAAAGATTGTCTTCAAATCTTCAAAGGCTGCACCTACATGGTTATTAGAAAAATCAATGCTTGATACATCAACCAAACCAACAGCGATAGCAAGAACTGTCGTTGTTAGGATAGAAAGAATAATTCCTCCCTTGATGCCCTTAATAACAAAGAAAATCGTAATAGCCAAACCTGCAATAGCCACTAAAACAGCCGGATTATTAAAGCTAACCAGACCTGGAACTGCTGAAGAGTTTGCTGTAATGGCTGCTTGGGCCTTATCAGCACCCTCACCAGCAACTGTATAACTTCCTGGATCAATAGAGAATTTCAAAAGACCAGCATTCTTAATCCCTACATAGGCAAGGAAGACACCGATACCTGCTGAAATAGCCGAACGAAGCGCATTGGGAATGGATTCAATAATCATTTTACGAACATTTGTTAAGGTAATGATTAGCGAAATAATCCCACAGATAAAGACCATAGCCAAGGCCTCTTGCCATGAATAACCAAGCCCAAATACGACTGTAAAGGTAAAGAAGGCATTGAGTCCCATACCTGGTGCTTGAGCGTATGGCAGGTTCGCATAGAAGGCCATCATCAGGGTACCAGCTACTGCACCAATAATTGTTGCTAGGAAAACACCTTGAGCAGGCATCCCTGTCTGCGCAAGCATTTGTGGGTTTACAAAGAGAATGTAACTCATTGCAAAGAAAGTTGTTAAACCAGCGAGAACCTCCGTACGAACGTCCGTCCCGTTCTCTTTTAGTTTAAATAGTTTATCCATTATGAATCTCCTTTTGTTTTTTACGAACAATATTAGTATTATACCACTTATCATTCACCTTTTCAATATATTTATTTGGTTTATTTACCAAATTGGAACAATTTTTGTTTTTTATCTCGAGTCTGCTTTTCTTCTTTCTTTTTGATATAATAGTAGACATCTTATCTGGAAACGACTAGGAAGGTTTATATGACTAAAAAAATTATCGCAGTCGATTTGGACGGAACCCTGCTGAATAGCGAAAGCAAGCTCTCCGATTTTACCAAAGAGACGATCAAAAAAATTTCAGAAAAAGGACACCATGTCATCATCACGACGGGGCGTCCGTATCGCATGGCAAAAGACTTCTACCGCGAACTAGAGCTACATACTCCTATGATTAACTTTAATGGTTCCCTCACCCATCTACCAGGACAGGCTTGGGAGCACGAAAGATGCTTAACCTTGGACAAAAAATATCTCCTAGATATGGTCAAACGTAAAGAGGATATTCAGGCCGACTTTATTGCAGGAGAATACCGTAAGAAATTTTACATTACAGCTCCAAATGAAGAAATTGCGGACCCTAAACTATTTGGCGTAGAGAACTTCCAACCGGAAAATCAATTCAAACCCGAACGAGTAACCAAGAATCCTAACTGCATTCTCTTGCAAACAAGGGTTGAGGACAAATACGCTCTAGCGGACGAGATGAATCGTTTTTATCAGCATCAACTAGCTATCAATACCTGGGGTGGCCCTCTCAACATCCTCGAATGTACACCCAAGGGGGTAAACAAAGCCTTTGCTCTAGAGTACTTGCTCAATGTTATGAATCGTGATAAAAAAGACTTAATCGCCTTTGGTGATGAACATAATGACACCGAAATGTTGGCATTTGCAGGCAAGGGATATGCTATGAAAAACGCCAATCCTGCTCTCCTTCCATATGCAGACGAGCAACTTCCTCTGACCAACGAAGAAGACGGGGTAGCCCACGCTTTACAAACTTTATTCCTATAAAAAGGAGGATTGCTGCTCTGCAATCTTTTCTTTTTTATTTTCATTCTATTTTCATAGAGGTCACTCATTTTCAGTATTTTTATATTAAATTTTCTATTTCTATTTTCATATATTTTTTGAAATTATTTATATATTAACATTTTGTAAGCCTATTTTCATTGAAAACTTTTACAATTTTCGAAAAAGTAGTTGATTTTTATATAAAAACGATTTATACTAGGTACGTCTGAGGTTTTTTAGGAAACCTATAAGTCAAACATTTTAAAAGGAGGAATGACAATAATGAGTATCGGAATCATTATTGCGAGCCACGGCGAATTTGCTGCGGGTATTCATCAGTCAGGATCTATGATCTTTGGTGAACAAGAAAAGGTTCAAGTTGTAACCTTTATGCCAAATGAAGGTCCAGATGATCTTTACGCTAAATTCAACAACGCTGTGGCTGCATTTGACGCAGAAGATGAGGTTCTAGTATTGGCTGACCTTTGGAGTGGATCTCCATTCAACCAAGCTAGCCGCGTGATGGGAGAAAACCCTGAGCGTAAATTTGCCATCATCACAGGGCTTAACTTGCCGATGTTGATTCAAGCCTATACTGAGCGCCTTATGGACGCTACTGCAGGTGTGGATAAAGTCGCTGCGAATATCATTAAAGAAGCCAAAGATGGCATCAAAGCTCTTCCAGAAGAGCTTAACCCAGTTGAGGAAGGGGCTAGTGTTGCGGCTGCTCCAGTTGCCCAAGCTGCTATTCCAGAAGGAACTGTTATCGGAGACGGTAAATTGAAAATCAATCTTGCCCGTCTTGACACACGTCTTCTTCACGGACAAGTCGCAACTGCTTGGACACCAGATTCAAAAGCAGACCGTATCATCGTTGCTTCAGATAACGTTGCAAACGACGAGTTGCGTAAAGAATTGATCAAGCAAGCAGCTCCTAACGGAGTAAAAGCCAACGTTGTACCAATCAAAAAATTGATTGAGGTTGCAAAAGATCCTCGTTTTGGTAACACACATGCTCTTATCTTATTTGAAACACCTCAAGATGCTCTTCGTGCCATCGAAGGTGGCGTACCAATCAAGACCCTTAACGTTGGTTCTATGGCCCACTCAACAGGTAAAACAATGATCAATAACGTCTTGTCTATGGACAAAGATGATGTTGCAACATTTGAAAAAATGCGTGACCTCGGTGTTGAATTTGATGTACGTAAAGTACCAAACGACACGAAAAAAGATTTGTTTGACTTGATTAACAAAGCGAACGTCCAATAATTTTAATCTGTTTCTATCATTTTTGAAAACAGGATTAAGTACTTTATTAAAACTAAATAGAAAAGGAATAAAACCATGTCAGATATTTCAATCATTTCTGCTATCTTGGTTGTAGTTGTTGCCTTCCTTGCAGGTCTTGAAGGTATCCTCGACCAATTCCAATTCCATCAACCAATCGTCGCATGTACCCTTATCGGACTTGTAACAGGTAACCTCGAAGCAGGTGTTATGCTTGGTGGATCTCTTCAAATGATCGCCCTTGGTTGGGCTAACATCGGAGCTGCCGTAGCTCCTGACGCTGCTCTTGCATCTGTTGCTGCAGCGATCATCTTGATCAAAGGTGGTAACTTTACTACTGAAGGTATCGCCGTCGCAACAGCCACAGCTATCCCTCTTGCTGTAGCTGGACTTTTCTTGACAATGATTGTTCGTACAATCTCAGTTGCCTTGGTTCACTCAGCTGACGCAGCTGCAAAAGAAGGAAACATTGCGGCTGTTGAACGCGCTCACTACTTTGCCCTTGTTCTTCAAGGTCTTCGTATCGCTATCCCTGCAGCCTTCCTTATCGCTATCCCTGCTTCTGCTGTTCAAGACGCTCTTGGCCTAATGCCAGAATGGTTGAATGGTGGTATGGCTGTCGGTGGTGCTATGGTCGTTGCCGTTGGTTACGCTATGGTTATCAACATGATGGCAACTCGTGAAGTATGGCCATTCTTCGCTATCGGTTTTGCTCTTGCAGCAATCTCTCAATTGACTTTGATTGCCCTTGGTGTCATCGGTGTTGCTCTTGCCTTCATCTACCTTAACCTTTCAAAACAAGGTGGAAACGGTGGCGGCGGAGCTGCGACTTCTAACGACCCAATCGGTGATATCCTAGAAGACTACTAGAAAGGGGAACAATCATGGCTGAAAAAATTCAATTATCAAAATCAGATCGTCAAAAAGTTTGGTGGCGTTCACAATTCCTTCAAGGTTCTTGGAACTACGAACGTATGCAAAACTTGGGTTGGGCTTACTCATTGATCCCAGCTATCAAAAAATTGTACACTAAAAAAGAAGACCAAGCGGCTGCTCTTGAGCGTCACCTTGAATTCTTCAACACTCACCCATACGTAGCTGCTCCAATCATGGGGGTTACTCTTGCACTTGAAGAAGAGCGCGCTAACGGTGTTGAGATCGACGACGCGGCTATCCAAGGGGTTAAGATCGGTATGATGGGACCTCTTGCTGGTATTGGTGACCCAGTATTCTGGTTTACAGTTCGTCCTATCCTTGGAGCCCTTGGTGCATCACTTGCTGCATCTGGTAATATTGTTGGTCCTCTTCTCTTCTTCTTTGGATGGAATGCTATCCGTATGGCCTTCCTATGGTATACACAAGAGTTCGGTTACAAAGCTGGATCTGAAATCACTAAAGACATGTCTGGTGGCATCTTGAAAGATATCACTAAAGGAGCATCTATCCTTGGTATGTTCATCCTTGCCGTTCTTGTACAACGTTGGGTATCTATCAACTTTACTGTGAACCTTCCAGGTAAACAATTGGCTGAAGGTGCCTACATCAACTTCCCAGAAGGCGCTGTAACAGGTGGAGAATTGAAGGGAATCCTTGGTCAAGCACTCAGCGGATTGAGCTTGGATAGCGTTCAACCACAAACTCTTCAAGGTCAGTTGAACTCATTGATTCCAGGATTGATGGGACTTCTCCTTACTTTCCTTTGCATGTGGTTGCTTAAGAAAAAAGTATCACCAATCGCAATCATCCTTGCTCTCTTTGCAGTAGGTATTGCAGCTCGTTTCTTCGGTATCATGTAAACCATCGAGAATATAAATAAAAAAGAATCAGGATTAAGTCTTGATTCTTTTTGTGTATCAACTTTTTCTTCTAGTCAAATAATGCAAGCCCCCAATCACCACTGCTAGGATGGCTACATAGACAACTTGGGTGGTTTCTAAAGGCACATACGCTCCTTGCAGGATAAAGGTATTGGCAAGCACTCCAACAAGGGCTGTAAGGCTCAAAAGTACGAGCAAGACCAGTTTGTATCGATTAAAAGGCAGACTGACCTTGGCAACTAGACACAGACCATTGATCAGGGCAAGGAGGAAGCAAATAAATTTGACCTGACCTGGGACAGTGATAAAGAAGTTCGTCAGGAGAACACTAGCAACCAGAATGCCACCACCAATCGCAGCATTGGTCAAAATATCTCGCATAAAATGTGTGCTAACCTTTTCTTTATTGGACTCAAAAGTTAGGAAGAAAGATGGAATCCCAATCGTAATGGCTGAAATGATTGTAAACTGAATGGGGATAAAGGCAAATTCCAAACCAAATACCACACTTAAAATCGCAAACACGATGGAGAAGAAGGTCTTTGTCAGAAAGAGAGAGGCTACCTTTTGGATGTTATTGATGACCCGGCGACCTTCCATCAAGATATCATAAAATACCGCAAAATCATCGGTCAAAAAAACAATATTGGACACACTTTTGGCTGCGCTCGTTGCTCCCTTCATGGCGAAACTAATATCTGCTTTCTTAAGAGCTAGAACATCATTGACCCCGTCACCACTCATGGCAACTGTCTTACCAGCATTTTGCAAAACGGTCACCATCTTTTGTTTTTGTTCTGGTGTCACGCGCCCAAAGATATCATGTTCCAAAACTACTCTTTCAAAGTCATCATTGCTCACCTTGCTCATATCAATCGCCTGTGCTTCTTCCTTAAAACCTGCCTTACGAGCCACCCCATATACAGCCACATGATTATCACCACTGATAATCTTCACCTCAACACCTTGAGATTCGAAATAGTCAAAGGTTTCCTTGGTATTGTCCTTAATCTCATCTGACAAAACGACGTGCCCCAGTAGTTCCATATTGGCTGGACTCGTAATCTGGTCCTTACTATGGGCAAGTGTTAAGATTCGAAAACCTTGCCGCTTCAGATGTTCATAGTAGGCATCCATCGGCTGGGTAAAGCCTAAAAACTCATAGGCACCGAAGAAATAGGTCCCACCATCTTTTACTTGGACAAAGGAATACTTGTTTTTGCTTGAAAAGGCACCGACTTCTTGAACTTCCCACTTTTTCTCACAGGTTAAGTAAGTCTTCAGAGCTCGTGAAGTTGCATTTTCATCCTCAAAATAAGCCAAATAAGAAGATAGTTTCTCTGCTACATTAGCATCCATTTCTTGGACCTTCATATTCCCCGTCGTGATAGTTCCTGTCTTATCAAAACAAAGAACATCTACTCGCGCCAAAGTTTCCACACAGTATAGCTCCTGCACCAGAACCTTCTTTTTAGCCAGCTTCATGGCCGCTACCGCTAGGGAGACGCTAACCAGGAGAATCAAGCCCTCTGGAATCATGCCGACCAAGGCACCTGAACTTCCCAAAACAATTTCAACATAAGACCGTCCTAGACTAAAACCTCTGACATAAAGCAGAATGGCAACTGGCACCAGCAAGATGGAGACGATTTTTAAAATCTTATCCATGTAATCGCGCAGCTGAGAAGGATATTTTTTGAATTCCTTGCTGGATTTTGCGAGTTTATTGATATAACTATCTGGACCCACAGCCGTCGCCGTAACCAGACAAGTACCGCTGACAACATTGCTTCCGCTCATCAGCTTGTCACCTGCTGTTTTAAAGACCGAATCACTCTCACCAGTCAGCAAGGACTCATCCACTTCAATATTCCCTTCAAGGACTTCTGCATCGACAGGCACCTGATCACCCAGATTGAGATGCAGATACTCACCCAGAACGATGTCCTCTGGATCAATCTCGATTGTTTGACCATCTCGATTGACTTTGTACTTACTTTTACCAAGCAAACTTAGTTTTTCCAAAGTATTTTTTGAACGCACTTCTTGGAAAATCCCAATGGCTGTATTGATAGCAATCACACCTAAAAAGAGCATATTTTCAAATCGCAAGGTTGTGGCTACCAGAACTGCCAGAGCCAAGTTCATAGCATTAAAAAAGGTAAAGATATTTGAAACGACAATTTCCTTGGTTGTTTTATAAGGTTTAATGTCGCTGATATTTCGTTGACGATCCTTGATGTCTTGACTACTTAAATACTTCATTTCTACTCCGATATCCTTTTGTACTACTATAGTAACACATATCCTTTTCTCTGTCACTTAAAGACTCAAAATAAGAAGAACTCCCTTGGCAAGCATCATCTATCGCCACTTTAAGAAGAACTTAAAAAGAGGCTAGGATTCCCCTAACCTCTTTTCTTTATACTTTATTCTGCCAAGGCACCCATTGGATCCCATGGTGCAAGTACGATTGGTTCTGCTTCATAAGCAGCCCGTTCTTCTGCTGTCAGCAATTCCTTACGGACAACGATTTGGTAAGTGTATTCATCCATCCAAGCATCTGAGGCAACGAAGTAACCATCTGTACCGACCTTGTCTCCCCATGAGTTTTCAACCTTCCACTTGGTTGACTTGCCATTTTCATCCAAATCCACACCTGTCAAGACCATGGCGTGAGTCATCAAACTTTCGCTGTAGTCCAAACGTCCAGCTTTGTCTTGAGTGAGTTGAATATCCATGCTTGATTCAAAGTCATAAACATCAGTCGCAAGAATTCCAGCTTTGCGGTTGCTAAGTTGACCGACATCTGAACCAAACCAAACAGTTTCTCCTGTTTGCATTTGGGCAATCGCCAATTCTTTCAAACGCTCCATAGGTACGTTGATGTAGCGAACTGCACGGCTACCAACGACATTCCCCAACATCTCAACTGTGTAAGATTTACCGTAAGGCTTGTCAGCAGTTGGGGCGTTGATAACAGAAACATAATCTTCTAGAGGTAGATTGACATATTTCTTGTAAAATTCCTGTGGTGTGATCCCCTTTTCGCTTTGGTAGTTATCATCCTTATCACGATAAGCAAAGTCAAACTTACGTGGTGGAAGTCCTAGTGACATAGCAAGGAAGTTAAAGATTTCTTGCAAGAGGTCTTCTTTCTTAGCTTGAACAGTCGCTTGATCTGCACCAGAAGCGAGCAAGTCACGCAAGATTTGAGCATCTTGACGGAGCAATTTGTTAAGGATGGCATTGAGCTCACGACTGCTGCTAGAAGAAACGGACTCAGGGTAAACTGACTTAGGAACGACACCGTATTTCTCAAAGAGGGCAACGACCATATCCCATTGTCCACCATCTTGTTGTGGAGTTTGGAGTAGGAAGCTAACCTTGCGGCTCGTTAATTCTTGGTCTGCAGTCGCAATCACTTGCTCCAAGAACCAGTTGGATTTCTCGTACTTGTCCCAGAAGAATGTGTGGGCTTGTGACAACTCAAAGTTTTCCAGTTTGTATTGAGAGATGAGTTTGTGGCGGAAGGTGTTGAGAGCTGCAAACATCCAGCAACGACCAGATGCTTTCTGGTTGGTCACCTTGTCCTTGGTCAAATCAAGCGAGAAAACAGGTGTATTGTCTACATGGCTTTGGCGACGTTCTAGGGCTGCAAAAATTCCGTTATGGCTGGCAGCATTTTCGATCGCTTGGTATTTGACATTTGCTTCATAGTTGGCAAAAAGTTTATCTGTAAATGATTCTTGAATCGCGTTCATAGATTCCTCCTTTTATTCTACTGTCTATTATAACTCTTTTCACAAAGGAAGCAACTGAAAAACGAAAAAGGTAAGGACATTCTCCCTCACCTTTCCTAACATAATCCAAACTAAGCAATACTAGCAAGGAGAATTTCTAACTCCTCCTTGGTCAGGCGACGCCATTCTCCTCGTTCTAAATTCTCGTCCAAAGCTAAAGTTCCCATCGTCAAACGTTGTAGGTCCACTACTTCCTTGCCACAGTAGGATACCATACGCTTGACCTGATGGAACTTCCCTTCTGCAATGGTTACACGAACCAAACTTTGATTCTTTTCTGTATCTGTAGAAACAAGCTCCAGTCTAGCAGGCTGGCAGGTAAAGTCTTTGAGAGAAATGCCCTTGGCAAATGTTTCCACATCTTCTTGGGTCATAATCCCCTTGACCTGAGCCAAGTAAGTTTTATCCACATGACGTTTGGGTGAAAGAAGGGCATGAGCCAGTTGACCATCATTAGTCAAAAGCAAAAGACCATGGGTATCAATATCCAAGCGCCCCACTGGAAAGACTTCCTTGGCGCGAGCATAGTCATCTAACAAGTCTAAAACAGTTCTATGCTTGGGATCTTCAGTCGCCGAAATGACTCCTTGGGGCTTGTTCATCATGTAGTAAACAAACTCCTCGTACTCTAGCACTTGACCATCAAAGTGAATCTCATCTTTTTCTTCATTTATTTGCAGCTTTGCTGACTTTTCTTTTTTACCATTTACCGTCACGCGCCCAGCCTTGAGCAAGTTTTTGACCTCTGTTCGACTCCCCACAGCACAGGCAACTAAAAATTTATCTAATCTCATAGAACTATTATATCATACTCAAAAGGAGGGGCTGGCTCAATGACCAACCTCCTTTCCTTTTCAGAGTCGGAAAGCTAACTTCCTCTGTCCCAGAAGATAGCTAAGACAATCATGGCACCGAGAACTGCTGGGATAATGGCTGTACCGTTTAGGCTTGGCCCCCAAGAACCAAAGAGTAATTGTCCTAGAAAGGCACCAATCCAGCCGAGGAACATCTTCCCAAAGCATCCCATACGTTCTCCACGATTGGTGATAGCTCCAGCTAATAGTCCGATTAAAAGGCCGACAAACATGCTTCCAATCATAGCTTCTCCTTAATTTGCCCAGTCTCCATTACGGAAGAGGGGTACGCGTGTTCCATCCTCACGGATACCATCGATATCCATTTGACTAGACCCAATCATAAAGTCCACGTGAACATCTGAACGGTTAAGTCCTGCTGCTTCAAGCTCTTCTTCGCTCATCTCTGCTCCACCAACAACGCTGGTCGCATAGGCAGCACCGATAGCCAAGTGGTTTGAAGCATTTTCGTCGAAAAGGGTATTAAAGAAGGTAATGCCTGACTGAGAAATTGGACTTGGATCTGGTACCAAGGCACATTCACCCAAGGCACGCGCACCCGCATTTTCAAAGACAAGGTCTTTCATGACCTGATCACCCTTCTCAGCAGTGATATCTACTATTTCTCCATTCTTAAAGGTTACTTTAATTCCCTCAATGATATTTCCGTTATAGCTAAGTGGTTTTGTAGAAGTGACATAACCATCTGCACGACGGAAGTCAGGCGCCGTAAAGACTTCTTCTGTTGGCATATTTGGTAAGAACCCTTCGCCCTGTGCATTGATAGCACCAGCTGATTCCCAAACGTGGTTCTTAGGCAAACCAAGTGTCAAATCTGTCCCTGGCGCTGTGTAGTGAAGGGCTGAGAATTGCTCTTTATTGAGCATTTCCGCCTTGCTCTTAAGGATGGCTGCATGTTCTTCCCAAGCCTTAACAGGATTTGCTTCGTAGACACGGCAAGTTTTGAAGATTTGGTCCCAAAGGAGATCAACTGCTTCTTCATCGCTCACAGCATTTGGAAAGACTTTCTTAGCCCACTCAAGTTCAGCAGCGGCCGCCACTGTCCAGCTAACCTTGTTGGATTGAGTTGCGATACGCATTGGCTTCATGGCAAGTCCCATCGCTTTAGCAGAAGCTGATAATTTGTCAGCATCCACTCCGTTCAAGGCACCTGGATCAGATGAGCGAACTCCAAGACGGCTAGCCTTGTTCTCCAAGAGATAGTTCATCTCAGCAATTTTGTATTCTGGCACATTGTCTAGACGCTCCATCGGCGCGTGGAGGAATTTCTCACGGTTGATGACATCATCTGTCCACTGAACGATGACCTCATGCGCACCCAAGGCATAGGCTTCCTTCACGATCAGATGAGCCAACTCGCGTTGCTCCACATCGATAGAGAGAGCCAAGGTGTGACCAGGTTGCACGTTAATTCCGTTCGCAACCAATAATTTCGCATATTTTTCTAGATTTTCTTTAAAATTTGGTAAAACCATTCTATTCTTCCTTTTCTATTTTTCTTTTAAAGCAGAAAACAATCCTGCTAAAGCAATGGCACCCGACAGAAGCACTGTCGATAGGATAATTGTTTCATCTGCCAGCTCTAGCTGATAGTCAAAAACCTTTTCAGCTGGTTTGTCTTCCGCAAAGATTCTAAGTTTCATAAAGATGTTCTCCGTTCTAATTCTTAAAACAAATCATCAAACAAACTCAACTGGTTGTCCTCTGGCATATTGCCGAGAATCCCCATTTCATCCATCTTTTCAACCAAGGTTGATGAGAGTCCGCCACGCTTGCGTAGTTCTGTTTTAGAGAGGAATTCTCCCTCTTCACGCGCTCGCACCAACTGCTTAGCAACGTTCTCTCCTAGACCATCCATTGCTACAAATGGCGGAATGAGGGTATCCCCATCGATGAGGAATTCAGTCGCATCACTGCGATAAAGATTGAGTTTCCCAAATTTGAACCCACGTTCCCACATCTCATTGACAATCTCAAGAGTTGTATAGAGATCGATTTCCACATTAGAAGCCTCGTTGTTTTTCCGTTTTTCAGAGATTTCTTCCATTCTACGCTTGATAGTATCCAAGCCCGCACCCATGGTCTTGATATCAAAAGCCTTAGCACGGATTGAGAAGTAAGCACAGTAGTAATAAATTGGATGGTGAACCTTGAAGTAGGCTACACGCAAGGCCATCATAACATAGGCTGCCGCATGGGCTTTAGGGAACATGTACTTAATTTTCCCACAGGACTCGATATACCACTCTGGCACCTTATTGGCCTTCATAGCTTCGATATAGCCATTTCGCTCCTCTTCGGAAATCTTTAGCCACAAACCCTTACGTACCCGTTCCATGATGGTAAAGGCCATCTTAGGTTCGAGACCTGCATGCATGAGGTAAACCATGATATCGTCCCGACAACCGATAACAGTTGATAGGTCCGCAATTCCTTGCTTGATCAGATCCTGGGCATTTCCCAACCACACATCGGTACCGTGGGACAGACCAGACAGCTGAAGTAACTCCGCAAAAGTCGTCGGATGTGTCTCATCTACCATTCCACGTACAAAGTTAGTTCCAAACTCTGGAATTCCCAACATACCCGTCGGAGTTCCAATTTGCTCAGGCGTCACCCCTAAAACTTCCGTTCCAGAAAAGAGAGCCATAACGCTTTCATCATCCATGGGAATTTCATTAGGGTCAATACCAGACAAGTCCTGCAATTTCCGAATCATGGTCGGATCATCATGCCCCAGTACATCAAGTTTGAGGACGTTCTCGTCGATATCGTGGAAGTTAAAGTGAGTCGTCTGCCATTCAGCCGTCACGTCATCTGCTGGATACTGAACAGGCGTAAAATCGTAGACATCCATGTAGTTCGGAATAACAACGATTCCCCCTGGGTGTTGTCCTGTAGTCCGCTTGACACCAGCCGCACCCTGAGCGAGGCGTTCCACCTCTGCATCACGATAAAACTTCCCATAGTCTCTCTCGTAGCCCTTTACAAATCCATAGGCAGTCTTGGCAGCCACCGTACCAACCGTTCCCGCACGGAAGGCATATTCTTCACCAAAGATATCACGCACATCCAAGTGAGCGCTAGGCTGATCTTCTCCCGAAAAGTTCAAGTCAATATCGGGAACCTTATCTCCATCAAAACCAAGGAAGGTCTCGAACGGAATATCCTGCCCATTTTTGCTGAGTTTGTGACCACAGTTTGGACAATCCTTATTGGGCATATCAAAACCTGAACCGTAAGAACCATCCGTGATAAACTCGCTGTACTGACACTGACCACAGACATAGTGAGGAGAGAGAGGATTAACCTCCGTAATCCCAATCATGGTCGCAACAAAACTGGACCCAACAGACCCACGAGAACCAACCAAGTAGCCCCGTTCATTGGAACGTTGCACCAGCATCTGCGATGCCAGATAAATCACGGCAAATCCATTCCCCAGAATGGAAGTTAATTCTTTTTCAATCCGCAAATCAACGATATCTGGCAGCGGATTTCCATAAATCTCAAAAGCTTTCTTATAGGTCAACTCAGCAACCGTTTCTTCAGCCTTGTCGATGAAAGGTGTATACAAGTCACCCTTAACGACCTCAACAGGTTCAAAGATATCTGCCAAGGCATTGGTGTTTTCAATGACTAATTTGCGTGCTAGATCCTCGCCCAAGAAGGCAAATTCATCCAACATCTCATTGGTTGTTCGAAAATGAGCCTTTGGCAAAGGAGCTGGTTGGGCATGCTCACCGTGACCGATGGTTCGGTTAATCATAGCCCCCTGGCCCAAACTACGGACGATAATTTCACGGTAAATCTCTTCTTCCGGTTCGATATAGTGGACATTTCCCGTAGCCAGAACAGGTTTGCCAAGACGGTCTCCGACCTCTATCAAACTCTTGATAATAGTCTGGAGCTCCTCCATATTCTTGACCTGCTCCTTAGCAATCAAGGGAGCGTAGATAGCTGGTGGCATAACCTCGATAAAGTCATAATACTTGGCCACCTCAACCGCCGCATCCACACCTTGGGAAACGACTGCATCAAAAACTTCACCTTCAGAACAAGCTGTTCCTAAAATCAAGCCCTCCCGATGAGCATCTAGAACCGTTCTCGGAATCCGTGGTACCCCTTCAAAGTATTTGGTATTGGACAACGAAACCAGCTTAAAGATATTTTTTAGACCTACTTGATTCTTGACATAGATGGTCGCATGCTTGATCCGAGCTTTTTTATAAGAGTCTGGACTAATCAAATCAATATTCAGTCTAGCCAGATCAGTCACACCATGTTTTTCTGCTACATCCTTGATAAAGATAAAGAGCAAACGACCAGTAGCTTCCGCATCGTAGTTGGCCATGTGGTGGTGGTCCAGTGCCACACCAAAACGCTTGGTCAAAGGTCCCAAACCATGACGTTTATACTCAGGATAGAGGTTTCTAGCAAACTCGAGCGTATCAATAACTGGCTGGCTAATCTTAGGCAAACCATGACGCTCATAGTTAGCATTCATAAAGCCAACGTCAAAGGTAGCATTGTGGGCAACTAGAACCGTATCCCTGCAAAATTCTTGGAATTCTTGCAAAACTTGTTCCAGTGGTTTGGCATTTTTGACATGATCATCTGTAATTCCAGTCAACTCGGTAGTAAAGGCTGACAAGGGATATCCAGGATTGATAAATTCATCAAATTCGGCAATAACATTTCCCTTATACATCTTAGAAGCCGCAACCTGAATCAAGTCATTATAGATAGCTGAAAGTCCCGTCGTTTCCACGTCAAAAACCACGTAGGTTGCTTCTGACAAGTCCATCTCCACTTCGTTGTAAACGATAGGAACACGGTCTTCAACGATATTGGCTTCCATTCCATAGATCAGCTGAATTCCAGCTTTCTTAGCTGCCTTGTAGCCATGTGGGAAAGACTGAACGTTTCCATGGTCCGTGATGGCAACCGCCTTGTGTCCCCACTTTGCAGCTGTCGAAATGATTTCCTCTACTTCTGGCAGAGCATCCATGGTCGACATATTAGTATGAGCATGAAACTCAACCCGACGCTCACCTTCTGGCATCAAATCCTTCCGCTCATAGTGAACAACTTCCTGCACATCCTGCACGTTCATTGTCAAATCGCGTGTGAAGTTATTCATCTCTACATTCCCACGAACACGAAGCCAAGAATTTTTCTTAATGATGTCAAACTTCTGAGCCTCTTCTTCATTCTTAACCCATTTTTGCATTGAAAAACTTGAAGTGTAGTCCGTCATTTTAAAGTTAATCAAAACGCGACCAGTTCTGGTCACCTTATGCTCCACATCAAAAACGACCCCTTCAAAGACCAAACGATTTTCCTCAGTCGTCACATCAATCATCTGGGTAACTTCAGCCTTATCCAATTTTGGTTTTGCCGCAGTCTTTTTAGCCTGAAAATCAAAGGCCGACTTCTCTTCTACTGGAGGGGGAGTCATCTGTTCCAGTTGTTCCATAGCACGCAAAGCTTCTTCATTAGCAGCCTGAACGATTTGTTCATTCTCCGTATGGAAGGCTTCCTCCTGCTCCTGTGTAAGAGCATCATTCTTTTCGATTTGGCAGACAAAAGCTGGAAAACCAAATTTTTCAAGTTGCTTTGTTAAATTAGGAAGATGATTTTTCTTAAAGTGTTCCTTATCAATCACCTCTGAACCTTCAATAAAGAGCTGATTCCCCTCTGCACGAACTTGTAAATTCTGATAAAGAGACTTAAACCCTTGGCTAGCACATGGACCTTCAGAAAAAGCCTCCTTATAGTAGACCTGCAAGAGTTCATTTGAAAATTCTTGAGAGAGAGCCCTGATTTCGAAAACAGCTTGATTCCCTGTCTTAGAAAATTCTTCACTCAGTCCTTTCTTTAACTCTAAAAAGATTTCAATCGGTAAAATATTAGAAAATACAAAATGAAATTCCCAAATCTTACTAATTTTATGAACCACAACACGCTCAATACTTGCATTAACAAGAGCAGGATCCTGTCTCAATTGATCAGAGACTCCTATTTGATTCATTAAAATTTCAAACTTACTTGACATCCAATTTCCTCACATTATTCTCTTACTATTTTACCATAATTAAAGAAAATATATAACCACTACCATTCCTTAAGCACTGCTAGTTTAGACAACTTTGTTCGATAAACAAAAAAAGAAGATTCTCGGAATCTCCTTACTAAATGATAAATTGCAAGAATAAGCTAAACATTTTCGCGGTCTGTGATTGATATCATATAAGGCCTTGTTCAAAGCCTCATCAGATATACAGCTAAATCTGTTTTCTTTGGGAAATATTCTCTTAGTAAGCCAGTTGCGTTTTCATTGCTTCCTCTCTGCCAGGATGATTAGGCGTCCGCAAAGAAAAAAGAAATTCCTAAATTCTCTACCAGAGGATAGCAGGCGAACTCTTTTCCCCTGTCTGAAGTAAAGGTTTTAAGAGTCTCTTTTGGAAATAGCTTACAAAGTTGTTCGATGGGTGAAAACATGGCTTTGGCTGTTCTATCTGGTAGCTTGAAAGCTAAGTAAAAACGAGTTTTTCGCTCTAGAAAAGTCGCTAAACATCCCTTGCTTTTGCCTCTGGAAGACACTACAGTATCAAGTTCCCAGTGGCCAAAAGTTTTACGATTCCGGATCTCTTTAGGACGTTTGACAATCGACGTGCTAATCCTAAATCTTCCACGTGTTTCTTTGGGTTGTCGAGTCTTCCCTTTACGACGAAGGACGCTTAAATCTAGATCAATCAAACCAGCATAGAGCCAGTTATAGATGGTTTTAAAAGCGACCATTGGCTTTTGTTCAAGCTGATAGCGCCCACAAATCTGTTCAGGCAACCAAGAGGATTTTAAACCGTTCTTAATTTCCTTTTTCAACTTTGGTGTTAAACAAGACTTCCGACCTTTTTGCTTAGCCCTGTGGTCGTACTGTTCCTGTGCTAAGACTGCGGAGTAACCATTTTGACATCGTCTTAACTCTCTTGAAATGGTAGACTTATGGACGCTAAGTTTACTTGCAATTTGGCAAGATTTTAAACCTAATTCGATGTAGATTTCTATCTTTATTCGGTCCGTTATGGTAAGATGGGAGTAGCTCATAGTTTTTCCTCGGGATTCTGTTTGTGTGGTTACTTACAGTTTACACCAATGAAACGCTATGAGTTTTTTTGTTGCACTATATTTTACAATTTATCAAATAAAAAAGATACACTTAAGTATCCCCTTAATCGATCGGGAAGACAGGATTCGAACCTGCGACACCTTGGTCCCAAACCAAGTACTCTACCAAGCTGAGCTACTTCCCGCGTTAAATAAAAAAATGCACCCTAGAGGAGTCGAACCTCTAACCGCCTGATTCGTAGTCAGGTACTCTATCCAGTTGAGCTAAGGGTGCTCATCATTATATGCCGAGGACCGGAATCGAACCGGTACGATCGTTACCAATCGCAGGATTTTAAGTCCTGTGCGTCTGCCAGTTCCGCCACCCCGGCCTCTCTAAGCGAACGACGGGATTCGAACCCGCGACCCCCACCTTGGCAAGGTGGTGTTCTACCACTGAACTACGTTCGCATCGACCTCTTATTCTATATAAAAAAATGCCGGCTACATGACTTGAACACGCGACCCTCTGATTACAAATCAGATGCTCTACCAACTGAGCTAAGCCGGCTGCTTTCTATTATGCGGGTTAAGGGACTTGAACCCCCACGCCGTTAAGCGCCAGATCCTAAATCTGGTGCGTCTGCCAATTCCGCCAAACCCGCAAATATGACCCGTACTGGGCTCGAACCAGTGACCCATTGATTAAAAGTCAATTGCTCTACCAACTGAGCTAACGAGTCTAAAATAACTTCCGTTATCTTAAACGGTCCCGACGGGAATCGAACCCGCGATCTTCGCCGTGACAGGGCGACGTGATAACCGCTACACTACGGGACCTATATGGGAGTTAACGGGATCGAACCGCTGACCCTCTGCTTGTAAGGCAGATGCTCTCCCAGCTGAGCTAAACTCCCAAAAGAGTGGAGCCAGCTCCCTGACTCCTCTTGCTAAGCGACTTCCATATCTCACAGGGGGCAACCCCCAACTACTTCCGGCGTTCTAGGGCTTAACTGCTGTGTTCGG
>NZ_JBJUSE010000010.1:0-78627 GCF_046098135.1 Streptococcus sp. ST16 | reverse complement strand
AAAAGGACTTAGTCCTGTGCAATACAGAACTAAATCCTTCACTTAAATTATTTGTCTAACTTTTTGGGGTCAGTACACAATTGAGGAGATTTATTTAATCTTTAATATGACTTGATAGTTGTTTTTGGTATTCTTCGTTTGATTTTGCTTTTTCTTCAGCAAATTTCTTACGGAATTCTTCCATTTCTTTACTTGTCACAATCTTATCTTGAATCTTCAGATATTTATAACTGTTTTCACCTGTTTTATCACCGACCCAACCATCTGCTCCTGTTCCTGGAACTTTCTTTGTAACAAGCATTTGGGCACCGTCAGAGTTAACAGGGATGATCAAAGCACTATCTGTCAACCATGCTTGAGCTTTAGCATATTTTGAATAGCGTTTTTCGAGATCTGTTTTCTCACTGTTTGCATCATCAAGTAATTCTTTGTATTTATCCAATCCTACTGCCTTAATGGCTGAACTATCTGATCCTGGTGCAATACCAAGTGCTCCAAGAAGAGTTGGTCCAGATGTTGGATCAAATGCATCAAGATAGGTTGATGGATCTGCATAGTCTGGGCTCCATCCACTGTTTGGATTGATATCCCAGTCGATATTGTCTTTTGAAGTTGCAAGAACGGTCATACTTCCCAATTCATCATCAGAAACTTGTTGGATATCAACCACTACATTTTCAACTCCAAGAGCTTCCTCTATTGATTGTTTATACGATTGAGCTTGACGTACAAAATCTGTTTGAGTAGAGGAAACTGGCAAGTCCAAATGAATAGGGAACTGAACACCGTCGGCTTGAAGAGTTTTCTTAGCCGCTTCAAGTTTGGTTTTAGCTTTCTCTACATTATGAAGTGAATCTTGTGCATCATCTAGGCTAACATCGCTCCAAGCAGTATCCAACTTGTCAAGTTCTGCTTTTGTTACTTGACCAAAAGATTGATCTCCAATTTGAACAAACGTTGGAGGTGTAAAGCTAGTACGTAATTTACGAGGGGCAACTTCATCACCAAATACTTGAGAGACAGCAGCCTTACGATCTGCTCCAAAAGCCAAGGCTTGGCGGAAATCTTTGTTCAACAAAGCTTTCTTAGTAGATGTCTTTTCTTCGTCCGTTGTTTTAGAAGTATGGTTATAGGCTACACGATCAATATTAGTTGAAATGTAGTAGCTACCTCCTCTTTGTTGACCATACACAATGTTGTCTTTGTATTTTTCTTTAAATCGCTCATAGTTCGCAGAATTCTTAAAGAGGGGAGCTGCTGGGTAGTGGCCTTCATCAAAACCACGACCAAGAGAGTCTGCATCTTGACCATCAAAGAAGGTTAATTTTATATCATCAATGAAAACATTTCCTTTATCCCAATAGTTTTGGTTTTTCGTCATCTCGATTGAAGATTTTGATGTGAGACCTTTCAGAAGGTAAGGACCATTGTATAGAATACTTGTAACATCAGTAGGTTTACCAAAATCATCCCCTTTAGAGGCTAAAAAGTCTTCATTGATTGGTGCTAAAACACCCATCGTTGTCTTGGAATTCCAGAAAGATTCAGGATTATTAAGCGTATAAACAAGAGTATAATCATCTGTCGCCTTAATTCCAACAGTAGAAAAATCATTTGTTTTCCCGTTAATATAATCATCTAACCCTTTGATTGAATCCTGTACGAGATAGAGGGCTTGTGATTTCTTAGCGACAGCATGTTTCAAACCTGTCACGAAATCCTGAGCCTTTACTTCACCATATTCCTCGCCTTCATTAGTGTACCACTTAATCCCTTTCCGGATTTTATAGGTGTAAGTCAAACCATCTTTAGAAACACTCCAGTCCTCTGCTACAGACGGCACAAGATTTCCATATTGGTCATTCTCAAGCAAACCATCGATGACATTCCCAGTCACCTGTTTGGTACTGGAATTTCCAGAAACTGTATAGTCCAAAGTTGCAGGATCCGATGAGAAGACATAAGTATAAGTCACAGGTTGGTTAGCATTTTTACCACCAGACGAACAAGCTGCTAGTAGTGCTGATGACAACACTGCTACTGCAGCCGTTAGAAAAATACGTTTTTTCATAAGACACTCCTTTAAATCAAATATATGATTATTATATCACTTTGATTTTTGAAAGCAAGGTAAAAACTAAATAAATCCCCCTAAGATGTTTTCTGTAATTTTCAAAAAATGATGAAAGTCAGTTAAGAATTTCATTTTGTGGTATAATGAACTTATCATTATTAAGAGGTATGGACATGAAAGAAACTGTTTATTTTGGAACTTACACTCGTCGCTTATCTAAAGGGATTTACAAAGCTGATTTTAATACAGAAACAGGCCAGCTTGAAAATCTTGAACTCTTTGCTGCTGAACCAAGTCCGACCTACCTTGCCTTTGACCAACAGCAACACTTATACACCGTAGGGAACCAGGATGGCTTGGGTGGAATCGCTGCTTACAAGACCGACGGCACTTTGTTAAATCATGTGGTGGAAGAAGGCGCTCCTCATTGTTATGTGGCAGTAGATGAAAAACGTGGTCTTGTTTATGGGGCCAACTATCATAAAGGTCAAGTTCTAGTTTATAAACGTCAATCGGATGGTAGCCTCATCCAAACAGATCTAGATCAGCATAGCGGACAAGGTCCTCATGAAAACCAATCTTCCCCACATGTACACTTTACGGATCTAACACCTGACCAGTATCTCGTCACATGTGATCTAGGAACGGATGAAGTAACGACCTACGATGTTAGCCCAGAAGGAAAACTAAGTAAACTCTACACTTATCACAGCCAAGCTGGAGCAGGTGCTCGCCACATCGTTTTCCATCATCATTATAAGATTGCCTACCTCATCTGTGAACTCAACAGTACCATTGAAGTCTTGATTTACGATGGTGTTGGTGAATTTGAACGCATGCAAGTCATTTCGACTTTGCCAGATGGATATGAGGACTTTAATGCTACTGCTGCCATTCGTCTTTCAAAAGACGGCAAATATCTCTATGCATCAAACCGAGGTCATGATTCCATTGCTGTATTTAGCATCATAGCTGATGGTAGTCTGGAGTTATTAGAAATTGTGCCCAGCCACGGACAAAATCCGCGCGATTTCAATCTTACTCCTGACCAAGAATTTCTAATTGCAGTTCACCAAGATTCAGATAATGCAACCGTCTTTAAACGTAATCCCGAAACTGGTCGATTAGCTGAGCTTTCTAACGATTTCCAAGTTCCCGAAGCCGTTTGCATCACATTTAAACATTAATGTAAAATAAAAATGAACTTGCTTAAGCAAGTTCATTTTTATTTTATAGTTTATTTCCGACATTGATACGGTTAATGGCGCGTTGCAAAGCAACCTTAGCTCGCCGTTCTTGGTCAATCAAGTGTTTATCTTGTGCTTCTTCAATCTCACGTTCAGCACGAAGTTTAGCACGTTGGGCACGGCTAATATCGATATCACGAGCACGTTCTGCTGAGTCTGCTACAATAGTAATGATGTCATTGGCAATCTCGATAATTCCTCCGTTCACTGCAATCCAGTTCACATGAGTATCGTCATCGATTCGTTTTACCTTTACTTCATCAACCGCTAAAACCGCAATCATATTTTCATGTCGTGGCAAGATCCCCATCTCACCATCCAGAGTTCGTACCGATACAAAGCTGGCATGGTGATCATAGACGAGGCCATCTGGTGTCACGATCTGGACTGTTAAATGAGCCATAGATCACCTCTTAAAATCCCATTTTCTCAGCTTTTGCAATCACATCTTCGATTGAACCGACACCACGGAAGGCATCTTCTGGTAGATGGTCATGTTTTCCTTCAAGGATTTCCTTAAAGCCGCGAACTGTTTCCGCTACTGGTACATAAGAACCAGGTTGACCAGTAAATTGTTCGGCAACGTTGAAGTTTTGAGACAAGAAGAACTGGATACGACGGGCACGAGCAACCAAAGTCTTTTCTTCATCAGAGAGTTCATCCATACCAAGGATAGCAATGATATCTTGCAATTCATGGTAACGTTGAAGAACACGTTTGACCTCAGCAGCAACTGCATAGTGCTCCTCACCAACAATCTCAGGTGCCAAGGCACGAGAGCTTGAAGCAAGTGGGTCAACGGCTGGGTAAATCCCCAACTGTACCAACTTACGTTCCAAGTTAGTTGTTGAATCCAAGTGAGCGAAGGCCGTTGCTGGCGCAGGGTCAGTATAGTCATCCGCTGGCACATAGATAGCCTGGATAGAAGTTACAGAACCCTTCTTAGTTGAAGTGATACGCTCTTGCAATTGACCCATTTCCGTAGCAAGGGTTGGTTGGTAACCAACGGCTGAAGGCATCCGACCCAAAAGGGCAGATACTTCTGAACCAGCTTGAGTGAAACGGAAGATATTATCGATAAAGAGAAGCACATCTTGGCCTTCTACATCACGGAAATATTCGGCGATTGTCAAGCCAGTAAGGGCAACACGCATACGTGCTCCAGGTGGTTCATTCATCTGACCAAATACCATGGCTGTTTTCTCGATAACACCTGATTCTTTCATTTCCCAGTAAAGGTCGTTCCCTTCACGAGTACGTTCCCCAACACCAGTAAATACTGAAATACCACCGTGTTCTTGGGCAATATTGTGAATCAATTCTTGGATCAAGACAGTTTTACCAACTCCGGCACCACCGAAAAGTCCAACTTTACCACCTTTTAGGTAAGGGGCAAGAAGGTCGATAACCTTGATCCCTGTTTCCAGGATTTCAGATGAGGTAGACAATTCATCAAAAGTTGGAGCTTTCTTATGAATTGGCTGACGCTCAGCGTCTTCAGCGAAAGGAGCATCCAAGTCGATGGTATCTCCCAAAACGTTGAAGACACGTCCCAAAGTTTCTTTACCTACTGGAACAGAGATTGGACGGCCTGTGTCCAAAACTTCCATTCCACGAGTCAAACCATCTGTTGATTCCATGGCGATCGTACGAACCATACCATCACCCAACTCCAAGGCTACTTCAAGGACGATTTTTGTTTTTCTTTCGTCATTTTTGTAGACGACAAGTGCATTATTAATCTCAGGAAGTGTTTCCCCTGCTGCGAACAAGACGTCGACAACGGGTCCAATAACCTGAGCAATTTTACCTGAACTCATCTCCTTCTCCTATTCTATATAAGATACTGTCGGTTCCTAGTTCACCTAGGTCCTAAGTTCATTTTGATACGAGGGAGGCAAAGCCTTATTCTAAGGCACTAGCCCCCGCTACAATTTCTGTAATTTCTTGTGTAATCGCCGCCTGTCTGGCACGGTTATACTGGATTGTCAAATCATTGATGACTTTCTTGGCATTATCAGTTGCCGTTTGCATGGCTGTCATACCTGCAGCATTCTCAGCTGTCTTGGCATCGATGATAGCCCCGTATATCATACTTTCTGCAAACTGAGGTAACAACTGCTCTAGAATCTCATCACGACTCGTTTCCAACTCAAAGGTCAAGCTATACTCTTCATCCGCTTCATTTGGATCTAAGTCAACAATCGGCAGCATTTGTTCCACACGCATTTGACTTGTGAGAGTATTGACATGATGGTTGTAACAAACATAGAGTTCATCAAAAAGTTCATTTTGATACATTTCAATCGTTTTTGAAATAATTTTACGAACTTCATCAAAACTAGGTTGATCTGCCAAGCCACGTAGTTCATAGATTGGCTGAATACCACGAGCCTTAAAGAAATCAGCTCCCATACCACCAATACAGATTATCTCAAAACCTGTACCATCTGGATGGTATTCTTCTTTCAGCTCCATCACAGCTTTAAGGATGGAAGCATTATAACCTCCAACCAAGCCACGGTCTGAAGTAATAACGATATAGCCTGTTTTCTTAACTGGACGACTAATGAGCATCGGATTGGTAGAACCACCAGATCCGTTACCATGCAGAATATCCGTCAAAAGCTTACGAACCTTCTGAGCATAAACTTGAAAGTTGCGTGCTGCTTCTTCAGAGCGACCTAACTTGGCAGCCGATACCATTTGCATGGCATTAGTGATTTGACTAGTATTTTTTGTTGAGGCGATTTTTGTTTTAATATCATTTAGAGATACTGCCATCTGACACCTCTATTCTTATTGGAAGCTGGATTGATTGAGAAACTCTGTAATCGCAGCATCCAAGACTGCTTCTTCTGGCAAGTCTTTTGTTTCACGAATAGTTTCCAAAATCTCTGGATGCTGTGCATCAAAGAAATCATGAAACTCTTCCTCAAAACGAACAATGTCATCTACAGGAATCGTATCCAAGAAACCATGTGTCAAAGCATAAAGAATGGTTACTTGTTTCTCAACAGGTAATGGTTTGTGAACTGGTTGTTTCAGAACTTCAACGGTACGACGTCCACGATTTAACTTAGCTTGAGTAGCCGCATCCAAATCAGAACCAAACTTAGTGAAGGCTTCCAACTCACGATATGAAGCAAGGTCGATACGAAGTGTACCAGCAACCTTCTTCATAGCTTTGATTTGTGCAGAACCACCTACACGAGATACAGATGAACCCGCATCGATAGCTGGACGAATACCCGCATTGAAGAGACCATCGCCAAGGAAGATTTGACCATCTGTGATTGAAATCACGTTGGTTGCGATATAAGCAGAGATATCTCCTGCTTGTGTCTCGATAAATGGTAGAGCTGTGATTGAACCACCACCAAGTTCATCAGAAACCTTAGCTGAACGCTCAAGCAAACGGCTATGAAGGTAGAAAACATCCCCAGGGAAGGCTTCACGACCTGGTGGACGACGAAGCAAGAGGGAGAGTTCACGATAAGCGACCGCTTGTTTTGAAAGATCATCATAAACGATCAAAACATGCTTTCCTTGGTACATAAACTCTTCTGCCATAGCAACCCCAGCATAAGGAGCTAGGAAGAGCAATGGAGAAGGTTGTGAAGCAGAAGCTGTCACAACGATTGTGTAGTCCAAGGCACCGTACTGACGAAGTGTTTCAACTTGCGTACGAACAGTTGACTCTTTTTGTCCAATCGCTACATAGATACAGATCATATCTTGACCTTTTTGGTTCAAAATAGCATCAATAGCGATGGTTGTTTTCCCTGTCTGACGGTCACCGATAATCAACTCACGTTGACCACGACCAATCGGAACAAGGGCATCAATAGCTTTCAAACCTGTTTGCAATGGTTCTGATACGGACTTACGTTGCATAACACCAGGAGCCGGCGCTTCTACTGGACGAGACTTATCAGTATGGATTTCTCCAAGACCGTCAACTGGACGACCAAGTGGATCCACAACACGTCCAATAAGGCTCTCACCAACAGGAACTTCCATGATTTTACCTGTACGACGAATGGTATCGCCTTCACGAATATCTGTAAAGTCACCTAGGATGATAATCCCAACGTCTGTTGACTCCAAGTTTTGCGCCATTCCATAAGAGCCGTTTTCAAAAATCAACAGCTCCCCACTCATGGCATTTTCAAGGCCGTGAGCACGCGCAATTCCGTCCCCGATATAGGTTACAACACCTGTTTCAGATACATCAAAATTGGGTTTGAAATTTTCAATTTGTTGCTTAATTAAAGCGCTGATTTCTTGTGCGTTAATTGCCAAAAGAACACCACTTTCTATTTCAAATTTTCTTTAACAACTCGAAGTTGTTGTTTAATACTCACATCAATTGTCTTGTGATTAGCAAAAATGACAAAACCACCAATGAGTCCTTCATCAATTTGTTCTTTGACGCTCCGCACTTTCAGAGACATTTTTTTCTCTATCAATGGGAGCAGACGTTCCTTCTGTTCATCTGTTAAAGGATGGGCTGAAGAAATCGTGACTACAAAACGATTGGTCTCTTTTTCAAGGCGATTCAAACAATCTGCAATTACTTCATAAAAAAGATTTGCTCTGTGGTTGTAAACCAGAACTTGAATAAAGTTTTGCATTAAAGGTGACACAGAGTCTTGAAAGAAACGAACTGTTTTTTCCTTATCTGACTCATCGACTGCCACCTGAGCTAAAAAAGAAGGTAAGCCCGTTTCTTCTGCGACTTGCTTGATTTGATCCAAGTCTGAAAAAATCCGGTCCTCTTCTCCTTTTTCAATCACTAATTGGACAAAAGGCATGCTGTACTTTTCAATGACCTTTGCTGTTTTCTTGTCCATTAGGCTTCTCCTAGCTGATCGATATACTGATCAATGAGTTCCTTATGGGCATGACTGTCAAGGTTTTGTGAGATGATTTTCCCAGCTAGACTAACTGTCAAATCTGCCACCTCGCCCTTAACACTTTGTAAAGCCTCAGCTTTGTTTTGCGCAATTTCTTGGTTAGCTTTTTCTTTCAAGCGACCAGCTTCTAGCTTAGCTTCAGCCAAAATATCTGATTTACTCTTTTCAGCTGTCTCTTTAGCATTTTCAATGATAGTTTTAGCTTCACTACGACTACCTGCTAATTCATCTTCTCGCTTTTGGGCAAGAGTCTCTGCTTTTTGACGAGCTTGTTCAGCGCCATCAATATCAGCAGCAATCTTTTCAGCTCGTTCTTCAAAGATACTCGTCAAGTTTGACCACGCGTATTTTTTGACTAAGACGACCAAAAGGATAAAAGAGCCAGCGATTAAAATAAAGTTACCAATCAATTCACCTACTGTTACGTGCATCATTTACTCCTTTCTACTCTTCATCATTAATTTTATTTCCTAGATACATTGAAGACAAGACTGTGAATACATAGGCCTGAACACAGGAAATAAACACAGAGAATGCCGTCCAGACAAGATTGGTAACAAATGCGACTGGATACCAATAAAGAGCCTGATGAGAAAGAGTAATAAGCAAGCTTGCCATCACTTCTCCGGCAAAGATATTCCCGAACACCCGCAAAGCAAGTGATAGGAAATTCGTGACTTCTTCAAGGAGATTCATCGGTGTCATAAAACCTGGGGTTACAAAACCTTTTAGATATTTTTTAATACCACGACGACGAATTCCTTCTATATGGGTCATCAGGATAATTCCAAATGACAAAGCCAAGTCAAACTGGAGATTTGCAGTTGGCGATGTCCAAAGGTTTGTCCCATCTGTAGTTTGAAGTTTCGCCATCAAACCAAGATTGTTTGCGATAACCATAAAAAGAAATAAACACAGGTAAAAGAGTGAGTAATCTTTCATGTACCGAGAACCTACGTTGGGTTCTGTAAATCCGACTACAAAGTCATAGAGATACTCTAGTACATTTTGCTTTCCTTTGGGTTTCACAGTCATATTACGACTTGCCCAATAGATAAAGCCAAAAATCAGTGCCACAGACAACAAAGTCAATGCTGTCAAGGTTAAATCAAAGGTAACAGGACCAATATTGATGGTTGGATTGATACTTTCTTCCATCTAGAATCCTCCCTTTTCCATTTTATACTTCTCTTTATTTGATGATAAATGAAAATACGAGAGTTACAAAGAATGTTCCTTCGATAAAGGCGATCCCCATGATCATCAAACTACGCAATTGTGGGATGATATCTGGTTGGCGTGCTGCAGACTTGAACAAACCGTTCATCAAAAATCCTTCTGCAAGGGATACACCCATACAGGCAAGACATAGACCGAAAAATGTTAAATTCATGATGAATTCTCCTTTTATTTAAAATTTACTTACTTAGTTTAGTCCTAAAATTTGTTTTTGTCAACTTTTTACTTACGTTGGAAGCGTTTCAGATGATTTATTTCTATTTTTGCTATTTTTATACCACTGGATAGATAAGTTTCTCATTTTATGATGAAATGTGTTTCCACTTTTTCTATATTTTCCGAAATAATCCGAAATAAATTGAAAAATCCAAGTTTAGAACTTGGATAGATTCATTTTATTTGAAATAGTAAGAATAGTGTTGTTTACACCCTGAATTGAATGGAGATTTGCAATAAGGGCAGGTTATCCGCTTTTGATATTCTTGAAATGTTATTGTCCTCTTACAAACCCCACATAAAATCGGTCGATCCTCGGTAAGCGTCAAGGGGTAGGGTGAAAACAAATGCGTTTCTATAGCATTGTGGCACTGATAGCAAGCATAGTATTTTTTACACTCATAGCACTGGAGGGAAATAATATCCTTTTCACCATGATAGTGAACACATCTGCTTTCATTATCTACCAACAATCCTTGCACTTGAATCATTCCCTTTTCCTTATCTAGGCACGAACTGTGACGCTGGTTCCATCTTCCTTATAGAGATTGATAAGACCTTCCTTGAGAGCGCGGACCATGTCACCTGCCTGAACAGGTTGTGGAACCTTGATTGTCAAGAGTTCCATTGGATTTGGAGCTCGGTCGATTTTATTGCCCTTAGAATCGTGAAGATTTTCAATATAGGTTTCAAAATGACGGAAACCTGGTCCGTAAAACTCAACTTGATCGCCTTCATTGATAACATTCCGTTGACGAATGGTTGCTGTCTGGGTTGCTTCGTCATAAGAAACAACTTCAGCAACAAACTTGTATTCAGGGATTTTACGACGTGCACCAAACAACTGTTCATTTTCTGTAGGTGTGCCATAGTAGAAACCTGTTGCCAATTCACGTTGGGCAACTTTCCACATTTCATCCACCAAGTCCTGTTTGATAGCTTCAAATTTCTCAGGACTTTCAAGATAAGCATCCACAGCCGCCTTGTAACAATTGGTTACAGTTGAAACATAGTGAATAGATTTCATGCGTCCTTCAATCTTGAGACTATCCACACCATTTTCAATCATATCTGGAATATGATCAATCATGGACATGTCAACGGCTGACATCGAAAATTCTTCAGGAATTTCACCTTTAAGACTCTTGCGTTCTTGACCAAAAGGCATGTCGTAAAGGTCGTATTTCCAACGGCAAGACTGCGAACAACCACCACGGTTGGCATCACGCATACTCATGTGGTTTGAAAGCGTACAGCGACCTGAGTAGGAAATACACATGGCTCCATGTACAAAGGCTTCAATCTCTACGTCTGTGCGTTTGCGAATCTCTGCCAATTCTTCCATTGAGACCTCACGCGCCAAAACGACACGAGTCAAGCCCAGTTCTTTCCAAAATTCAAGCGTTTCATAGTTCGTCGCACTGGCTTGGGTAGAGAGGTGGATTTCAAGACCTGGTGCTTCTGTTGCTGCAATCATAATCAAGGCCGGATCTGACACGATAACTGCCGCAATCCCAATGTCACGCAACTTACGGAACCACTCACCAGCCCCAGCTTCATTTCCTTCGTGCATAACCATGTTGGCAGCTACATAGACCTTGGCACCATACTTGGCAGCGAACTGCACGCCTTCTTCCATCTGTTCAAAGGTGAAGTTTCCTGCACGGCTACGAAGACCATAAGCTTGTCCACCTATAAAAACAGCATCAGCTCCATACCGAACAGCCACTTTTAGCTTCTCTAAAGTCCCTGCAGGCGATAAAACCTCAGGACGTTTTAATGTTTTTGTCATGTTTTCTCCTATTTGCAATATAAAAGTTTGACGTTTTTCCTTCTCATTTTATAGTAAATAAAGGATAAAATCAAGTCTAGACAGATTGTTTTGACAATTCTAATCTTTTAAGAAAACAAAAAAACTAGCCTTTCTAAACTAGTTATTTTCAAGATAAAATTCAAAGCGTTCACCCACGTATTGACTCTTTACATATTCAAAAGCTGTCCCATCTTCAAGATAAGAAACCTGAGTCAAGGCTAAAATCGCATGCCCCTTTTCGACTTCTAGATAGTCAGCAATTTTTTCCTTAGCCAATCTCGCATAAATAGTCTGTTGGGATTTGCCAATCCGGTAGCCATACTGCTGCAAGGTTTGAAAGAAGTGACTGGTGATTTCTTCTTTTTTGAAATCCTTAATAAATTTCTCAGGAATGGATGCGACTTCATAGACTAGTGGAACTTGGTCAGCATAACGCACCCGTTCCATGCGGATAATATTCTCTGTTGGAGTAATCCCCAGCTTTGCAACCTCTTGCTCATTTGGAATGGTTCTTCTGTAAGAAATGAGTTGGCTGGAAGGTACTTTCCCCTGAGATTTGACAATCTCCGTAAAACTGGTTGTTCCTCGCATTTTTTCTTGGACACGAGTGCTAGAGACAAAGGTTCCACTTCCTACACGACGCTCCAAAACTCCTTCCTCGACCAAGAGAGAGATAGCTTGGCGTAATGTCATCCGGCTAACTTGAAACTGTTCAGCTAAATCTCGCTCACTTGGAAGCCTCTCTCCGATTTTCCAATGGTGCTCATCTATATCCTTCTTGATCTGATCGTGGATTTTCATATAAGCTGGTAACATGATTCTCACTTCTTTTCTTTATTTTCTCCATTGTACCGTATTTGCTAAGAAAAAGTCAAACTTTGCCTTGTTCAGTTGGTAATTCGTCCCTATTTGTGATAGAATATTGAAAAAGATATTTCTTTTGAGAAAGGAAAAAGATGAGCAACATTTCAACTGATTTACAAGATGTCGAAAAAATCATCGTGCTGGACTATGGTAGCCAATACAACCAGCTGATTTCACGCCGTATTCGTGAAATTGGTGTTTTTTCAGAGCTAAAGAGTCACAAAATCTCAGCTGCAGAGGTTCGTGCGATTAATCCTGTAGGGATCATCCTCTCTGGTGGACCAAACTCTGTATACGAAGATGGTTCATTTGATATTGACCCAGAAATTTTTGAACTTGGCATTCCAATTTTAGGAATCTGCTATGGTATGCAACTTTTAACTCATAAACTTGGAGGAAAAGTTGTTCCTGCAGGTGATGCTGGTAACCGCGAGTATGGCCAATCACCACTTACTCATACCACTTCTGCCCTCTTTGAAGGGACTCCTGAAGAACAGATTGTTTTGATGAGCCATGGCGATGCTGTTACAGAGATTCCAGCTGATTTTGTTCGTACTGGTACTTCTGCTGACTGTCCTTATGCAGCTATTGAAAACCCAGAAAAACACATCTATGGTATCCAATTCCACCCAGAAGTGCGCCATTCTGTATACGGAAATGATATCCTTCGCAACTTTGCCCTTAACATCTGTAAGGCTAAAGGCGACTGGTCAATGGATAACTTCATCGACATGCAGATTCAAAAAATTCGTGAAACAGTCGGTGATAAACGTGTCCTTCTCGGTCTATCTGGTGGTGTTGACTCTTCTGTCGTTGGCGTTCTTCTCCAGAAAGCAATCGGCGATCAATTGATCTGTATCTTTGTAGACCACGGTCTTCTTCGTAAAGGGGAAGCAGACCAAGTTATGGACATGCTTGGTGGTAAGTTTGGTTTGAATATCGTCAAAGCAGACGCTGCAAAACGCTTCCTTGACAAACTTGCTGGCATTTCTGACCCTGAACAAAAACGGAAGATCATCGGTAACGAATTTGTTTATGTCTTTGATGATGAAGCAAGCAAGCTAAAAGATGTAAAATTCCTTGCTCAGGGAACGCTTTACACTGACGTGATTGAGTCTGGTACAGATACAGCCCAAACCATCAAGTCACACCACAACGTTGGTGGTCTTCCAGAAGATATGCAGTTTGAATTGATTGAACCATTGAACACTCTTTATAAAGACGAAGTCCGTGCTCTCGGTACAGAGCTTGGTATGCCAGACCACATCGTATGGCGCCAACCATTCCCAGGACCAGGTCTCGCTATCCGTGTCATGGGTGAAATCACTGAAGAAAAACTAGAAACTGTTCGTGAGTCTGATGCTATCCTTCGTGAAGAAATCGCTAAAGCTGGACTTGACCGTGATATCTGGCAATATTTCACTGTCAACACAGGCGTTCGTTCAGTCGGTGTTATGGGTGACGGTCGTACATATGACTACACCATTGCCATTCGCGCTATCACTTCTATCGATGGGATGACTGCTGATTTTGCCAAAATTCCATGGGAAGTCCTTCAAAAAATCTCAGTACGTATCGTAAACGAAGTTGACCACGTTAACCGCATCGTCTACGATATTACAAGTAAACCACCAGCAACCGTTGAGTGGGAATAGGCCAATCGCACTTAAAAAGAACTCTGAATCAGATACAGAGTTCTTTTTTATATGCAGGGAAAGCATTTCTGCTTTCCTTTTTTTATTTGCGTTTCTTCTTCGCTTTTTTCATTTTGTTGGCCATGCGTTTCATAGACTGTTTCATGGCGAATTCGCCAATTTTACCTTTAAGTCCGCCACCAAACATCTGGGTCATATCTGGCATGCCTGCTCCTCCAAGAGCTGACATATCGGGCATTCCACCTTGTCCCATCATGCCTTCAAGGGCTGACATATCCATCCCTCCCATATTTGGCATATTTTTAGGGAGGTTATTTGGATTGATTCCCATCTGCTTCATCATCTTGTTCATATCTCCAGACATGACACCCTGCATGAGCTGTTTGGCCTGGTTAAAGTCCTTGATAAATTTATTGACTTCGACAAAGGTATTTCCAGAACCCGCAGCGATACGACGGCGACGACTAGGATTTAACAAATCAGGATTTTCGCGCTCTTCGGGTGTCATGGAAGATACAATAGCACGTTTGCGCGCAATCTGGCGCTCATCCACCTTCATATTTTGAAGGGCAGGGTTGTTAGCCATACCTGGAATCATCTTGAGCAAGTCTTCCATTGGTCCCATGTTTTGCACCTGATCCAATTGATCAATGAAATCATTAAAATCAAAGGTGTTTTCACGCATCTTTTCAGCCATTTCAAGGGCTTTCTGCTCATCGTATTCCTGAGAAGCTTTCTCAATCAAGGTCAGCATATCCCCCATGCCAAGGATACGGCTTGACATACGGTCTGGGTGGAAGGTCTCGATATCTGTAATCTTTTCACCCGTACCAGTGAACTTGATAGGTTTACCAGTGATGTGGCGAACAGACAAAGCCGCACCACCACGAGTATCCCCATCAATCTTGGTAAGGATAACACCAGTCACTTCTAACTGAGCATTAAACTCACGGGCAACATTAGCCGCCTCCTGACCAATCATGGCGTCCACTACAAGTAGAATTTCGTTTGGTTGGGCCAATGCTTTTACGTCATGAAGCTCATTCATTAGGAGCTCATCAATCTGTAAACGACCTGCCGTATCGATCAAGACATAGTCGTTATGATTGGCTTGTGCTTGCTCCAAACCTTGACGAACAATCTCAACAGCTGACACTTCTGTTCCAAGTGCAAAGACTGGAACATCAATCTGCTGTCCAAGTGTTTTCAACTGATCGATGGCTGCTGGACGATAAATATCTGCCGCAATCATCAAAGGACGAGCATTTTCTTCCTTCTTAAGTTTATTAGCCAGCTTACCAGCAAAGGTCGTTTTACCAGCCCCTTGCAAACCGACCATCATGATAATGGTTGGAATTTTTGGTGACTTGATAATTTCTGCCGTATCGGAACCTAAAACAGCTGTCAATTCCTCATCAACGATTTTGATAATCTGTTGGGCAGGATTAAGGGTATCAATGACGTCGTGCCCTACTGCACGCTCACGAACTTTCTTGATAAAGTCCTTCACAACAGGCAAAGCAACGTCGGCTTCCAGCAAGGCCAAGCGTATCTCTTTGGTTGCTTCCTGGACATCAGCCTCAGAGATTTTTCCTTTTTTACGTAGATTTTTAAAAACGTTCTGTAAACGTTCTGTTAAACTTTCAAATGCCATTTTTTTCTCCTATGTTTCATTAATTCGGTGGAAAACGTCCAAAATCTTGTAAACAAACAAGTTCTTCTGGAGTGACTTCTTTCATTATCTCATTTGGATATCCCCAACAGCTAAATCCCTCTTGAAGAGCTCGAGAGATAGAATCAGGCGAGAGGATTTGTAGTCTTGTGGGAAAAGGAGCCTCAGCAGCTAATAGTTTACAGGGTATACCTTTGTAGATGACTATACTCCCCATACTTATTCTCTATTATCAATGCTTGTTAAAACTTCTATCTGCTCCTGCAGAAAATCATCCTTGGGATAGCGCTCCAAGATCTGGTCAAAAATCTGACTGCGGACAATATAGTCCGAATACATGTGCAATTTCATCTCATAATCTTCTAGAATCTTTTCCGTCCGCTTGATATTATCATAAACAGCTTGACGACTGACACCGAACTCTTCAGCAATCTCCGCAAGACTGTAATCATCTGCATAGTAGAGTTCAATATAATTCATCTGCTTATCTGTCAAAAGCGCAGCATAAAATTCAAAAAGTGCATTCATGCGATTGGTTTTTTCGATTTCCATAACCTTTATTATACCAAAAAATCTATCATATCGCTATACTAGAAGGCCTTCTTACAAAAATAGAACTAAAAAAAGAACCTTGCAAAGCAAGATTCTTTTAATGTCTGACTTAAATAATTGTTCTTCTGGGAACTTAATCGAATTAAGCTTCGATTTCTGTAACCATACCTGAACCAACAGTACGTCCACCCTCACGGATAGAGAATGTAGTACCTTGTTCTACGGCGATTGGGTGGATCAACTCAACGTCGATAGTCACGTTATCACCAGGCATTACCATTTCAGTACCTGCTGGAAGTTCGATTGAACCTGTAACGTCAGTAGTACGGAAGTAGAATTGTGGGCGGTAGTTGTTGAAGAATGGAGTGTGACGTCCACCTTCTTCTTTAGTAAGGATGTAGACTTCACCTTTGAATTTAGTGTGTGGGTTGATTGAACCTGGTTTAGCGATAACTTGTCCACGTTCGATTTCGTCACGTTGAATACCACGAAGAAGGACACCTACGTTATCTCCGGCAAGACCTTCATCAAGTTGTTTACGGAACATTTCAACACCAGTAACAACTGCTTTTTGAGTTTCGTCTTTGATACCAACGATTTCGATTTCGTCGTTGACACGAACAGTACCACGGTCGATACGTCCTGAAGCAACAGTACCACGTCCAGTGATTGAGAATACGTCTTCGACTGGAAGAAGCAATGGTTTATCTGTATCACGTTCTGGTTCTGGGATGTACTCATCAACAGTATCCATCAATTCCATGATGATATCTTCGTATTTAGTATCACCTTCAAGTGCTTTAAGAGCTGAACCTTGGATAACTGGAAGATCGTCACCTGGGAAGTCGTATTCTGACAAGAGGTCACGGATTTCCATTTCAACCAATTCAAGCAATTCTTCGTCGTCTACCAAGTCAACTTTGTTCATGAAGACGATAAGGTGTTTAACACCAACTTGACGTGAAAGAAGGATGTGTTCACGAGTTTGTGGCATTGGTCCGTCAGTTGAAGCTACTACAAGGATAGCTCCGTCCATTTGAGCGGCACCAGTGATCATGTTTTTAACGTAGTCCGCGTGTCCTGGAGCGTCGATGTGAGCATAGTGACGTTTTGCAGTTTCATACTCAACGTGCGCAGTGTTGATAGTGATACCGCGTTCGCGTTCTTCTGGAGCAGCATCGATAGACGCATAGTCTTTAGGTTGGTTAACTGCTGAAGGCAAGCGACGTGCCAAAACAGTTGTGATAGCTGCAGTCAAAGTAGTTTTACCGTGGTCAACGTGTCCGATAGTACCAATGTTAACGTGTGGTTTACTACGATCGTATTTTTCTTTTGCCATTTGAGTAAAAGCCTCCAATAAAATATATTTTATAGATAGACAGTAGGCAATACAGTCTAACTTTCCTTACTATTTTATCAAATTTCTGCTAAATTGCAAGTGTTTTACACATATTTTGTGAATTAATCTGAATCTTACAAAGTGCTGTTCTTCTGCTTCTTTATACAATTCAAGCTTATTTCATTCTAGCGGTATTATGCTCACAAAAAAATCAGGTTTCCCTGATTCTAAATGGATTCTGATTTTTCCAGCTCTTTAGCTTCCTTATGATTTTCATATAATTTCGCCAAGAACTTAGTGATTTCTTTAAGAATAGAGTAGGTTGGCACTGCTACAATCATCCCTATGACGCCGTAGATATTACTTGATAATAAGAGAAGCACCAAAATCGTAATCGGGTGTACTTTCATAACCCCTCCAACGATACGTGGATAAAGAACGTTCCCATCGATCTGCTGAATAATAAGCATATAAGCAACCGCAATCAACATACGATGAGGATCCGTGAACACATTGGCAATCACCATTGGAATCAAGCCAATACTTGGGCCAACATAAGGAATCAAATTTGCGATTCCAGAGAAAATAGCAAAAACTAGTGCGTACTTTAATCCGATAACGCTATAGCCAATATAGGCTAAACATCCAATAATAACCGCATCAATCGCAATTCCACTGATATAACGTGCTATAGTTGTATTGAGATTGGTTAAAAGGCTAGAAAGATTCAATTTGTCATGTTTTAAGACGGTACGTTCCAACATTGGTAGCAACTTATGACCATCCAACAAGAAATAAATCAAGAATACAGGGGTCATAATGAGAATCAGAACAGTACTAAACAAGGCTGAAAGAACGCTTCCTAAACTGTTGCTGACGCTATTCAGGATATTCTGGAGGATATCCACATAGGAGAGGTTAAGTTGTTGAATGGTTTGTTGAATATCAATATTTTGGAAGACCGGATTCATCGACAAATCAATAATCAAATCTTGTAGTCTACTATAGATATTTTGACTAGAAATAATCAAGCTGGTCAGCTGATTAATCAAAATTGGCAAGAGATAGACAACCCCTACAACGATGGCACCAATTAAAGCACAGAGAGTGACCAAGACACCAATTAGACGATTGATCTTACATCTCTTTTCCAAAAAGGTAACGATTGGATTGGTAATGTAGTAAAAAAATCCACCAAGCAAAAATGGAATCATGATGGTATTCACAACCGTCACGAAAGGAGTAATAATCGCTCCCATCTCTCTCCAAAGATAGAAAATCAGTGTTAATAATAAAATTTCAGCTGTCCAAAAAAATAATTTGTTTCTACGGAACATAGGCATCCTCCTCTATTTATTTTATCATATTTCTTCAAAAGATAAGATGGCTTTAGTATAAAAGCGAGAATATTTTTTTTCTTTATGATAAAATAAAGCTAATATGAAAAAAATAATTCTATCTTTTATAACACTTTTTGTTTTTGGAACAGTTTCTACTGTTTCTGCTCAGGAGTTTGATGTTGCTGCTAAACATGCCATTGCTGTCGAGGCTACAACTGGAAAAATCCTCTACGAGAAAGATGCAAATCAGCCTGTAGAAATTGCTTCTATTACCAAACTTGTTACAGTCTATTTGGTCTATGAGGCCTTGGAACAAGGAACTATCAGCCTATCTACACCTGTCGATATTTCGGACTATCCTTACAAACTTACAACTAATTCTGAGGCGAGTAACGTCCCTATGGAAGCTCGAAATTATACTGTTGAACAATTATTAGAGGCTACAATGGTATCCAGTGCAAACAGTGCTGCGATTGCGCTAGCAGAAAAAATTGCTGGTTCTGAGAAAGACTTTGTAGACAAAATGAGGGCTAAACTTCTTGAATGGGGAATTCAAGATGCAACCATTGTAAATACAACTGGTTTAAATAATGAGACCCTTGGTGATAATATCTATCCCGGTTCTAAAAAAGATGATGAAAACAAGTTGAGTGCCTACGACGTTGCAATCGTCGCTCGTAATCTCATCCGAGATTATCCTCAAGTTTTGGAAATCACCAAAAAGCCAACTTCTACTTTTGCTGGACTTGAAATCCACTCAACCAACTATATGTTGGAAGGAATGCCAGCCTATCGTGGTGGTGTCGACGGTTTGAAAACAGGTACTACCGACAAAGCTGGTGCTTCTTTCGTTGGAACAACTGTTGAGAAAGGGATGCGTATCATTACGGTTGTTTTAAATGCAGACCAGCAAGATAGCAACCCTTATGCACGTTTTACTGCAACTTCTTCACTTTTAGATTATGTTTCTGCGAACTTTGCTTTAAAAACTGTCGTTCAGAAAGGCGAAACCTATAAAGATAGCAAAGTGACAGTCCTTGATGGGAAAGAAGATAAGGTAGCTGCAATTGCTAAGTCAGATATTGCAATCGTCCAACGAGTTGGAAGTGAAACAACATCAGCTCTTCAATTCACACCAAAATCAGAAATAGCCCCACTGGAAGAAGGCAAGGTTGTCGGTACTCTAACCTATGACGATCAGGATTTGGTCGGTCAAGGTTATCTCACTTCTGAAAAACCTTCTTTTGAAATGGTCGCTGAAAAGAAAGTAGAAAAAGCCTTCTTTTTGAAGGTTTGGTGGAATCAATTTATCCGCTTTATCAATGAAAAACTATAAAAAAATCGCGAACAATCGCGATTTTTTCTTTATTTTATTTCATTTCTTTAAATGCTGCTTCCGCATCTGCATTGCTAATAGCACCGAACTGAATTTTCCCGATTTTACCTTGACTGTCAATCAAGTATTCCGTTGGAATACTACGAATTTGGTAGGCTTGAAAGGCAGTTGCTTGGGTATCATACAAAACTGGTATATCCTTGTAGCCTTGTTCTTGAAACCATTTTGGAAAGTCTTGAACTGTTTTTTCACCTTGTAGACCTGGTGCAATGACACTCAAGATTTCAAAGTCTCGATCTTGTTTGGCAGCTAATTCCATCAGCTCAGGCATGCTTTTTTTACATGGTCCACACCAAGATGCCCAGAATTTCAAATAGACCTTTTTCCCTTTATAGTCTGATAACTTCACTTCTTTGCCATTCATAGACTGCAAGGTAAAGTCTGGCGCATCCTTACCCACTGCGATTTGTTGTACAGCAGGTTGTTTTGGACTGCTTGTCTGTTTGGTTTCTTTTTCACCACAGGCAATCAATAGAAATAGAGACATAATACTCAATCCTGTAAAAATAACTTTTTTCATCTTTTTCTCCTTTTATCCAAGAATTCCTGACAAGGCATTTAACTGCCCTAGCATTAATAATAATCCCATCAAAATAATCAAAGCTCCCCCGATTTTCTTTAGTAGAATCATATGGGGTTTTAATTTACTAAAATAGGGCATAATCCAGCCCGAAGCTAAGGCCAAAACAAGGAAAGGAAGTGCCATCCCCAATGTGTACACTAAGGTTAGTATGGCTCCTTGCCAAGCACCATTCCCTCCTGAAGCCGCTAGAGCTAAGACCGAACTTAAAACTGGTCCGATACAAGGAGTCCAGCCAAAACTAAAGGTTATCCCAAGTAAAAAGGCTGATAGATAGTGATTTGACTTTGATTGTTTGAAGGTGACTGTCTTTTGAACTTCCAGTTTATTGAAATGCAAGATTTCCATCTGGTGAAGCCCTAAAAGAATAATGACTGTCCCCATAGCATAACGAAACCAGTCTGCATAGAGCATGTGCCCTAGGAATCCAGCTCCAAATCCTAGAATAAAGAAAATGAGGGAGATTCCTGCAATAAAACACAAGGTCCGAATTAAGCCTGACCAGGCAACGTCTCTTCCAAAAAAGCGGAAACTTTTCGAATTTCCCTGATCATCCAGTAAAATGCCAGCATAGACAGGTAGCAAAGGAAAGATGCAGGGTGAAAAGAAGGACAGAATACCTGCTAAAAAAACGGATACTAGAAATATAATCGACTCCAACGAATTACCTACTTTCTCAAAATTCTAATCTTATTTTACTATAAAAGAAAAAAATTGTAAGAAGTCTGCTACGCTTATCTTTTTTATCTCGACTAGGTACAAAAAAAGGAGCTAAGCTCCCTTTTATCGTTCTAATAAGTTCCTTCTTCACCTTGACTAGTCAAGATAACTGGACCGTCTTTGGTAATCACGAACTGGTGTTCATATTGGCAAGATAGGCCACCATCTATAGTCTTATGAGCCCAGCCAGTCTTCATATCTGTATCAATTTCCCAGTCACCAGTATTGATCATGGGTTCAATAGTTAGTACCATTCCTTCACGGAGACGGAGTCCACGGCCTGCAATACCGTAGTTAGGAACCATTGGCTCTTCATGCATAGTGGGACCAACACCATGACCAACCAAATCACGAACAACACCGTAACCGCGACTTTCAGCGTATTCTTGAATGGCAGCACCGATATCGCCAATACGGTTTCCAACGACTGCTTGCTCAATCCCTTTGTACATAGCTTCTTTGGTCACGTCCATCAAGTTCTTCACTTTTTCAGACGGTGTACCAACCGCATAAGCCCAGCATGAGTCTGCTAAACCGCCAGTATAACTTTGGGTGTATTTTTTCATTTGCTCGACATTGTTAAAGTTGAGTTTAGATACATTGAGGTCGGATTTGGCAATCGGACCACCAAGTACCATGTCAACCTTGAGCAAATCGCCATCTTTCAAGATGTAATGACGTGGAAAAGCATGAGCAACTTCGTCATTGAGAGAGCAACAAGTAGCATAGGGATAATCCATAACTGCGCCATCCACGCCAATCTGTAGAGGAAGGAAATTTTCCTCTTTACAACGTCGACGAACGTACTCTTCAACTTCCCACATATCTACGCCTGGCTTAATCAAATCACGTAAGCCGATATGGATACTTGCTAGGAAATCACCAGCCTTGTCCATGGCTTCGATTTCACGTGCTGATTTTAAAGTTATCATTTTTTCTCCTAGATTCTAATTAATTTTAACCGTAACATTTGCTTTTGAAACAATCTGATGACCATGATAAATATCATAATCAATAATAGCTGAGCGTCTCGTGTGGTGAATAATACGAGCCTGAATCCGCAAAGTATCATCTATCTGTACAGCCTGCAAGAAATAAATCAACATCTGTTCAATGATGAGATTGCGTCCGCTATTCACAACGAGGTCTTGTGTCATATGGTTGAGGATTTCAGCCAAGACTCCATTAGCAAGGACCCCATTTTTCTCCAACATGAAGGGCTCAACAGTTATAACGACTTCATCATGATGATAAGAGAGTTTTTGCCCAATTTGCTCTGAAAAAGTTGGCAAGGCTGATACCTGAGAACGGCTCATTTTTTCCATGACATCTCGTCGTGTTACGACTCCAAGTAGAGTCTGGTTACTTCGAACGACTGGAACCATCTCAAAGTCTTCTGCGATCATTCGTTGACTGACATTGGCAATATTGGTCGCTAAACCTGTTACGAAGATACTTCGCGTCATCACCTTATCAATCGTCGTGCTAGGTGACTTATCTCCCGCGTCACGCATGGTAACAACACCGACAACCACTTGGTGTTGGTTAATGACTGGGAAACGGCTACTTCTATTCTTACGTACCAGGTCTAGATAGTCCTTGACTGTATCCGTTTCTCTCAAAAAGCCATACTCATGACTCGGACGATAGAGCTTTTCGACTGTCAAAATGTCGGTCTTGATTTGAACATTTGAGAGAGCTTTGTTAATCATGGTCGCTACAGTAAAAGTATCATGTTTACTTCTTAGAACTGGAATACCTTTTTTATTAGCTAGAGTCAATACATCATCTTGAACATGAAAACCACCAGTTACAAGGACTGCATTTTCGTTTTCCAGCGCTAAAAGTTGAATACGAGTACGGTCACCTACGATCAAAAGACCTCCATCATGGAGATAAGAGAGGATATTCTGCTCTGTCATAGCCCCAATTGAGAATTTGCTAAACTCTCTCTCTAGCCCTTCCTGACCGGCTAAAACCTCAGAGGAGGTGACTTCAGCGATTTCAGCATAGGTTAGCCGTTCAATAGCCACTTTCTTTGGCTTAACTCGTATGGTTCCACTACGTGGTCGAGTTTCAACGATGCCACGATTTTCAGCTTCTTTGATAGCTCGGTAGGCGGTTCCGTCACTAACACCTAGATGATTAGAGATACTGCGAACACTAACTCTTTTCCCAATTGGCAACGATTCCAAATAGGACAAGATTTCCTGGTGTTTACTCATTGAATTCTCCTTTTAGAAATCGAAATTCAAGATAGTCCCTCATTTTTCGTGTATAGCGGTCGCTCCCCTTAAACTGTCGGAAGAGACTAAAGCCTGATTTTAAGGCTACTTTTTGACTAGCTTGATTCTCCAGATGAGTGATGATGGATAATTGTTTTAAACCAAATTCTTCAAAGGAAAGCTGACAAAGCTTGGTAACTACTTCTGTCATATAACCTTGTGACCAAGAATCCTTTTTTAAGAAATAACCAATTTCTGCTTCTTTTTTGATTTCATCAATCTTTTCAAATTTAATGGAGCCAATCATTTCCTGATTTCCTTGGAGACAAATAGCCCAAACACCTAGAGGAGCCTTCATAAAATAGTTGGCAAGCGCGTATTGACTTTCTTCTAAACTTGATTGACTGGGAAAAATAAACTGCAAATTTTCAGGATTGGAAGCAATCTCGTAAAATGCTTGACTGTCACTAAAAAAGAAAGGACGCAAATACAAGCGCTCCGTTTCAAAAAAAGAAAACATTGCTAATTTGGTCCAAATATTCATAATCACCTCAACGGTTTAGTCTTCAACGAGTGTAATATCCGCTCCAAGACTACGCAATTTCTCAATAATATCTGAATAGCCTCGCAGGATAAACTCGATATTTGTAATTTCAGTTTTACCTTCAGCCATCAAGCCAGCGATGACAAGTGCTGCACCAGCTCGCAAGTCTGTAGCTTTTACACTTGCCCCGTGCAATCTACGACCACCGTTGTAAATAATGTGATCATTTGTGGTCGTAATATCCGCATCCATTTTTGCTAATTCAAAAACATGGTTAACACGTTTTTCATAGATCGTATCAATAATGGTTCCACGACCTTGAGCAGTCAGCAATAGCGGAGTTATAGGCTGTTGCAAATCGGTTGCAAATCCAGGATAAGGAGCTGTTTTGATATTGATGGCCTTCAAATCAGACTGTTCTTCAACGAAGATACTGTCTTCTGAGACCGTCATATGAACACCCATTTCCTCTAGTTTGGCGATAAAACCTTCTAAGTGCTCATAGAGAACGTTGTTAATGCGAATTCCTTTTCCTACCGCTGCAGCAAGTGAAATATAGGTTCCAGCTTCGATACGATCTGGAATGACTTGGTGACGCGTCCCATGAAGTTTCTCAACACCATCAATAATGATAATATCAGTTCCTGCACCACGAATGTGGGCGCCCATATTGTTCAAAAGGGTAGCAACATCGATAATTTCCGGTTCACGAGCCGCATTTTCAATGACAGTACGCCCCTTAGCTTTGACCGCAGCAATCATAGTGTTAATCGTTGCACCAACGCTGACGGTATCCATGTAAATACTTGCTCCGTGAAGTCCCTTACCTTGGGCAGATAAATTCATATTATCTCCCTCATAGCTGACCTTAGCACCCATGGCTTCAAAGGCTTTTAAGTGAAGGTCAATCGGACGAGGCCCCAGATCACATCCACCAGGAAGTCCAACTGTAGCTTCACCAAAGCGACCTAAGAGACTTCCGTAGAAATAATAAGAAGCACGCAAGCTATTAATCTTACCATAAGGCATAGGAATATTTTGAACGCCTCTTGGATCGATTTCCAAGACATCGTCATAACGCTTAACAGTTGCCCCCATAATCTCCATGATTTCGACAAGACTAGCAACGTCTGAAATATCTGGAACACAATCTAAAGTGACAATATCATCTGATAAGATAATAGCTGGAATAAGTGCTACAACACTATTTTTAGCACCACTAATGGTGATCTCACCTTGCAATGGACGTCCACCATTGATGACAATTTTTCTCATGTTTTACTCTTTCAAAATTTACTAAAAAGGTCTTTTCGTTCTATTATACCATAATTTTCATTTTTTTCCCATTCCTATTGATTAAACATTCCATTTCGATAAAAAAAGACCTATCACACAAGCGATAAAGCTTGATATGATAGGCTTTGTAATGTTAGATTAGCGTACTGTACGGATGCGCATTGTGTTTGTACGAACAGCTTCTCCAACTGGCACACCTGCAACGATAACGATATCGTCACCAGATTGTACAAGACCTGCTTCAACTGCTTTACGTTCAGCAATTTCGAACATATCGTCAGTTGATGATGGAGCATCTGTCAACATTGGGATAACACCCCAGTTCAACATCAATCCACGTTCTGTCAATTCGTCAAATGTCAATGCCAAGATATCAGCATTTGGACGGTATTTAGAGATCAAACGTGCAGTGTGACCAGTCTTAGTAAGAGTTACAACCAATTTGATGTCCATTGAGTTTGTTGCATCTTTAACTGCTGAAGCCATAACTTCTGTCTTAGAGTTACGTTCAAATGAATCTGAGTTCAAACGTCCGTATTCGTTAAGAAGAGTTTGAGCGTTCTTGTCAATTGTAGCCATTGTTGTAACTGACTCAAGTGGGTATTTACCATTTGCAGACTCACCTGAAAGCATTGTTGCGTCAGTTCCGTCAATAACAGCATTAAATACGTCTGATACTTCTGAACGAGTTGCACGTGGTTTTTCAGTCATTGTTTCAAGCATGTTTGTTGCTGTGATAACAACTTTACCTGCTGCGTTCACTTTAGTGATAATCATTTTTTGGTAAACTGGAACCATTTCGAATGGTACTTCAATACCCATGTCACCACGAGCGATCATGATACCGTCAGCAGCTTCAATGATTTCATCCAAGTTATCGATACCTTGTTGGTTTTCGATTTTAGCGAACAATTGAACGTGACCGTTACCAGTTTCTTCACAGATTGCACGAACTTCGTTAACGTCTTTTGCAGTACGGACGAATGAAATCGCGATGAAGTTAATACCTTGTTCAAGACCAAAGCGGATATCATCGTTATCACGTTCAGCAAGAGCTGGGAAAGGAATTTTAGTGTTAGGGATGTTTACACCTTTTTGTTTAGCGATAACACCATCATTTTCAACTTCAACTACAAATTCACGAGTTGCATCGTCTTTTTCTACAACGCGAAGACCAAGTTTACCATCGTCAACCAATACTTGACGACCAACTTCAACGTCATCATAGATGTCAAGAGCACCAGCAACGTTCAAAGCAATCACTTCACGAGTTGATTTGATTCCTTGTTTAGTTGCAACACGGATTTTTTCACCAGTTTTGTATGAGTACTCTTTAGCTTCACCTTCGAACAACTCAGTACGGATTTCTGGTCCTTTAGTATCAAGAAGGAAACCAACTTTTTTACCTGCAAGTTTTTCTGCAAGTTTAACAGTTGCCATACGTTCACCTTGTTCTTGGTGGTCACCGTGTGAGAAGTTGAAACGGAAAGTGTTGGCTCCCGCTTCAATCAATTTAGCAATGTTTTTTGCTGAAGCTTCAACGTCAAGTTTTTCACCCCAGTATCCGTCATCACCGAATTTCTTTCCACCACGGATTTCAACCGCAGGACCCAAAGTTGCAACGATTTTTACACGTTTATTCATGATTTGTGACTCCTTTATATAATTTGACCTTTTATGGTCATTTTACCAGATTAGTTAAAGTTGATTATGACAAGCTCTTGTTCAAGCTAGCAAGTCCAAGGTCAGCTTTGTGAGGGTTGTTAACAACGATTTTGCCGTCAGCTGTTAGGCTGAACAAGGCTCCTTCTTCTGCTGTTCCAAGAATTGGATTCTCAACCATTTTTTCGTTACGGATACCAACAGCGACACCACCGATTCCTTGTTTGAGAAGTTTAACAGCGTGTGCTCCCATACGTGACGCTAATACACGGTCACGAGCGGTTGGTGAACCACCACGTTGGATATGTCCAAGCTCAGTCACACGAAGGTCACTAGTATCTCCTGCTTCCTTGAGTTTCTTACCGAATTCATCGGCTGACATAACCCCCTCGGCCAAAACGATGATGTTGTGTTTTTTACCACATTCATAACCAGCTTTGATACTAGCTACGATATCTTCCATCTTAAAGCCTTCTTCAGGGATAATGATTTCATCAGCACCAGTTGCAATACCTGCCCAAAGTGCGATATCACCAGCATTACGTCCCATTACTTCAACAACGAAAGTACGACGGTGACTTGATGATGTATCACGAATCTTATCGATTGCATCCATTGCGGTCGTAACTGCAGTATCAAATCCGATTGTGAAGTCAGTACCTACGATATCGTTATCGATTGTACCTGGAAGCCCGATAGCAGGGAATCCATGCTCAGTCAAGCGCATAGCTCCGTGATAAGAACCGTCACCACCGATAACAACGACACCTTCGATACCGTGTTTTTTCAACTGTTCAATCCCTTTAAGTTGACCTTCAAGTTGTGCAAACTCAGGGTAACGAGCAGAGTGAAGGAAAGTACCACCACGGGAAATGATGTCTCCTACTGAAGCAGCATCAAGTGGATAAATTTCGCCGGCAACCATACCTGCATATCCATCATAGATACCAAATACTTCCATTCCTTCTGAGATTGCTTGGCGAACTACTGCACGGATGGCAGCATTCATACCAGGGGCGTCTCCACCACTGGTCAAAACAGCAATACGTTTCATTTGGTTTTTGCTCCTTTTCCTTTTAACATTCTTACTGATTATACCACATTTAAATCGAAAATTCTTCTATTTTTCGTATTTTTAGCGATAAATCGTTTTCATGGTAATTTCCTTTAATTTCTCCTGTAAAGCAGGCTCTTTTTTTACAAAATGCCGTGTAGAAACAACTGTTTTTTGCTCCTCTTCATACCTGATAATCACAGGAAATGGGCCTTTGTATTGTTCTAGGATATTTGAAATCTCTTTATCGTATTCATGATTTTTAACTTGAATCCAGAATCGTTCCGCCACTACTTCTTTCAAATCTTGTGCAATCATTTGCAAACGGCCATCTCGAGATTGAACCTTCCCATTGATATAGTAAAATTTCCCTTCGGAGAGGATAGAGGCGAATTTTCTATATTGATCTGAAAATACAGTCACATCCATCCGAGACTTACTGTCATGAACCTGTAGGAAAGCCATGTTCTCTCCCTTCTTGGTTCGAATCACTTTTAGTTTTTGCACCTCAACTAGGAGAGTAGCTTGAGCTCCCTCAGTAAGATTAGCAATTGGCACCGTCGGATAAATGGCTTGTTTGGCAATAGTTTGGAGAGGATGGTCACTGATACCTACCCCAATCAGTTCCTGCTCTTTGTAAAATTTCTCTGCCTCAGTAAAATCATCAGCTTCAGTCCAACTATAATTTGTATCCGCAAAGAGACCTCCTAACTCCTCAACAAAGACAAATAAGTTTGGTAGGTTCACTAAGATTTTCTGGCGATTCTTGTCAAATTCATCAAAAAGCCCTAGTTCAACCAAAGGAGTCAAAAGAGACAGTTTCTTGTAATTCTTGGGGAGACGTGTGACGAAATCTTCTACACTTGAAAAAGGACGATTTTCGATGATCCAGTAAGAAAAATCTCTTGGCATGCCCTTAATGGCTTTTAGACCAAGATAGATTTTCTTCTGAGCAATTTTATCGTGATAGGGAATGCTATTGATTGCTAACGGGGCTACTTCAAAGCCCATCTGCAATGCATCCACAATGTAATCGCTACTGGAATAATTCAACATGACTTGGAAGAAAATAGCAGGATAGTGTGTCTTGAAATAAGCAAGCTGGAAAGCCAGCGCTGAGTAGGCATAAGCGTGGGATCTGTTAAATCCATAGCCCGCAAACTTTTCCATCACTGCAAAGACTTGGTTAGCTTTTTCTTCTGAATGCCCCAATTTCATAGCTCCTGTGATAAAATCTTCCTTCATCAAATGCATCTCTTTAGCATTTTTCTTACCCATGGCTCGTCTGAGAATGTCAGCTTTACCAAGACTGAAACCTCCAAAGCGTTGAGCAACCTGCATGACTTGCTCTTGATAGAGCATAATGCCATAGGTTGATGACAGGATGTCTTCCAATGTAGGATCCAGCACCGTCACCTTTTCTTTGCCATGCTTGCGAGCCACAAAATTATCGATATAATCACTAGCACCTGGTCTGTTGAGGGATGTTGTTGCTACCACTTCTTCGAAGACTTGTGGTTTGACTCGTTTCAAGAGTCGAATGGCGCCAGGTTGTTCAAATTGGAAAACCCCCTTGGTATTTCCAGAAGCAAAAAGGGCCAGAGTTTCTTTGTCTTCCAAATCAATCTCTTCGATTTTCAAATGAATACCTTCTGACTCGGCTAGTAATTCCTGCATTTTTTGGACAAAAGTCAAGTTACGCAGACCTAGGAAATCCATTTTTAGAAGTCCATTGGCTTCAACTGCATGTGCATCATATTGAGTGATTAGCATATCCTCACCATATTTGAGTGGGATATAGTCTGTCAGATCTTGGTCACTCATAACGACTCCTGCAGCATGGATAGAGGTCTGACGAGGATACCCTTCAATCTTTCGAGCAATCTCAAAAGCTTTTTGGTATTCAATCTTACTATTGATTAACTGCCTAAACTGCAAATTCTTTTCATAGGCCGTCGTTAGCGTATCTCGGAAACTGATTTTTTTCGTAATATTTGTTAATTCGTACTCTGGAACGCCATAGCGTTTGAAAACATCACGAATTGCCTGTTTTGCTCCAAATGTCGAATAAGTGACAATCTGTGCCACATGTTGACTACCATAGCGATCACGAACATAGCGAATGAACTCTGGTCTATAAAGGTCAGGGATGTCGATATCGATATCAGGCATGGTGTAGCGCTCACGATTTAAAAAGCGTTCGAAAATCAGGTTCTTTTCAATCGGATCAATTCCTGTAATGTCAAGTGAGTAGGCCACCAGACTACCAACAGCAGACCCACGCCCCATTCCCATATAGTAGCCTTGGGAACGTCCAAAACGGAGCAAATCCCAAACTACAAGAAAATAGTCATCAAAGCCCATATCATGAATCACAGCTAATTCTTCATTCAGCCGCTCACGATAGATAATTGAGGTTAGCCCCTTGTCACTCAAGCCTTGCTCAGCTCTTGCTCGAAGCTCTTTCACCGCTGGTCTTTCAGGATTAAAGCGAGGAAGTTTTAAACTTGGGTCGATTTGATAGCTTACATTCTCTATCAAATCCTGAAGATTGGCAAGAGCCTGAGGGAAGCGATTTTTAAACCGAGCTTCTAAATCTGAGGCAGGTAGAAAAACCCCTTGTTGTGAATGCACATCCACTTCCCTAAGACTGACATTGTCCTTGACTGCCGACAAGATTTGCAAAACTTGTATATCTTCTTTTTCAAAAGAGTTGACTTGATAGAGTGGAAGAATCGGTCTGGTAAAGACTTCTTGAGGAGTATCTGGACTAACACCGATAAAATAATCATGCCCCAAATCCAGTTGTTCGACCCCATTAAAATAAGGAACAATAATGGCCACATCTTCGAGGTGGGAGGTGAAGTCAGACCAATTTTTCCGTCCAGTCATTTTTAAAGTGGATAACTTCATCAACTCTTGATAACCTTTAGTGGATAGGGCTAGAAAACGAAGAGAAATATTGTCCTCATCTTTGACCAAGGTCATTTCTAGACCAATTAAAGGTCGAATGCCATGCTTACGAGTCACTTCTAGAAAATGATAGGCTCCATAGAGATTATCCACATCCATGATAGCAAGGTGAGAATAGCCGTACTCTTTAGCTGTTTGTACATATTTTTCAATCGAAACCACACTTTCCATAAAACTATAAACAGTCTTGGTGTAGAGCTGTGCAATCATTTCTTCTCCTCCTTGCTTTCGTTTTACTACTATTATACCATTTTAAGTTGGATATTGAAGCAACTCGGATGCTTTCTTTTCAACGTCAGCATTTACAACCTCTCCGTCTTTCTTCCCTTTAATTTTTAATATTATAAGATGGATTTGAATATCATTTTAGACATTTTTATACTAAGTAAAGTATAATAAAGTCAGACTCTATATGCAATTTCACATATAAAAAATTCTAAGAAAGGGCTTTTTATTATAGTATTTATTCATCGTTTTATAATAACTTACTAAATAGGTATTCCGCTTCACGAAATTTATTGCATTAAAGTTTATTTATTCCATTTTTCCTTATTTTTTGATATAATAAATTCAGTCTGTTTTCAAAGGAGAGAACCATGCGTTTTAATCAATTTAGCTATCTTCCGACCCCTAGTTCTCAACAATTAGATGAACTAGCAAGTCTTGGTCTGGAATTGTCACCTCAACTTCCCTTAAAAAAGCAATTTGAAGACTTCATCCGTTGGAGTTTTTTCACTTATTCTAACACGGATTATGCCTTATCCACTTTGGCCGCGGATAACGAAACAGATCTATTAACTTTTTTCCAATCAGAGCGTGATTTAACTGCTGATGTTTTCTATACGGTAGTTTTTCAACTTTTAGGCTTTAACTATCTTGTTGACTTTGAGGATGTCGAACAATTCCGTAAAAAAACTGGATTTCCTATTGTTTATGGAGATCTCATCGAAAATCTTTATCAATTGCTCAATACACGAACTAAAAAAGGAAATACGCTCATCGACCAACTGGTTAGTGACGGACTCATTTTAGAAGACAATCACTACCACTACTTTAACGGTAAGAGCTTGGCAACCTTCTCTACTCATGATGTCATTCGTGAAGTCGTCTATGTCGAAAGTCGTGTGGATACTGATAAAGACGGTCTCCCTGATTTAGTCAAGGTCAGCATTATTCGCCCGCGTTATGATGGACAGATTCCTTCAGTTATGACTGCCAGCCCTTATCACCAAGGGACCAACGTCAAAGCTAGCGATAAAGCTCTCTACAAAATGGAAGGAGAACTTGAGGTCAAACCTGCCCACACCATTGAGCTTGAGGAGCCTAAGCTGAATTTAGTCGGGCCTCTAGGCCAAGCTGAACTCGTCTCTGAAGCTGAAGAAAAGTTAGCTCATATCAATAGCTCATACACCCTCAACGACTACTTCCTCCCACGAGGATTTGCCAATCTATATGTATCGGGTGTTGGTACCAGGGATTCCCAAGGTCTCATGACTAATGGGGACTACCATCAAATTGAAGCATATAAAAACGTGATTGACTGGCTTAATGGTCGTTGCCGGGCTTTCACGGACCACACGCGCAAACGTCAAGTCAAGGCTGATTGGTCAAACGGTAAAGTCGCAACAACAGGAATTTCCTATCTAGGGACTATGTCCAATGGACTTGCGACCACTGGTGTTGATGGCTTAGAAGTGATCATCGCAGAAGCAGGTATTTCCTCATGGTACAACTACTATCGGGAAAATGGTTTGGTGACTAGCCCAGGTGGTTATCCAGGTGAGGATTTTGACTCACTTGCTGAATTGACCTACTCCCGTAATCTCCTAGCTGGTGATTATATTCGTGGTAATGGAGCTCATCAGGCAGACTTAGAGAAGGTAAAAGAGAAACTCGATCGCAAGACTGGTGACTACAATCAGTTTTGGCATAACCGCAACTATCTGCTCAATGCTCATAAGGTTCAAGCTGAGGTCGTCTTTACGCATGGTTCTCAAGATTGGAACGTCAAACCTCTTCATGTTTACCAGATGTTTCATGCTCTTCCAACTCATATCAATAAGCGCCTCTTTTTCCATCATGGTGCCCATGTCTATATGAACAATTGGCAGTCAATTGACTTCCGCGAATCCATGAATGCCTTGTTAAGTAAAAAATTGTTAGGACTTGACTCAAGCTATCAACTCCCTACTGTCATCTGGCAGGACAATACTACACCGCAAACATGGCAGAGCCTTGACGACTTTGGCAAACAGAATAAACTGCATACTTTCCCACTTGGAACTGAAGAAAAAGTGATTCAAAACCAGTATGATCAAAAAGATTTTGAGCGTTATGGCAAGACTTACCAGACCTTCAACACAGAACTTTACCAAGGAAAAGCCAATCAAATCACCATTGACCTTCCAGTAAGTCAAGACATTCACTTAAATGGGCGAGTGGAGCTTAAACTTCGTGTCAAATCAAGTACAAACAAGGGCTTATTGTCTGCTCAACTCCTCCAACTAGGACAACAGAAGTACCTTCAACCCTATCCAGCAGTTCAATCAGTCCGAACAATTGACAATGGTCGTTACCACATGTTAGAAAATCTCTGTGAACTGCCATTCAATCCAAGTGCTCAACGTGTCATCACTAAAGGCTACCTCAATCTTCAAAACCGAGATCATCTCTTGACAATCGAAGAAATCCAACCAAATGAATGGATGGACTTCAAGCTAGAGCTTCAACCAACTATTTACAAACTTAAGGAAGGAGACATTCTCCGCTTAGTCCTCTACACAACAGACTTTGAGATTACAATTCGAGATAATACAGACTATCACTTGACTGTTGATTTAGCACAGTCTACTATCACTATTCCCTCATAAAAGGAGCTATTAACACTTATGAACAAATCTGAACACAGACACCAACTTATTCGTGCCCTCGTTTCAAAAAATAAAATCCATACCCAAGCGGAATTGCAAGCCTTGTTAGCCGAAAACGATATCCAAGTTACACAGGCTACCTTATCACGCGATATCAAAACCATGAACCTTTCAAAAATTCGCGAAGAAGATAATTCTTACTACGTGTTAAATACAGGCTCTATCTCCAAGTGGGAAAAACGTCTAGAAAATTATATGGAAGATGCTCTTGTTATGTTGCGTCCTGTCCAACACCAAGTTATTTTGAAAACCTTACCCGGTTTAGCTCAATCATTTGGATCTGTAATTGATTCCTTGGACTTTCCAGATGTCATTGCAACGCTTTGTGGAGATGATGTCTGCATGATTATCTGTGAGGATGCTACAAAAGCGCAAGCTTGTTTTGAAAGCCTTAAAAAATACGCACCACCATTTTTCTTTGGCGAATAACACAAATCCCGTGATCAAAAAATCACGGGAATTTTTTATTTCTTTGACTGTGTTTCTTCTTTCTTTGTGCGTGCTAATCGAAGAGCACGTTTAGGATTGAGACGATTAAACAATTCTTCTAGTTTCTTTTCATTCCACACATCTGCTGCAGAAACAAAATTTCCATCTGCATCTCGGAATGATATCGGTTTATCTCCCATATCACTCTCCTAGTCTACAAATTCAAACTCAAATTTATCGATGCGAACCAAGTCGCCATCTTTAGCTCCACGCGCACGAAGGGCTTCGTCAACCCCCATACCACGAAGTTGGCGGGCAAATTTCATAACTGATTCGTCACGGTCAAAGTTGGTCATGTTAAAGAGTTTCATGAGTTTTTCACCAGAAAGTACCCATGTCGCATCATCATCACGACTAATCTCAAAGGCCTTTTCTTCCTCGTCAAAGCCGTAGTACGCCTCTTCTTCCATATCGGATTCATCATAAATCGGGAATTCTGGAGTCTTGTCCAACAATTCAGCTGTCGCATCCAAAAGAGGCGCCAAACCTTGCTTGGTCAATCCAGAAATAGGGAAGATAGCTGGAAGTTCCTCAAACTCGTCGTAGTTTGCTGCCAACTTTTCCTTGAAAGTTTTAAGATTTTCCTGACTTTCAGGCATATCCATCTTGTTGGCTACGATGATCTGCGGACGTTCCATGAGACGAAGGTTGTAGGATTCCAATTCTTTATTGATAGCAAGGTAATCCTCGTAAGGATCACGTCCTTCGCTAGCTGACATATCGATGACATGGAGGATAACTCGTGTACGTTCGATATGACGGAGAAACTGGGTTCCAAGACCAACACCTTGACTAGCCCCTTCAATCAAACCTGGAAGGTCAGCTACTGCAAAAGATTCACCTGACTGTGTACGAACCATACCCAAATTAGGGACAATCGTCGTAAAGTGGTAAGCACCGATTTTGGGTTTAGCTGAAGTAATGACACTGAGCAAAGTTGACTTGCCGACAGATGGGAAACCGACTAGACCAACATCCGCTAGAATCTTCAATTCCAGTTGCAACTCACGTTCTTGACCTGGCTCTCCATTCTCAGAGATTTCAGGCGCAGGATTTTTTGGTGTTGCAAAACGGATATTCCCACGACCACCTCGACCGCCATGAGCCACGATAAATTCTTGACCATGTGCAATCAAGTCTGTAATGACTTTACCTGTTTCTGCATCACGTACAGTAGTTCCCTGTGGCACACGAACACGAAGATCTTCTGCACCACGTCCATGCATCCCTTTGGTCATTCCTTTTTCACCAGAATTCGCCTTGAAATGACGGTTATAGCGGAAATCCATCAAGGTGCGCAAACCTTCGTCTACAACGAAAACAACGTTACCACCACGTCCACCATCACCGCCCCAAGGACCACCATTCGGGACATATTTTTCACGGCGAAAGGCAACCATGCCATCGCCACCATTACCAGCCTTGACCTTGATCTTGGCTATATCTAAAAACATACTCATATTTTCTTCTCACTTTAAAAAGGCTGGGGAGAACCCAGTCATTAGTTATTGTTTCAAACCTCGCAGCTTGCTTAGAATCTGCTAAACGCTCCAAGCGCTGTCGCAAAGATACCAGCAAGGGTTACAAACAACATGATGAGCACGACAACAAGTGTCACTTTCTCAAACAATGTTTTTTTACGTTTTCCATTATCTCCAAAAGCCATAACTTCTCCTTTTCACTTTATAATTCTAGTTTAATAGTCTGTCGAAACCGGTGCAACCACCCATAAAATGATGTAAGCAAGGATTCCTGCTCCATAACAAAATGCAAGAACACCCCAAACAACACGAACAATTGTTGGGTCAATATCAAAATAATGGGCAACACCTGCACAGACTCCACCAATTATTTGATTTTTTCCACTTCGCATTAATTTTTTCATAATATTTTCCTCTTATTCTATTATTTGAATTCATCTTTCCAATAATCTCTGATGCTGGATAATTGCTTCCGAGAAGCCCGCAAAATACGCTTAGACTCTTTTACTGGGCTTGTAACAGCCTGTTGGGGTAGATATAAAATCGTTTTCAAAAAGCGCTGACTGACAGGTTTTCCATCATGTAATTCATGTTCAAAGTTATTGGAGATAATGGCATCAAGGTAAAACTCATGTACTCGTTTTCCAAAGTTTTCAGCCGAAATTTCGTACAACTTATCCGCCAACTTTTGTTCAGACATATCCGGAGTAGCGATTAAGGCTTCAAGGATGGCCCCTGCTAACTCCTGTTCTCCATAGTAGAGGGTTCCAAACATTTTGTCACTGATCAGGTTATCAAGATAAGGATTGCCATAAGCAATGACGGGCGTTCCACTGGCTAAACTCTCTAGATAAGTTAATCCTTGGGTTTCACTAGTAGAGGCAGAGATGAAGAAATCTGCAGCCTTATAGTATAAAGCTGTCTCACTTGGAGCAATCATCCCTGTAAAAATCACATGTTTTTGCAGGTTTAATTTCACTGCTTGCTCTTTCAGACTATCCAGATAAGGACCATCTCCAGCAACGACCAGCTTTACTTTATCTTCTTCTTTCAATACTTCAGCAAAAGCATCTAGAACTGCTTGGATATTCTTCTCGTAAGAAATACGCGAAAGGCTCAGTAGCATTTTCTCGTCTTCCTGAATACCTAACTTCGAACGAAGTTCTTGCAAGTTTTCCTCTTTAATCTCAGGTCGTTCAAACTTAGCTAGCTCAATTCCGGTTGGAATGACACGTTTTTCAACCTTCACTTTGTATTTAGATAAAAGGTCCCGAACAATCTCGCTAGGACAGATCACTCCATCTACATCACGAAGGAAACCACGTACCAGATATTTTACCATACTTGGACGAATCAACATCCCCTTAGCAATGTAATGCACATAGTCTTCATACTGGGTATGGTAGGTATGAATAACTGGAATTCTCAATTCTCGTGCAATCCAAATCCCTAATAATCCAAGTGAAAATTCTGTCTGGGTATGAATGATATCGAGTTGATACTGCTTGGCGATTTCAAGTGCCTTTGTAAAACCTCGATAGGCAAATCGTCGATCTTTAAATGCAAAGAAAGGGACACTTGGAATTCGAATAATTTGCCAATCCTCGTAGCGGTTCACATCTTTATCTGTTGTTGTAAAGATAAAAACTGCATGGCCTTGCTTCTCAAGCTCTGTCTTCAAGGTTCGAATACTGGTCGCAACCCCGGAAACCTGAGGAAAATAGGTGTCTGTAAATAAACCAATTCGCATAGATTACCTCACTTTTTACCTAGAGCAGCCTGTTCCCGATAAAATTTTAACCAAATTCCCAGTAAACGCTCTTCTGAATACTGCTTGGATATCCTTTTAGCTTTTTCTTTCAATTCTTTCAACGCTTCAGGATTTTCTTTATATTCTAGGATTGCTTCTCTCATCTCAGAGACATCACTTGTAGCACGATAATCTCCCTCAAGAATGACCTTATACAAGTCCAAATCTCTTAACATAATCGGCGCTTCGCAACTAGCTGCCTCTAAGATGGTCATAGGGAATAGTTCATTATAGCTAGGTAGTAAGAACAAATCAGCTAAAGCATACAGTTCCCGCATCCTCTCCGGTGACACAATACCTGGGAAAATTAGATTTTTAGGTGGATTGTCCATAATCTTCTTATAGCGTTCATAACCATCTGTTATTCCACCAAATGAAAAACCACCAGCCCAGATAAAGGTAATTTCTGGCAATTCTTCAGCAAGACGGATAAAATCATCAATCCCTTTTCGTTTCTGAACCTGACCTGCACCAACCACGACAAACTGATCTTTGGCGAGATCCATTTCCTTACGAAGTTGTGCAACTTGTTCAGCTGGTAATGGATGCCATTTTTCCTTATTTACAAAGTTTGGAATATAAGTTACTTTTTCACGTGGAATACCCGCAGCAACTAGATCCTCGATAAACATGGGATTAACCACCACCAAGTGCTCCATTCGGTTGTAAAAGGAAAAAACATAGCGTTTGACAATTCCTTTTAAGAAAAATGGAATCTTCAAACTCCCCTCGAGTGTCTCAGGTAAGAAATGCACATAGCCAACTTTTCTCCCTGAGCGTTTCTTTTGAAATGTGGATAAATAATAAGGGAAATCAATGGTGTGAAAGTGGGTTACATCTGCCTCTACAGGAAGATTCTCCGTAACAATCAACTGATCTTTGGCATCACGATGAAGGAGACTCACCAATTCACGGTAGGCTCCTGACACTCCTTGACCAGCCACTTTTTCACTTGAACTTAGCATATTAATACGCAATTTTTTGTTTTCCATACTACTCATTATACCATTTTATTTCAAGAAAATCAGTAAAAGAAAGAAGAGACCAGAGGAAAATGGAGGAGCCCCTCTATTTTCCAATCGTCTCTCGCAATTTTCCAATCGATTACTTAATTCCTAGGGCGATACGCGCATAGCGACTCATTTTTTCAACCGTCCATGCTGGATACCAGACCAATTTAACTTCGATATTGGTTACCTCAGGAACCTCTGTCATCGCATCGTGTATCTGGTCTGTTAAGAGGTCAGCCAGTGGGCACCCCATAGTTGTCAAGGTCATATCAATTTCAGTGTGACCAGTTTCACCATCAAAACGAATTTCATAAATCAAACCTAGGTTGACAATATCAATTCCCAACTCAGGGTCAATTACTTCTTCCAAGGCATTTAAAATGCGTGTTTTAATCGTTTCAATTTGCTCTTCTGTATAAGCCATGTTCATCCTCACTCTTAATCTTCAATAAAATCACGAAGCGGTTTGCTGCGACTTGGTTGACGTAGTTTTCTCAAAGCCTTAGCCTCAATCTGACGAATACGTTCACGAGTCACGTTAAAGACTTTACCAACATCTTCAAGGGTGCGCATTTTCCCATCGTCCAGCCCGAAACGAAGACGCAAAACGTTTTCTTCACGGTCTGTGAGAGTATCCAAGACTTCATCCAACTGCTCACGTAAGACGATACGAGTTGTGTAGTCTACTGGATTTTCAATCACTTCGTCTTCGATAAAGTCCCCAAGATGGCTATCGTCCTCTTCACCAATCGGTGTTTCAAGCGATACTGGCTCTTGGGCGATTTTCAAGATTTCACGGACCTTGTCAGGTGTCATATCCATACGCTCAGCGATTTGTTCAGGTGTCGGATCTTGACCCAATTCTTGAAGGAGATTACGCTGTTCACGGACAAGCTTGTTAATGGTTTCCACCATGTGGACAGGGATACGAATAGTACGCGCCTGATCAGCGATGGCACGAGTAATCGCCTGACGAATCCACCAAGTTGCGTAAGTAGAAAACTTAAATCCTTTTGAGTAGTCAAACTTGTCAACTGCCTTCATCAAGCCCATGTTTCCTTCTTGAATCAAGTCAAGAAACTGCATACCACGTCCTACATAGCGTTTAGCGATGGATACCACCAAACGAAGGTTGGCTTCCGCAAGACGTTGTTTAGCTTCGATATCACCTGCTTCAACTGCTAGGGCCAATTCTTTTTCCTCTTCGTTGGTCAAGAGAGGAACAACCCCGATTTCCTTCAAATACATACGAACAGGGTCATTAACCTTGGCTGAAGTTGAGCCAATCAAGTCCTCATCACTGAGTTCTGGTTCTTCTTCTGCACTAAGCACACGCGCGCTTGGATTTCCTTCGTCATCTGTGATAGAAATTCCAGCATCCTGAATCCGTTGCAAAAGGTCTTCAATGCCATCTGCATCCAGGGTAAAAGGAATAACCAGACTTGAATTGATTTCGTCGTCTGTTGCTGTTCCTGTTTTTTTGTGGTTACGGATAAAATCTGCTACTTGCACATCAAATGTGGTTACTTCTTTTTGTTTTGTTGCCATTATTACTCCATTCTTCTCTTTTGGGAAATCAATCGTTGCAATTCTTCCAATGCTGTGTCTGTATCTCCTACATGACTAGCTTCCTGCACTTTCTTTTTAATCCTTAAATTGTCCTTGCTGAGGAGGGCACGGTTACGAGTCTCTTCGACTTCAGAAAGTTCTTGAGGCGACATCTCTGTTGGCAAATCCAGGCTAAGCACGTGGTACCAGGCATTTTCAACTTCAGGCGTCTGATGAGAAAGCTCCTCTGAGCCGATTTCTCCCTGCTCACTTAATAATTCGTAAAGAATCTGAAATTCTGGGGTATCAAAGAAAAAATCTTCTCTTAATCGATAGTCATTCAAAACAACTGGATTCTCAGCCATCCTATAGAGGAGATGAGCCTCTGCTCTCATGACTGCTGTCAGTTGCCGCGTTACAGGTAGACTAATCGCTGCTGGAGGTTGCTCCTCTTTGACTCTCTCCTGCCTCTGAACAATCCGACTTTCATTTACAATCTGCTCCACCTGCTGGTAATCAAAAGAAGGTAGGTTATCCGCCAGAATGTGGATGTAAGAATTCTGGGCAGTGATAGACTTTTCTTTGGCAATTAGGGGCGCAATCTTTTCAATGAACTCTATTTGTGCTTGCAAGTTATCACTATTCTCAGGTTTGAGTTGGTGAATATAGAACTCTATGGGACTGATACGTGTCTTGGTTAAGAGGTAGGCCAAATCTTCAGGAGAATTCTTTTGTAAATACTCATCTGGGTCCATGGCATCAGGTACTCGGACAACTTCCACAGAGAAATCTTTTAATTCTTCCAGAGCTTTGGCTGTTGCTGCCTGTCCTGCCTTGTCGCCATCATAGCTGAGAACAATCTTTTTGGTGAAGCGTTTGAGGTGGTCAACATGCTCCTTGCTCAGCGCTGTCCCCATAGAAGCCACAGCATTTTCTATACCGGCACGGTAGGCCGCGATCACATCCATGAAGCCTTCCATCAGATAGAGCTCTGTAATCTTGCCTGTTCCCTTTTTTGCCTTGTCCAAATGATACAATTCGTAACTCTTGTTAAAAATTGCAGTCGAGCGACTATTTTTATATTTGGCAGTCTGACTATCCGTTTCTTGCCAGATACGACCTGAAAAAGCAATAACCTGCCCCTTGTCATTGGTCAAAGGAAAGATGATCCGTCCAAAAAAAGTATCATAAAATTGATTACCATCTGACAGATAAAACAAGCCCGAATCCAATAAATCCTTTTCCTCAAACTTGTCAGCCAAACGTTGATAGAGATAAGTTCTCTCTACTGGAGCTAGTCCAATCTGGAAGTGCTTCAGAACATCATCCGTCAATCCGCGTTTGTAGAGATAAGCCCTTGCTTCTTCTCCCATCTTGGTCGTCATGAGAATTGCATGGTAAAAACGGGCAGCTTCTTCATGCATATCATATAAAGCTTGATGAGGCGAAGCCTGTTGAGGACGAGACTGGACAGGCATGGCTAGTTGAATACCGACGCGCTCCCCTAAGAGCTGAACGGCTTCCATAAAGGACACACCTTGGTATTCTTCGATGAACTTAAAAACATCTCCTGAACGACCACAACCGAAGCAATGATAAAACTGCTTGTCTTCCACAACGTTGAAAGAAGGGGTCTTCTCACCATGAAAAGGACAGAGCCCTAAATAGTTCCGTCCAGCCTTTTGTAAAGAAATCACGTCACCTATGACTTCCACAATGTTGGCATTGTTTTTGATTTCTTCAATAACTTGCTTGTCAACCATACACAATACCTCCATCTTATCATAGTTTTACGTTAACTAGTATAGCTTATTTCTGAAAAAAAGTAAACCATTTCATACGCTTTCCGGAATTCTCTTTGCTATATTTTTCCATATTAAAATGGAAGATAAAAAACTCAGAAACACTTTCAGGCTTCTAAGCTTTTATTCACTATTTTTGATGATGATTTAACTCATCTATTCAAATAATTGATAGTAGTCTGAGATTTTCATCTTAGCTTTTTCTTCTTTATTAAGGTCTTGGATGATACGACCTTCCTTCATGACAATCAGACGATTGCCATACTTGAGGGCGTCTTCCATATGGTGAGTAATCATCAAGGCTGTCAGATGGTCTTTGCTGACAAATTCATCTGTTAACTCCATCAAGGCCACACTGGTCTTTGGGTCAAGGGCTGCTGTGTGTTCATCCAACAAGAGTAACTCTGGTCGTTTCAAGGTTGCCATCAAGAGACTCAGTGCCTGACGCTGACCGCCTGAAAGAAACTCAATCGGAGTGTCGAGATGTTTTTCAAGGCCATTTCCCACTTTTTCAATGGTTGCCTGAAACTCCTCGCGGTGACTTGATAGCCTTCTAGAAAGGAGGCCTCTCTTCTCACCACGAAACTTGGCAATCAAGAGATTTTCCGCCACCGTCATACGAGGAGCCGTACCCATTTTAGGATCCTGAAAGACACGAGACAAGTACTTAGCCCGCTTCTCAGGTGAAAAATGCGTCACATCCTCCCCCATGATACGGATACTTCCACTTGTTAAAGGTAGGGTACCTGCAATAGTGTTAAAAAGCGTTGACTTCCCTGCTCCATTTCCACCTAGGATGGTAATGAAATCATGTTCGAAAATTTCAAGAGAAACATCATTCAGAATGATTTTTTCCTCATCAAAGCCATTCGTGATGACTTTGGTAGCATTTTTTAATTCTACAATTGCTGTCATTTGCTAAACTTGACTCCTTTCAGGTATTTGCTTTTGAAGGTTGGAATCATGAGGCAAACTGCCAAAATCAAGGCGCTGTAGAGTCTTAAATAGCTGGTGTTAAAGCCAAGAGCAATCACTCCCCAGACGAGGAACTGATAAGCAATAGACCCTACAACGATGGTTATGAGTCGCTCTGCCAAGGTCAAACTCTTGAACAAAACCTCACCAATAATCAAGCTAGCAAGCCCTACGACAATCACGCCGATTCCACGAGAAACATCCGCGTATCCTTCTTGTTGAGCAATTAAGGCTCCTGCAAGTGCGATGATCCCATTTGAGAGAACCAAGCCCATAAGTTCCATTCGTCCTGTATTGATACCAAAGCTACGAGCCATATCGGGATTGTCACCTGTAGCGATGTAAGCCTGACCTAGTTTGGTATCTAGGAAAAAGAGCATGAGACCAATAACAAGAGCTACAAAGATAAAGCCTGTCAGGAGTTGATTGAGGTCTGAATCGAAAGGCAAAATATCCTGAATTTGCTTGGTTCCAAGAAGTCCCAGATTGGCACGTCCCATAATCATCAGCATGATGGAATGGCAAGAAGTCATTACTAAAATTCCTGATAAGAGGGTTGGAATGTTTCCTTTGGTATATAAGAGACCTGTTGCCATACCAGCTAGGCAGCCTGCTCCTACTGCAGCCAAGGTCGCTAAAAATGGATTGACTCCTTGTGTTATCAAGGTTACAGCTACTGCTCCCCCTAGAGGAAAAGAGCCCTCAGTCGTCATATCAGGGAAATTTAAAATTCGAAAGGTCATAAAGATTCCCAAACCTAAAATCGCCCACACCATCCCCTGAGAAATAATGGATACTATCATAATCTTTCACTCATTTCTTTCTTTAGTAAAAATGGGAGGAGATGTCCCCAACTCCTCCTTTATCTTTATTCAATCACTTGTCCTGCTTCTTTTAGAACAGACTCAGGAATGGTGATACCAAGTTCCTGCGCTAGTTTTTTATTGATAACCGACTTACCAGTTGAGAAGACATTAACTGGAGTATCAGCTGGTTTTTCACCTTTCAAAACTTTGGCAATCATTTTACCAGTAGCAACCCCAAGGTCATGTTGGTCAACTACTACAGAAGCCAGACCACCTGCTTCTACCATAGCAGTTGCGCTTGGGTAGATTGGTTTTTTAGTTGTTTGGTTGCTTGATACAACTGTTGGGAAGGCTGATGCAATGGTATTGTCAATTGGAACCCAGATTGCGTCGACCTTGCTGGTCATAACATTAACAGTTGAAGCAATTTCGTTAGTGGAGGGAACGGCAAAGGTTTCGACTTTCAAACCTGCTTTCTCAGCATAAGCCTTGAATTCTTCAACTTGTGATTTTGAGTTATCTTCGCTACTTGAATAGAGAGCTCCGATGGTTTTAACATCTGGTGTGAGGGTTTTAATCAACTCTACTTGTTGTTCAGCAGGGTTGTGGTCTGACACCCCTGTGATGTTGCCACCTGGTTTTTTCAAATCTTTGACCAAGTTAGCACCGATTGGGTCTGTAATAGCAGCCATGATAACAGGTAGGTCTTTTGTAGCACTAGCAAGTCCTTGAGCAGCTGGTGTTGCAATCCCAACAACAAGGTCATTACCATTTGCCACCAATTGTTTACTCATGGTTGCAACCTTGCTCTGATCTCCTTCAGAGTTCATAAAGTCGATTTTTACCTGGTCGTCCTTATAACCTTCTTCAGCTAGTCCATCTTGAATCCCTTGGTAAATCAAGTCTAAGGATGGGTGACTAACAAATTGAAGGACACCAACCTTAGCGACCTTTTGCTCTTCCTTAGTTGCTGGCTTGTTCATTGATGAATAAATCAAGCTAGCCACCACCAATATAGCTAATCCAGCGATAATTCCAATCAAACGTTTATTTTTCATATTCTTTCTCCTTTTAAATCACTTGTATAATACTCTTTTCACTCAAAACAAGCGACGCCATCGTCTAAATTTCATAATCTTTCCTCCCATAGAAAAAATCCTCACACAAAAAACTTGTGTGAGGACGTCGATACGCGGTGCCACCTCAATTATAGGGAATATCCCTATCGCTCTTTCTCGCAATAACGAGTTGCACTATAAGGTGTGCTCACCGAATTTTTATGATTTCAAATTCTTAAGTACATTCAGCCCAATTTTCATCACTTTCATCTATCTGTTTTCACCAACCACAGACTCTCTTAAAAACTTCAATGATTACTTTCTGAATGTTTAAATTATATCATTTTTTAATTACTTGTCAATACTATTTTTAGAATTTTTCAAACAATTCAAAAACTTCCCCTTGAAAAAAGAGGAAGTTTGTAGAATATCAACCTGAATTACGCAAACCTGTTGCAATTCCGTTAATGGTTGTATGAATCAATCTTTCTTCGTCTGCTGACAATTCACCACGACGTTGACGTTTGATTAACTCTAATTGGATGTAGTTAAGAATATTAAAGTAAGGCATACGATAGTTTAGACTATCTTTTAGGTAGGAATTTTCTGCCAAAAGTTCGTCATAGCCTTCGATAGCTAGAATAACGTTCTTGGTCAATTGCCATTCATCCAAAATAGTGTAGTAGATAGCCTGCACTTCTTCATCTTCACAGAGCTTAGCATATTCAAAAGCAATGTTCATGTTAGACTTAGATAAGACCATGTCCACATTGGAAAGTAGTGATTGGAAGAAAGGCCAGTTTTGATACATATCACGAAGAAACTCGATATTCTTTGGATCTTGATCAATAAACTCTTTAAAGCTTGATCCTACACCATACCATCCAGGGAACATGACACGACTTTGTGACCATGAGAAGACCCAAGGGATGGCACGCAAACCACCGATTTCAGTGATAGTCTTACGAGCTGCAGGACGTGAACCAATGTTGAAGCTTGATATAGCCTTGATTGGGCTTGACTCGAAGAAATAATCATAGAAATGTTCGTTTCCAAAGACCAAATCACGGTAGATATCGTAGCTACGGTCCACTACTTGATCCATGATAGACTCATAATGATTTGAGGTATTGGTATCGCTCTTTTTCTTGGTAATCATACGGTTAATGGCCGCGGATACCAACATTTCAAGGTTATAGTAGGCAGCGTCTTTGTTACCATATTTGTTTCCAATCACTTCTCCTTGCTCAGTCAAACGGATACGATCCTTGATAGACTTGAGCGGTTGAGATGTAATGGCATCATAAGTTGGGCCACCACCACGACCTACAGTACCACCACGACCATGGAAGAAAGTGACCTTAACGCCAAATTCGTCACCAATAGCAGTTAGTTGTTGTTGAGCTTTATATAGAGTCCAACATGATGATAAATAACCACCATCTTTGTTACTATCGGAGTAGCCAAGCATGATTTCTTGATAGTTATCTTTTGAAGCAATCCATTTTTTGGCCAATGGAAGAGAGAAATATCTTCTCATGGTTTCTTCCGAATGATACAAGTCTTCAATCGTTTCAAAGAGAGGAACAATTTGAACACGGGCTTTTTGGGCATCCACCAAGCCTACTTCTTTGAGCATGATTGCTAGCTCAAGCATATCTGAGACACTTGTTGCGTGAGAAATGATGGTTTGACGAATGACATTTTCACCCAGTTTGTCCTTCAACTTGCGAGCAGTTTTGAAGATAGACAACTCTTTCTCAAGAAGTTCCGACTTTTCAGCATGAGTTGCTGAGAGGATACGAGGGTCTTCTTCCAACTCTTTTAAGAGAAGGGCGCATTTTTCATCTTCAGTAAGGTCGCTATAATGGTCGTTGATACCAGCTGATGCTAATAATTCAGCCACACAAGCTTCATGAACACTTGAATCTTGGCGCATATCGATAGAAGCAAGATAGAAGCCAAAGATTTCAACTGCCTGCATCAACTCGACAAATTCTCCTGAAATCAGGTACTCACCCTTGTTCTCTAATAGAGAATCTCGAATGGCCAACAAGTCTTGATAGAATTCATCTGCAGTGGCATATCTAGGCTGAAGATCCTTGTCTTCAATCAAATAATCCTTGGTTGCCTGCATCTTAGCTTGGATATCAAAGAGAGCACGACGATAGAGTTCTTTTTCACGATAAATCGAGTTATCTTGAGACTTGAGCGCCATCTCACGAACCTTGTCACTGACATTCACAATACTGGTTGAAAGTGAAAATTCACGATAGAGGTTATAAATCTTCTCATCATAGTAGTTCATGATGACTTCACACTGGGTCAAGGCTGATTTGTTGAGGGTTTCAGCAGTTACAAAGGGATTCCCATCACGGTCTCCTCCGATCCACATCCCCATGGTAATCGGTTTTGGATGTTGGAGCTCGATACCTTGTTCCTTAGCTAGTTTTTTATACTCAGCCGTCAAACGCGGAACAGCATTCAAAAATGAACTTTGATAGTACTCCATCACGTTGGTGATTTCGTTGGTCACCTTCAATTTTTTCTCACGAATCATGTCGGTTTGCATGATAATTTCAATATAACGACGGAGATCCGTGTGCCATTTTTCTTTATTAATCAAGCCTAGTTTGACATCACGATACTTGCGCAAGAGAGTATGGATATGGTTGGTCAAGTCCAGCATACTCTTGCGTTGTACTTGCGTTGGATGGGCAGTCAAGACAGGAACGACATTTAACTTTTCTAAAATTTCAGCTGCATTTTCTTTTTCAGCTACCATCTTAATGGTTGTAGACAATTTTCCTAGATAGTCTTGGTCCACATTATTTCGGTGATTGATCTCATAAGCCAAATCCACATCCTCAGAGATATTGATCAAGAGTGGAAGGATAGAGAAATAGCGAGAAATATAAATCATTTCTTCGTTTGAAAGGTTGGTCACCAAGTCATTAAGCCCTTGACAATTCTTACTAGTTGATAATTCCTTCAACTGCATGATCTTTTCAAAAGTCTCTGGCGCTAGCAAATTTTTTGTAATATCTTCTAATAGCTCCGTCAAAATCAAGACTTCTTCGTAGACGACTGCTTTGTTTCTATAGTTTTCTAATTTTTGAAGAGACATATACTTTCCTTTCCATACAATCCTTACAGACTTTCATCGGTTTGATTTTCGTATTCTCTGATAAGTTTAGCACGTTTTTCACTTGCATCAATGTTTAGTACAAGCGCGATAGCTATGGATAATACCAGGAGACTATTCCCACCTTGTGAAAGGAAGGGGAAGGTTACCCCTGTAGAAGGAATCAAACCGGAAATCCCACCGATATTGACAAAGACCTGAACAAGAATCATCCCTCCAACACCGATAGCAACCATGGAGTTAAAGGGATCCTTAGCTCGAATACCAACCAAGATGATTCGCAAAATTAAGAAGAAGAGTAAAGCCAAAATCATACTCGCTCCTATGAATCCAAACTCTTCGATGACAATCGAAAAGACGAAATCCGTATGGGCTTCTGGCAGATAACCACGCTTCTCGATAGAATTTCCCAATCCTAGTCCGAACCAGCCACCATTTACCATGGCATAGTAGGAATTTGCAAGCTGGTGTCCTGCACCCGCCAAGTCATTAAAGGGATTAAAGAAGGCACTGAAACGTTTAGCAACGTAACCAAATACCGGTATCTGAGAAAATTTTTCAACCCCAACGAGACGAATGACAGACAATACTAAAATTGAACTCCCTGCTAATAGAGCTAGAATGGTTGAGAACCAACGATAGGCGATTCCACTAACGGTATACATAATGAGCGCCACCAAGACCAAGATGGTCGCATTTCCCAAGTCGGGGAAAATCCCCAAGCTACCAATCAAAACCAGCAGAACAAAACGCCAGTCGTTAAAAGCCCGAGGTAGCCATTGATTTTGGGTCAACACCTGGAAATCATAAACCGCAATCTCATCTTGCTGTTTTGAAAAACGATGTGCCAAGTACCATATGATGATAATCTTAAGGTATTCAGCCGGCTGAATCGTTACAGGTCCTACAGAAATCCATCCGTATGCTCCATTGACAGGTGTTCCGACCAGACGCGCTAGGGCTAAAAGAATCATCTCCACAATCATCACGATAAAAATGAGACGTCCATTTCTCAGGAAACCTAATTTTAATTTATAGATTAAGGCAATCAAAACCAAACTAGCTACCCAGAAAATTCCCTGGTTACGTACCAATTGAAAAGCGCTTTTTCCTTCTTCAATTAGGGTTGCACTCGTTGTCGAGTAAACTACAATCAATCCCAAAATTGACAGAAGAAAATAAGGAATCAAAATGGAATAGTTTAGTAGGTGCCTTTTACTAATTTTCATATTTCACCACTCTAATAGGAACAGAGGTGGTTGTCCCTAATTCCGTTTTATTTTCTAGTTTTGATTGTTATTATACCACTTTTTCAGAAAGAAAAAAACTATTATCCTTTAATCCTTCGAATTTTACTTATTTTTTGTCTTCAAGCATAAAAAATACAAACCTCAAATGAGATTTGTATTTTCATTGCTTAGTTAGATGAAGAGCTACTGCTTGAGCTTGAGTCACCACCACCAATGTATTGGGTGAAGATGTTTTGGAAGGCTTGGTCTTTAACTTTGATGTTTGCTGCTTGCAATTCTTTACCAATTACTCCTTGAACAAAGGCGGAATCATTTTGTTTTTGAGTCAAAATGATGGTCTTCAATTTTTCTTTGTAATCCTCTAAGTTAGAAGATTTTTCTGTCTTCTTCGTTACTTTAACGATGTAGAATTGATTGCTGTAGGCTTGTGTTCCAGTAGCCGTAATCACATCAGAAACACCGTTCACATCCAAGGCAAAGGCTGCTTTTTTGACTTGTTCTGGAAGTTCTGTTGAAGCAGAGTCAAAAGTGATTTCTCCACCATTTTCTTTTGTTTTGTCGTCGTTAGAGTTGTCTTTCGCCAACTGAGCAAAATCTGCACCTTCTGCTTTGGCTTTCTCAAGCACTTCTTTTGCCTTGTCTTCATTATCCATACGGATGATTTGAGCTGTCACATCTGGTGTATAGGACTCAAAAGCCTTTTGGTAAGCCTCATCTGTCAATTCACTCTCGGCAGCTTTCTTAACTGCCAATTCAACCAATTTGCTAGTACGAATTTGAGCTTTACGAGTTTCAGCAGTCATACCTGCCCGTTGAAGTACACTGTTGTAGCTATCGCCGTATTTCTTTTGTTCTTCAGCAACAGCGTCATCCACATCTTTATCCGTTACCTCTGACCCATATTGTTGTTCAAATACTTTTTGGATGGTCATATTAAGCAAGACTTGTTGCGCGGTTGAATTGTTCTTTACTTCTTCAAAAAATTGATGCTCCGTAATTACATCACCCTTCATGCTGATCAAATCTTTTCCTTCAGAACTATTTGAACAAGCTGCAAGTGTTGCTACTGATAAAAGTGTGATGGCTCCTGCCATAATTTTTTTCTTCATGTTTACTCCTTTTACGGTAAGTGTTACTTTATCTATTTTACTATAATTTCTTAAATTTTTCTGAAAATCATTTATCATCAGGTAGCTGTACATCTGCTACATTCTTTCGTAGCATGAGAATGCCATCACCAAGAGGAACTAGAGTTGCTGTTAGACCTGGATTGTCCAAAGTTGCGTCGAAAAGTCTTTGCAAACCACGATAAATGGTTCGTTGACCACGGCGGACTTCCATGATGTCCTTGGCAACATCTCCTCCTTGAAAAATATCATCCAAGACAACCACTCCACCAACTTCAAGTCGTTTGAGGATTTCAGGTAGAAAGACGATGTACTTGGACTTAGCCGAATCCATAAAGACAAAGTCATAAGTTTCTGTCAGGCTAGACAAAACATCGACGGCATCTCCCTCTAAGAGGGTGATTTGCTTACGACTGTCAAACTGGGCAAAGTTTTCCTTGGCAAAGCCGATCATCTCAGGATTGCGGTCAATGGTTGTAATCTTAGCATCTGGCGCATGCTCCGCCATCAAAAGAGCTGAAAAACCGATAGCTGTCCCAATTTCCAAAATATTCTTAGGCTGCAGACTTTCCATGAGAAATCGAAAGTAAGCGACCGTTTCATGGGGAATAATGGGAATATTTTCCTTGCGAGCGAAGACTTCCAATTCTTTCAAGGAACCTGTCACCTGCTTTTGACGTTGGCGCATGAGTTCAACGATTTCTTCCTTGACGACGGGACGACGCATATTGTGATTGGCATTTTTACTATAAGACTCTACCATCTTAAGCTAGTCCCAATTTTTCAACAAGAGCTTCAAACTCGTTCAAGCGACGTTCAAAGACTGCAAAGGCGTCGTTAAGATAGTCTTCTTTTTCCATATCAACACCCGCTTTTCTCATAACATTGAGCGGATAGTCAGACTTACCTGCCTTGAGGTAGTCTATATAGCGGTCACGATCTTCTTGACTTCCATGGACAATCTTTTCAGCTAAGGCTGAAGCAGCTGCAAAACCAGTTGAATATTGATAAACATAGTAGTTATAGTAGAAGTGTGGGATGCGTGCCCACTCGTATTGGATTTGAGGATTGTCTTCCTTGCTGAGTCCATAGTACTCTTGGTTCAAGTCAGCGTAGAGCTTATTGAGGAAATCACTTGTCAAGACTTCTCCATTTTGGTCTGCTTGGTGGATGGCATGTTCAAACTCAGCGAATTGAGTTTGACGGAAGACTGTTCCACGGAAACCGTCCAAGAAGTTATTGAGAATAGCAAAACGAGTTGCGTCGTCTTCCACTTCTTCCAACAATTTCTCTGTCAAGATATTTTCATTGGTCGTTGAGGCAATCTCCGCCAAGAAGATAGAGTAATCTCCGTAAACATAAGGCTGAGTTTCACGAGTATAGCTAGAGTGCATACTGTGACCTGTTTCGTGTACAAGGGTAAAGAGATTGTCTAGATTGTCCTGCCAGTTTAAAAGCATGAAGGCATTGGTATCATAAGAACCACCAGAGTAGGCACCAGAACGCTTGCCTTGGTTTTCATAGACATCAATCCAACGCTCACTGAAGGCACGTTTGACACGGCTCAAGTAATCCTCCCCCAAGACTGCCAAAGCTTCTTCTGCCTTTTTCAAGGCTTCTTGGTAGGTAAAGCTATAATCTACAGAAGAAAGTGGTGTGTAGACATCGTACATCTTGAGGTCGGAAATTCCCAAGATTTTAGAACGAAGGTTAAGGTATCGATGCAAGAGTGGCAAGTGCTTGCGAACTGCTGCTACCAAATTGTCATAGACACTCTCTGGAACAAAGTTTGCTGCGAGGGCTGCATGGCGAGCACTCTTATAGTTGTGAACTTTTGCTCGGTAATTTTGCACCTTGACATTTGTCTGCAAAGTCTTAGCATAAGTGTGTTGGAATTGCTCATATGTCGCATAAAGGGCTTCATAGGCACCACGACGCACTTCACGGTTTTTAGACTCCATCAAACGGATGTAAGTACCGTGTGAGAGTTGCACTTCATTGCCTTCGTCATCAAGCACGTATGGGAAGCTAATATCCGCATTGTCCAAAATAGCGAAGGTTTCACTAGCAGCGCCAAAGATTTCTCCTGCTCCAGCAAGCAATTCTTCCTCACGTTGCGAAAGAACATGATCTTTCTTCTGCAAGAGCTTGTCAAAAAAGTGCTTGTAAACTTGGAGTTTTGGTTGAGCTTCTAGGAAGTCCGCATACTGCTCTTCGCTAATCTCCATAAACTCAGGTTCATAGAATGAAAAGGCTTGTTCTAACTGACTGTATAGGGTCATAGCCTTGGCATAATACTCTTGATACTTGGCTTCACGCGTGTCCTGGTCATTTTTCATATGCGCATAGACATAAAGCTTTTCAACTTGGCGTTCCAAGTCAAGTGAGAATTCTGTAATCTCAAGCAAACTGTCTGCGCTATCCAAGAGATGTCCCTCATACTGGGACGCTGTTTGTACTTTTTCAGTTAAATCTTTCAAGGCTTCTTCCCAAGCCTGGTCTGTTGGGTAGATTGTCGAAAGATCCCATGTATCTTTTTCATTTATTTCATGTCGTTGTAATACCATAAGATTCCTCCATCCTTTCTATTTTACCACATTTTTTGAGAAATATAAGTGATAAAAAGCTGGTGGATAGAGCTTTTGGCGATTATTTTTCGGATTTTTTTGATAGTAAGCCTGAAAATTTCTATAATAGCTAGTCAAATCCGTTTCAATCTGCAAAAAATCATCTGACTCTATCGGTCTGACTTGAGGATACCAGTCGTCCAGTTGATGGTTTAATAGATTGTCTCCTTGATGATAGGCCTCTTCTTGCTTCTTCATCCAGTAAGGCGTTTGGTAGTACAACTGCTGGCGAATGTAGTGACAGATAGTGGAATCTTGCTCAACTGCAAAACGAGGCAGTTTTTGTTTTTGATAAGGAAATCGTAAGATTTCCAAGAGATTTCCTTGACCATAGGGAAATTCCTTGACCTGAAAATGAAGCTTGCCACGTAGATCCTGATGTAAAAGATATTTCAGTCTCAAAACTTGCTTTTTGAGATCTAGTTCCCAAACATAGAAACCCATATTTTGACTAAAATAGAGAAATCCTCTTTGCAGTTGTGTTAATCGTTCTTTTAACCAGAGTTTTTCTCCCAGTAGCCAGATAACCTGATAGCCCTGGCTGCGGTAGCCTTGACTTCTATCGCCTAAAAGCTTTTGAGACAAGGGGCTACACTGAACCTCCAGAGCTAGTTTCTCATTGACGAGAACATCCGCAACCTGCTGAATCTCGGGCAAACTATATTCTAAGGCGACCTGATTGTCCTTCTTGGACCAGTGATAAAGGGCCTCTTTGTTGCCCAAGTGTTCTGGACTTTCATTTTCGAAAATAGCGATGCAATCTCTTAAAGATTCATGGGCAAAATGCGTTCGAATACTCTGTCCTTGGCGTAATCGTAGTCCGCCCCCACAGGTTGGACAAGTATATTCTTGCTTGGTCACGTCTTTTTCGAGGGCATTTACCAAATTTCCCTTGGCATCTCTGGCTACAAACATGATCTACCTCCTTTTCTCATTTATTCGAAAAAGAAGCAAAAAAAGACTGGAATCCCAGCCTTTCATGATACTATTTCTTATCTTTTTTGTCTCTTAGAATATTTTTTTAGCATGGGAATGAGATTGGGGATCTGCTCACTTCTAATGACCAGCACGCCGTATTCCTGGCAGCGATTGGCATAAACAGGATTGATTTTCCCCGTACAGACAATTAACTTGAGGCAACTCTCCCCAGCAAAATGATTGGCATAGACTTCTAGCTCATTGATGGCTTCGACTGATAAATCTGTCATCTTGCAGGAGATAAAGGTAATCGAGCGTCCCTTTCTCAGAATGACATCAATTTCATTTTGAACATTGTCTGCCTCTGGAAAGATGCCATTCCAATCAATCTCACCGCCTATCATGCACTCATCAAACAGCTGAGATTCAAGCGCCAAGAGATAGAGATATACCTCTAAAATATGCCCCTTGTTGCGACAAAAGACTTGAGCTTCTTGACTTGGAAAGCTGTATGCTACTCGTTTCTTGTCCTCGCTTTCAATACAAAGCATCCCTGCTTCCACAAGTAAAGGAATAAGGGATTTTGGATAGTGATAATACCTGCCATTATTTTCCAGTATCTTTTCTGTCTCAGCATGCAGGTCATTGGTCTTAGCTAGAGAGAAAAATTGGGTCACTTGATACCAGTGGGCAGGATTGGAAATGGCAGAACTGGCTAGTTTTTTGATGGCTGCAATTTGCTGAACTGAGTGGATAGGGCGTTTTGATTTGAGCATTTTTCCACCACGCAAGGCTATCAGCTGTTGGATGCTTAGGGTTGGAATGTCCATGTCTTCTTTTTCTAACTGACCGGCTACCCACTTGTATTGTTTTCCTCGCTCGACATCCATGGCAACGATGGGGAGGTGGCGATCCAAGCCATATTGATAAAGAGATAAGGCTAGTAGTGAATCTCCGCCAAACACATCGAGAAGGACTTGGTCATAGCCTGCCAGGCAATAATCTAACTGGTTCGCTAGTTGTTCTAAAGACAGCTGACGAAAGGTCACTCGTTGGATATGAGGCACCTCTTCCATGATAAACTGACGGAGAGAGACTTTCTCTTCATTGCTTATTTTCGTCAAAGAAAGGAAGAGAATCTCGTCACAATCACTGATAAAGGCTTGGTAGACATTCTTTTCCAATACATGCCGATCATACAATTCCACCAAAAGACTCGCCATTGGACCACCTCCATCATCTACACTTTCTTGAACTGAGAGTAACAGTAATACAGCTCTACTGCTCACATTTCCTACTTCTAGTATAGCATAAAATCTTGCTTGCCCCAATCTGATGCCGCAAATAAAAACGAATAGAAAGCTTCATAAGTGGTTTCTATTCGCTTGTTGGTATTTGATTTACTTGATTTTTTTGGCTAACATAGTCGCAAATCGTAGTTGAATGCGATTGCCATTTTCATCACGACGGTGCAGATGTCCTGGGTTTTCATTGTACTTAATCAATTCCCAATCCTTGTAGTAGTTCGCTAGCTCCCCTTCTTTAAAGGTGAATGGGAAGTTGATTGAGCAAGGATAATCCTCTGTATCCATGGCACAGACGATAAGATTGTAACCACCGACCGTGGTGTGCTCCTGCATATTTTGGATAATAGCTGGAATGCGGTCCGCTTGTAGGAACATCAGAACAACTGTCGATACGATGAAATCATAGTCTTGGCTAATGCTGGCTGAATTGATATCATAAAGTCCGACAGGCATATCCAGGTCTTCCTGCTCAACAATGCTTTGCAAGATTTCAAGGGACAATTCATTTTGATCCACTGCTGTCACATCAAAACCATTCTGTGCGAGAAAGAGAGAGTTACGGCCTTGACCACAACCCAAATCCAAGACTCTTCCAGGTTTCACCGTCTGCATGGCCTCTAGGACCTCTGAATGGACTGGATTAGTCTGGTACTTTTTAGAAAAGTAATCCTCAGGTCTACAATAAAACTCCAAGTACCATTCTACATCATCTGTGGCTGCCTCTACTCGATGCCAGGCTTGCGGTTGCGCCATGGGATTGTCGGCCCCTGCTTGGAAAAGGTGTTCAGCTAAAACTTGACCTTCTTCTGTCAACTCAATAAACTTAAGAGCCCCTTTTACAACTGTAATCTTGCCCCAAGTACCCACTTTGGTATTGTGCTTCTGCTTGACAGCTTCGGGCATAGTTTGTTTATTCCACAAGGGCATGCGTTTATAGGCAATTAATTTTTCCATTTTCATTTCCTCTTCTTATCGCTGGTTGACTGCTTTCATCACACGCGCGATGTCGCGGTTTTGCTCACGGCGTTTGATAGACTCACGTTTATCGTAATCGTGTTTCCCTTTTGCAAGTCCTAAAAGTAACTTGGCATAGCCATCTTTGAGATAAACTTTAAGAGGAACTAAGGTCATACCTGTTCCTTTGGTTTCTTGCTCCAATTTTTGGATTTGTTTTTTATGAAGGAGAAGTTTACGACGGCGTTCTGGTTCCTGATTCCAGATATTGCCCTCTTCGTAAGGAGCGATATGAACATTACTTAGCCAGACCTCCCCATTTTTTACTTGGGCAAAGCCGTCCTTGAGATTGATTCGAGCAGCTCGTACACTCTTGATTTCCGTTCCTGTCAGGACCATTCCTGCCTCTAGCGTATCTACGATTGTATAGTCGTGGTGCGCTTTTTTATTTTGTGCGACGACCTTTCCCTCGCCCTTTGCCATGCTTGGCTCCTTTCTTAGCTACTTCCTTGTAAAAAGGTTTCTTGCCTTTTTTCTTTTTATCTTTTTGTGAACGCTTGTGCTTATCATTTGAGCATCCTGATTTTCTCTTGTCTTCCTTCTTATCCGAACGACGACTTGAACCACGACCCCTGTCTTTGCGACCAGCTTGTTTCAAGCCTTTTTCAATGACATCAAACTCACTAGGTACGAAAGAGAAATCAATCTCTCCTGTCATCTTATCGGCTCTTTCAACTCGAATACGAATTTGCTGTCCTACACGGAAAGTTATTCCTGATTTCTCCCCACGGAGGGTCAAATCACGCTCATTGAAATGATAAAATTCAGGCAAATTGGTGATGTGAATCAAGCCTTCAACTGTATTTGGCAATTCAACAAAGAGACCGAACTTGACGATGCTGGATACAACTGCATCATACTCTTCGCCCACGTATTCTTCCATGTACTCAGCTTTTTTCATGGCTTCGACTTCACGCTCCGCCTCGATTGCACGACGTTCACGGTTGGAAGACTGGGTTGCAATCTCTGGAATCACTTGTTCAAAATGCTCGGCTATTTCCTTAGAACGCCCATAGTCGCGAATCATTCGATGGACTAGAAGGTCAGGATAACGGCGAATGGGGCTGGTAAAGTGAGTGTAATAGTCTGCAGCAAGACCATAGTGACCGTGATTATGCTTTGAATAGCGAGCCTGTTGCATGGATCGGAGAAGCATCATGGATAATACATCCGCATAGGGTTCTCCCTCAACCGCACGCATGATATCTTGAAGGGCCTCCTGGCTAATCTCACTGGCAGTCCCATAAATTCGCAAACCAAAGCTCGAAGCGTAATCAATAAACTTCTGAACTTTTTCAGCCTTAGGCTCCTCGTGAATCCGATAGATAAAAGGTAGGTCCAGTTTGCTATAGTGCTCGGCAACCGTTTCGTTGGCTATCAACATGAAGGACTCAATCATCCGCTCAGCAACACCACGCTGACGAAGGACAATATCCACAGGCTTGCCTTTTTTATCCACCAAAATCTTAGCTTCGCTGGTATCAAAATTGAGAGCTCCACGTTTCTCACGCATGCTTTCTAGCCTTTCATGAAGCTTGGCCATGAGCTCGATACTAGGAACAATTTTCTTAAACTCTTGTCTCTTTTCCTCATCGCCAGCTAGGATGTCATTGACAGCGCTATAGGTCATACGAAAACTAGTCTTAATAACCGTTTGGGTAATGGTGTAATTAACTACACGACCATGTTTATCAATTTCCATAATGGCAGACTGGGTCAAGCGATCGACTTGAGGATTGAGCGAGCAAATGCCGTTTGACAAACGCTCTGGAAGCATTGGGACCACTCGGTCTGTCACGTAGACAGAAGTCGCGCGGTTAAGAGCTTCCTTGTCAAGGGCAGAACCCTCGGTCACATAGTAGGAAACATCTGCGATGTGAACTCCGAGTTCTAGATTACCATTTTTCAAAGGCTTGATGTGTACCGCGTCGTCCAAGTCCTTGGCATCCGCACCATCAATGGTAAAGGTAAGCTCATCTCTTAAATCAAGACGGCCTTCCATATCCTTTTGAGACGGAGCATCTGGTACACTTTCTGCTTCCTTGAGAACAGCTTCTGGAAATTCTGAAACAATATCCATGGATTCCAAGACTTCAAGAACGTCAATTCCAGCATCAGTTGAGTGTCCCACCACGTCCAGCACACTAGCGACAAAGAAATCATGTTTCTTACTTGGGTATTTGTCGATAAAGACCTTGAGAACTTCAGTACCTTCCAGCTTGATAGCTGGTTTCTTCACATAGATTGGTTGGCTGATTTTCTGATTTTTTGGACGGATGTAGCCCGCATACTTGGGCTTTTCCTGATCCAGAACGATTTGCCCAACAACTGTTGTCAGACTATGCTCTAGGATATCGATAATTTTAGCTTCAGCTGCAGTTCCCTTGTTGCGGTCAGCGACTTTCTTAATCACGACCTCAACGGTATCGCCATCAATAGCGTAGTTGACATCGTTTTTTCCTACAAAAAGGTCGTCCTCTTCCCCTTCTAGACTGACAAAACCAAAGCCATTCTTATGGGCATGAAAAATCCCTTTGAGGGTGATTTCATGTTTCTTCTTTTGGTCTAGACATAAACTACCATCATCTTCAAAACGAATCTGGTGCTTTCTTTCCATCAGAGACAGGGTTTTAATCAACTCACGGAAATCCTTGGACCCATCCTTTCCCAGAGCCTGAGCTAGGTCATTTACCGTCACTCGCCCCTTCTCTTGCAAATATTCTTTTATTTTATCTTTCATGTTTTCTTTCTAGTAATTCTATAGCAACTATGTTTTCAGTCCTTATTAGTATTTAAAATAATATTTACCTTATTTTTTATTAACTCCTCAGATATTTCTTCATCGTATTTTATATAAACTAGATAAACATTATTTTCTTTGCTCAATTCATACTTTTCTCTATCTCTAATTAATTGGCGCTCGAAATTTTTTTCCCCACCAAAAAATTCTACCGGTTGAAAATGCTGAATCCCCTGATATTCAATTGCAACATTTAATCCTGATATAAAAATGTCATAGGACAATTGTGCTCCGGTAGTCTTACTGCGAAGAAAAAAAGGTCTCATTTGATATACTACCTTGTAATCTTTAAACATTTTTTTGTTAAACGATAAACAAGTTCTTCTGAAATCCATTTATTATTAGGTTGTAACCAGCTACTTCTCTCTAATTTATCAAATTTACAACTATTCTCATTAAATTCATTCGCAAGCTCGTCTGCTCTTTTATAAACCAAACTTTTTTCTTTGTAGTATTCTTCTATGAAAAAGTATGTTAAATTTTCTTCTAATCTCCTAACACGCTTGACTCCTTTCCACAAATTGAATGCTTTTTCCAATGGGGTCATCCAACCATAATTACCTCCTCTCATAGTATCTCTATATAATTTACCTGTTTTCACCGTATTTTTACAAAGTGTATTAATATAGACTCGAGGAGAACTTACGGAGTATGCTACAGCTTTTGCATAAGTATTATTTGGTTTCTTAAATTCTATAAAAATAAAGTAATATCGAAATCCGTCCCATTTTTCGTATCTTTCTTTTAATCTTAACTGAGGTACTTCTTTATCAATATATTCAATTTCAGAAGGAATATCCATAGACCAATAATATCTAGACCAGCCTTTAAACTTTACATACTCAATAGGTACAAATATCAATTCTTCTCCAATATAAGCAATTACTTTTCTCTTAACCTCCTCATTATTATATTTCCATCCTATTTCATTATTTGTTAATTCAACAATCCGAAAAGAATAATAGTGATTTCCATATATACCTGGCTCTATATACTTATTATTTGTTAAATCTTCCTTACATAAACCTTTATTATTTACATAATCTACCTTGTTTCTATTAACTTCAAATAGTAAGATTAAGGAGTCATTAAGTATGTATATTTTTGAATAATGGTCAAAATCTAATACCTCAATAGAGTAGCCAGTTAAGTAACTCTCAAAATAATCTTTAACTAATTGAATAGACTCCCCAGATAGATGCATTTTAAAGCTCCTTCTCATTCAAAATAAAAATAGGCTAAGACCTAGTCTCGCCCATTTCTTATCTACTTGATAATACCGTCAATGCTAAGGCAATGGCTAGCCAGAAAAAGACTAAAATACCCGTCAAACGTTGCATCACAGCTTCAAAACCACGCGCTTTACTACGTTCAAACAAATCACCTGAGCTGGCATCAAATACATTGCTGGATTGGTTCTTAGTTGGTTGCATGAAAATCGCAATCACAATCACAACAGATAATACTAATAAAATGGTTAACAATAGGTTATACATATCAAACTCCTTAAAATCCCTATTATTTTACCATAAAATCTACTTAGATTCAAGATGTAGGGTTACTTTTCTTTCCTTGGGACAATACTTTAAAACCTCAATCTTGTCAGGATGAGTTTTGGAGTTCTTACTGGTCAGATAATTCATGCTACCACAAGAGGAGCACTTGAGATTGATTTTTACTCGCACTAGATTTCCTTTACTTTTAATAATGATCTAAATTGCACTAAGTTACATAAACAACTGAAAGCTACACAGGCTGCTGTCGCATAAAAGACAGCATGGTAGCCCAAATATCCTGCAACTGCGTATCCCGCCATAGGTCCGATCACTCCACCAAGGTAAAAAAAGATTTGGTTGAAGGCGAAAATCCTTGAAATACCTGATTTTGGAGTCATTTTGCTGAGAAGGGCATTGACACCTGGTATGAGAGCACCTGTTCCCAAACCAAAGAGAAAACGATACAAGCCAAGTTGAAGGGGGCTGGTTGCATGGGCACAAAGAAGGTAAATGATGACGGAATAAATCTGCGCTGCAACTAACAATCTATGATTCCCTACCTTATCGCCAAGTTTTCCTAGAATTCCTGCACTCATCATGCTAGAAAATCCCATGCTGGATACGATTAATCCTGATACAAAGAGGAGATTTTCAGTCTGCCCTAAGTCCCGCACATAGAGAGCTAGAATGGGACCAATTGATTGAGCTGAAAATTGAATGACAAAACTAGTCAAAAATAGGTTTACTAAAAGCCTAGGATACTTGAAAGAAGAAAATAATTCTTTCGTTGGGATAGCCTTCTCCTTAGCCACTGGCTGAAAATCTTCCTTAATAAAGAAAATAGTTAGAATTGCAGCTAAAAATAAGAAAGCACCTACCAATAAAAAGACATTACGAATGCCAAAAATTTCAGCAATAAAGCCTCCAACAAAGGGACCCGTCAGTGTACCTGCAACAACTCCAGTAGATAGTGTTCCCAGAGCCGCTCCAGACTTATCTTTGGGTACCTGACTAGCAATCAAGGCTGTTGCATTGGGGACAAAACCAGTAAATACACCATTTAGCAAGCGCAGAAAGAGTAGCCAATAGATATTTGGCACGAAGGCCAAACCTCCCATCGTAATGGTCATGGCAAGACCTGCTCGAATCATCATGGGTTTTCGACCATATTTGTCAGCAAGAATACCCCAGATAGGAGAAACTAGAGCTGCTGAAACAGCCGAAACTGAGATGGCTAATCCAGCATAAAAAGCAACTTGATCCCCTTCAATTCCCAACTGCTCTACAAAGATAGGCATGAAAGGGACGACCAAGGAAATACTGGCTCCCGTTAGAAAACTACCGAACCAGGCGACACGAAGATTCTCTTTCCAACTAATCTCTTGCACAGCTATCGCCTCCTTCAAGTAACTTCACTACTTGACCCACAAGCTGATCGCGACTGCCATTATTATCTAATATATGGCTCGCCAATTTTTTCTTTTCTTCTAAAGACCACTGGGCAGCCAAACGGGACTCAGCTACTTCCATAGAAAGATGATCCCGTCTCATGAAACGTTCTAATTGGATATCATAGTCCACATAGACCAGCCATGTTTCATCAAACCAGTTGGCGTAGTCCTGTTCAAAAAGCAGGGGAATATCCATGAAAAAAATCGCTTCTGTCTGGGCTAACTGGTCTCTCAGTGCAGCCAATTCCTCACGAATAATCTCCCCTTGGGTTTGCTTAGACCATTCTTGCTCCTCAGGATTTGAAAAGATAAGACTAGCCAGGAGAGGGCGATTGAGTTCTCCATTTTCAAGTATGATTTCCTGCCCAAAATGCTGAACCAGGACTTGATATAGGCGCCCTCCAGGTTTTTGTAACTGGTGGACGACTGCGTCAGCATCCACTACTTGAAAGCCTTGCTCTCTTAGGAAATTTGTCACAGTTGACTTACCTGAAGCAATTCCTCCTGTGATTCCAATGATGTTTCCCATCAGCCCCTCCTTTGACACTGAGGACAAAAATGAGTTCCTCGTCCACCGAGCTGGAATTTCTCAATCACTGTCCCACAGCGGGAACATGCTTGTCCAGTCTTATCATAGACCTGATGGAAGTCCTGCATGGTTCCATCTTCTCCAAAGGCATTGGTATAGGTTCTAATGGTGGAACCGCCCTTTTCAACTGCCTGTCCCAAAACAGCAATGGTCTGGTCATGAATTGCTTTCGTTTCCTCTGCTGTCAAACTTTGGGAAGATCTAGCTGGATGGACCTGAGCTCGCCAAAGAACCTCATCCACATAGATATTGCCAAGGCCAGCTACCAAGGTCTGGTCTAGGAGATGGGATTTGATAGGCTTTTTAGACTTGGCTAGGGCAGCTTGAAAGACCTGCAAATCAAAGTCCTGCTCTCTTGGCTCAGGCCCTAGTTTTTTAGATACAAAGTAGGCATCCAAAAGGTCGGGTGCCAATAGTTCCATGGTACCAAACTTGCGTACGTCCTCATATACAAGTGTTCCTCCATCCTCAAACTGGAAGAAAACATGGGCATGCTTGCGTTCAGGAACCTGATCTGGATAGTAAAAATACTTTCCTTCCATTCGCAGATGAGAAATCAAAATCTTGTTTGTCAGGTAAAAAAGCAGATATTTCCCACGACGTCCCATGGACTCAATCACTTGGCCAGGCACTTCCTTTTGAAACTCGTCCAAATCTGTCTTGATCATCTTGGGATAACGAATTTCTATATTAGAAATCTTCTTGCCCAAAATCAATTTCTCTAAGCCACGACGAACCGTTTCAACCTCTGGTAATTCAGGCATAAATCCTCCTTCTGTAAAAACAAGAAGCAGGCATGAGCCCACCTCTACTTAGTATTCTTTTTCATTATAGCCAAAGTCAGCCAAATCTAGCTTTTTATCACGCCAGTTTTTCTTAACCTTGACCCAAGTTTCTAGGAAAACCTTGTCCCCTAGCATGAGTTCGATATCACGACGGGCCATGGTCCCAATTTTCTTGAGCATAGCGCCACCTTTACCAATGATAATGCCTTTTTGGCTGTCGCGCTCAACCATAATAGTTGCGCGAATATGAACCTTGTCGGTCTCTTCGTCACGCTTCATAGAGTCAACCACTACTGCAACTGAGTGAGGGATTTCTTCACGAGTTAAATGAAGAACTTTCTCACGAATCATTTCTGATACTAAGAAGCGCTCTGGGTGATCTGTGATTTGATCAGATGGGAAATATTGGAAACCTTCATCTAGATTTTCACTAAGGATGTCAATTAGACGAGAAACGTTATTTCCCTGAAGGGCTGAGATTGGGACAATCTCCTTAAAGTCCATTTGATTACGGAAGTCATCAATCTGAGCCAGAAGTTGGTCTGGATGAACCTTGTCAATCTTGTTCACCACCAAAATAACTGGAACCTTGGCAGCTTTCAGGCGTTCGATAATCATATCGTCCCCCTTACCACGTGGCTCATCAGCTGGCACCATGAATAGAACAGTGTCTACTTCACGAAGGGTGCTGTAGGCAGATTCCACCATGAAATCCCCAAGAGCTGTTTTGGGCTTGTGAATTCCTGGCGTGTCAATAAAGACGATTTGCTCCTTATCCGTGGTGTAAATCCCCATGATTTTATTGCGCGTTGTCTGCGCCTTGTCACTCATAATGGCAATCTTTTGCCCCATGACGTGATTCAAAAAGGTTGACTTCCCAACATTGGGACGTCCTAAAATGGCTACAAAGCCTGATTTAAATGTCATAATTTCCTCTTACTGTTTAAAATAGTATATCCCAAATGCGTGGGAGAAAGATAAGTGCACCTGTCACTGCAGCAAAAAGAGAAACCACTAGCACGGCACCTGCTGCCATGTCCTTGGCTTTCTTTGCCAACATAGAAAAATGATAGTGACTGGCTAAATCCACCACATTTTCAATAGCGGAGTTCATAATCTCAAACGCTACTACTAAGAAAATGCTCATTAGGAGAAAGAGCCATTCGATTCGTGACACCTGAAAAACAAAACCTGCAAGGACGACTACTAGTGCCGTCACTGCATGTTTGCGCATATTGCGTTCGTCCTTGATAGCGGTAAAGATACCTGTCAAAGCAAATTCTAAACTAGATACCAGATCACGATTTTTCCATTTTCGTTTATTGTCTTGTGAGTCCATAGGCTGTCAAAATTTCTTCTTGTAAACCGAACATCTCCGCTTCTTCTTCCGGAGTGTAGTGATCATAGCCGTTAATGTGTAAAAAGCCGTGTACTGCCAAGAAACCCATCTCACGCTCAAAGCTGTGACCGTATTCCTCGGCCTGCTCATGCGCTTTATCGATAGAGATAAAAAGCTCCCCAATGTAGGCATCAAACTCAGACATCATTTCTGCCAATTCTGGATTTTCCAGCAAATCCTCTTCGTCAAAGGCAATGTCCAACTCTGGCTTATATTCAAGGCTGATGACATCCGTCGGACGATCGGTATCACGGTACTCGAGATTGAGTTCGTGGCTACGCTCGTTGGTCACAAAAGTGACTGCCATCTCCTTGTCTTCTTTTCCTATTTTTTGGGCTGCAAATTCCAAAATTTCTTGGGTTTGTTGCAAGATTTCTTGTGAAACTTGACCAGTTTCATCTACCATTTCAATATACATGTACTTCTCGATTCTCTTTACTTGGCTTTATTATACCATATTTCCATGATTTTATTCTACCTTTTTGATATAATACTATGGAATACAATCACAAGGAGAGAACGATGTCATTTGACGGATTTTTTTTACACCACATGGTTGAGGAATTGCGAAGCGAGTTGGTCAATGGTCGCATTCAGAAAATCAATCAGCCTTTTGAACAAGAGTTGGTCTTGCAAATCCGTAGCAATCGCCAAAGCCATCGCCTGCTCCTTTCTGCCCATCCAGTTTTTGGTCGCATCCAGCTGACCCAAACAACATTTGAAAATCCAGCCCAACCTTCGACTTTTATCATGGTTTTGAGAAAGTATTTGCAGGGTGCTATGATTGAGTCAATTGAGCAAGTGGAAAATGACCGCATTGTGGAAATCACTGTTTCCAATAAAAACGAGATTGGAGACCATATCCAGGCTACCCTGATTATCGAAATCATGGGAAAACACAGTAACATTCTACTGGTTGATAAAAGCAGTCATAAAATTCTCGAAGTCATCAAACACGTCGGCTTTTCACAAAATAGCTACCGCACTTTGCTTCCTGGATCGACCTATATCGCTCCACCTAGTACGGATGCTCTCAATCCTTTTACTGTCAAGGATGAAAAGCTCTTTGAAATCCTGCAAACACGGGAATTAACAGCTAAAAATCTTCAAAGTCTCTTTCAAGGTCTAGGACGCGATACGGCAAATGAATTGGAAAGCATACTGGTTAGTGAAAAACTTTCCAATTTCCGTAACTTTTTCAGTCAAGCAAGCAAACCATTTTTGACAGAGACTTCTTTCAGCCCAGTTCCTTTTGCGAATCGTGTAGGAGAGCCTTTTACCAACCTTTCAGAGCTCTTGGACACCTACTATAGGGACAAGGCTGAACGCGACCGTGTCAAACAGCAAGCCAGCGAACTCATTCGCCGTGTTGAAAATGAACTTCAGAAAAATCGGCACAAACTCAAAAAACAAGAAAAAGAACTGCTGGCGACAGACAACGCTGAGGAGTTTCGCCAAAAAGGAGAATTACTGACAACTTTTCTCCATCAGGTTCCCAATGACCAAGAGCAGGTTACCTTGGATAATTACTACACCAACCAGCCTATCACCATCACGCTTGATAAGGCGCTAACACCCAGCCAGAATGCCCAACGCTATTTCAAACGTTACCAGAAACTCAAAGAAGCCGTCAAATACTTGACTGAGCTGATCGAAGAAACCAAGGCAACCATTCTTTATCTGGAAAGCGTGGAGACCGTCCTCAACCAAGCTGGGCTGGAAGAAATCGCTGAAATCCGTGAAGAATTAATCCAAACAGGCTTCATTAGAAGACGCCAACGTGAAAAAATCCAGAAACGCAAAAAACCAGAACAGTATCTGGCGAGCGATGGCAAGACCATCATCTATGTCGGACGCAATAACCTGCAAAACGAGGAACTAACCTTTAAAATGGCCCGCAAGGAGGAACTTTGGTTCCATGCCAAGGACATCCCTGGCAGCCATGTCGTCATCTCAGGAAATCTCAATCCTTCTGACGAAGTCAAGACAGATGCGGCCGAACTAGCTGCCTACTTCTCCAAGGGACGTCTGTCAAATCTGGTGCAGGTTGACATGATAGAAGTCAAAAAACTCAACAAACCAACAGGTGGCAAACCCGGCTTTGTGACCTATACTGGACAAAAGACCCTCCGAGTTACACCAGATCCAGAAAAAATCGCATCTATGAAAAAATCCTGATTCCACTTGAAATCAGGATTTTCTTTTACATTTTACTCTGCAATCAAGGTTTCCAAACCAACCTTCATCATATCGGTGAAGGTGTTTTGATTTTCTCAGCCAGTTTTTAATAACTCTTAAAGAGCGAGATAGTGGTCAATAAATGAGATAGTTTTCTCTTTCAAGTAACAAGGTTTTGTTGCTATCTTCTAAAATTCTTTTATTGTCTCAATTTCGAAAAGACTTCCCCAATCTTGCCTTCAATGACCAATGTAGCTTGGCTGTCTTGTGGAATACTGGTTTTATTGATAACAACCAGATTTGTCCCAGAAAAATAGTTTACTAGGCTAGCTGCAGGATAAACAACCAAGGAAGTCCCACCAATAATCAGCAAGTCTGCTTGCCGAATAGCTTGTGCAGCTTGACTAAAAACATCCATGTCAAGTGATTCTTCATACAAGGTCACGTCAGGCTTGACCACCTTGCCACAGTCTAGGCAGTGGGGAACAGGTCCCTCGAGGGCCAGAAAACCAGTTAAGTTATAGAAACGTTGACAACCTAAGCAGTAATTTCGGTCCGCGCTCCCATGCAATTTAAAGACCTTTTGGGAGCCTGCCATTTCATGAAGACTATCAATATTTTGTGTCACAACAGCCTTTAGCTTGCCTGTCTTTTCCAAAGCAGCCAGATAAGTATGAGCAGCATTAGGCTTGGCTTCTGGATAAATCAGGTATTTCTTATAAAAGTCAAAAAAATCTTCTGGATAGCGCTCAAACATGGTCCGAGAAACGAGTTGTTCTGCCGTAAAATGACGGCCTAACTGATGACTATAAACACCATCTGAACTACGAAAATCTGGAATATTAGACTCGGTTGACACTCCTGCCCCTCCGAAAAAGACTATTCTGTGGCTTTTATCAATCAAATCTTGTAATAGTTCTATTTTATCCATCACATCTCTCCTTAAGCTGGGTTCTAAAAAAGTTGAAAATCAATAGTTGGATTTTCAACTCTTTCTTTATCATTGCTTAGATATTGAAAATAAATCACTTACAACAGTCCTTGTAACTAATGTAATTGAAAATCTATTCTCTGATTACTCTGCAATCAAGGTTTCCAATCCAACCTTCATCATATCGGTGAAGGTATTTTGGCGTTCTTCTGCAGTAGTGTCTTCATCTGGGTTGACCAAACTATCAGAAATGGTCATAATAGCAAGTGCATCAACGTGGTGTTGGGCAGCAAGATAGTAAAGGGCTGCTGCTTCCATTTCCACAGCTTTAACTCCCCATTTACCAAGCTCAATGTTCTTTTCAAAGTAGTTTGAGTAAAAGACATCAGATGACAAAACGTTCCCAACGTGGGTGGTCATACCGAGATCTTTGGCGATATGGTAGGCCTTGTCTAGCAAATCAAAGCTAGCGATTTGTGGGAAATCATACTGTGGCCAGTCATTGCGGATGATGTTTGAGTTAGTTGCAGCTGCTTGCGCCAAAACCAATTCACGGACATGAACATCCTCATTTAATGAACCCGCAGTTCCCACACGGATCAATTTTTTCACACCGTAGTCCACAATCAACTCACGCGCATAAATCGAAATGGACGGCATCCCCATCCCAGTTCCCATGACAGATACACGGTGACCCTTATAAGTACCAGTGTAACCAAACATGTTACGCACTTCGTTAAAACAAACAGCATCTTCAAGGAAATTCTCCGCAATAAACTTAGCACGAAGAGGATCCCCTGGAAGAAGAATTTTATCAGCAATTTCACCCTGCTTAGCAGCAATATGGATAGACATAGTTAAGATATAAAGGGCGACAGAGAACAAAGTAAAAATAGGAAACTGACGACGCATCGCAGATGCTAGACAGTTTATCTTTTTTACACAGTTCTCCGCCCGTATTCAGTTCAGTGAATACAGTTTACCCATCCTTTCTTTTATTGTTATGAAAAGTTTTTCGCTCGTGTTCAAATTAGAACACCTTGCTCTACCTTTCTTTATTGTATATTTAGGATAGCGACAGAAAACAAAGTAAAAATAGGAAACTGACGAGGCATCGTAGATGCTAGACAGTTTATCTTTTTTACACAGTTCTCCGCCCGTATTCAGTTCAGTGAATACAGTTTACCCATCCTTTCTTTTATTGTTATGAAAAGTTTTCCGCTCGTGTTCAAATCAGAACATCTCGCTCTACCTTTCTTTTTATATATTATATAAAGTTTAAAGAGGGGTAGTATTAAATACTTACTACACCTTTTGATTTCATAGTAAGATGATTCCAAGTTCTCTTCCAAAGCTGGAATCCTGCCTTTCTGTAGTTCCTAGTTTACCAACGAATCTAAAAATGCATACAGTTTTACATTCATTTCAGAGTAATTGTTCCCACGTAATTCTTCTGGTGTTTGAACAAAAGGTAACTTTTCACTTTGCTCTTTTAATTGCTCCTCACCATCCGCAGTAATTAAGAGTTCTACTGCTTCGGGATCAAATTCCAAATGAGCCTGAAAGGCATAATGTTTCGAACTGAAGCGAATAATCTGACGTGGACAACCTTGACTCGTCACAAGAACAACAGCATCTTCTGTCAGCCCTGGCATATCACCGTGCCAGTGGCCGGTTTCTAAGGTTTCTCCGAACAAGCTGACATGAGGATCTGTTAGGCCTTGCATCGTCAATGTCACAGGATAAACGCCGATCTCGCGTTCTGGACTATGTTCATACTTCGCACCATAGGCAACAGACAGGAGCTGCGCACCAAGACAGACACCAACAATATAAATATCTGCAGCAATCGCTTCTTTCATAAAAGCAATCTCGGCCTTAGGATCATAGTATGGGAAGTTTTCTCTATCCTCATCAGGTGATTGAGGGCCACCCATAACAATCAGAAAATCAATTCCGTCAATTGTTTCAGGAAGAGGTTCTTTTTCGTAAACCTTTGTTGATGTAATGTGATGCCCTCGTGCCAGAGCCCATTTTAGATAAGCTCCCGGAACCTCAAATGTTTCATGCAGTACAAAATGTACCTTCATTGTTTCTTCTCCCATCTCTTTCGAATTACGTAAGACATTCCTGCCGCTAGTACAAGCGGTATTGTCAAACTCCAATTCTGGCCTGTAAATCCAAGGCTCAGAGCAATAGTCGTCAGAGGAGCTTGTAAGGTCGTTCCTAAAAAGACTGTTGCTCCTAGTAGCATTCCTAGAGCTGGATCCAGATGAATGCCAACTACTGTCAAAAGCAAAGTCACTAAATAGCCAGATCCAATTCCCAAGGCAAATGATGGCGTCAAGGTTCCTCCATAGGCACCATTACGCAAGAGGAAATAAACTAAAAGCCCCTTCACCGCAAGAGTCAATGGAAGATAGGGAATTGGCTGGCTAGACAACAAGGCTTGGGCTAGTACCTGGCCATTTCCCATAAAGATAGGGAAAAAGACTGCCAGGCTCCCCAGCACGAGAAAGGCTAGAGGAAGAGCCCAAAGAATTGTCCCATTCTTCCGTCGCTTGTGGTCCGCCCGTTTAGCTAAAAATCGGAAGCCCAGCGCAAGTGGAGTAACCAATGAAGCAATCAGAATCGCCTGCAAGAAACTGCTAGACGACCAAGAGACCGCAGATAGGTGATAAATAGCATCCTGACCAACAATGGGCTGAGCCACCCAGGTTGCCAGATAGGTACTAGCCAAAACCAGCAAAAAGTTCTGCCAACTATAGGTAAGTTCTAAGGTCTCAAAGACAAACAAACTACTAGCAAAGGGAACCTGATAGATCGCAGCTAGACCATCTCCTGCTCCACAGGCAACCAACACCTTTCGTTCTTTAAGGGCTAGAGAGAACCCCTTTGACAAGCAACCAGCTAGAAGGGCCCCAACCTCGCGTGGTGCTCCTTCTTTTCCGACCGATGCGCCTGCTCCGACAATCGCAACCTGCATACCTGCATGAAAGAGGTGGGCTAAGAGCGCTGGCTCCCTGTCTCCAGCTAATATAATTTGCTGACGAATAGACAAAATCTTATGGCGCCTTTGTAGGACATACCAGAAGCCAGCTGCCAAGACCCCTGTCACACACAGAACGAGGAATCTACGGAGACCCCCAGCTTCTTGAAATTGCTGGAGCAAATCCGAACTAGTTTGGCCAAAGGCCAGCCATTGCACACTTTCTAGTAAATAATGGCAAGCAATTCCGACCAGACCCGTCCCTATTCCCAATGATAGAGTGGCTAGAAGTAGCCTCAGTCCGTAGGGCAGGCTTTGGAGTCGTGCTTTCATAGGATTAGAGTTCAGCAAGAATAGCTTTAACCAAACCTTTGAAGTCACCTTTAACACGTTCAGTCACTTCTACAACCTCTTCATGATTGAGTTCTTCTTGGAAACCTGCAGCATGGTTAGTGATACATGAAATTCCTAGAACTTTCAAGCCAGAGTGGGCTGCCACAATAACTTCAGGAACAGTGGACATACCAACTGCATCTGCTCCCAATGTCTTATAGGCACGAATTTCTGCTGGGGTTTCATATGTCGGACCAGTTACACCGATATAGACACCTTCATCAAGCTCAATACCAAGTTTCTTAGCCACTTCATGGGCAGTAACACGGTATTCTGGTGTGTAAGCTTTAGACATATCTGGGAAACGAGGACCAAAATCATCCAAGTTTTCACCCATCAATGGATTTTGGCCTGTCATATTGATATGGTCTGAGATAGCCATCAATGTACCAGGACCAAATCCAATACCGCCAGCTGCATTGGTTACAATGACACCTTCACATCCGAGAACTTTCATCACACGAACTGGGAAAGTCACGACCTCAAGAGGATTGCCTTCGTAGAAATGGAAGCGACCTTGAAGAGCCAAGACCTTGCGCCCTGAAAGTTCACCATATACCAATTTACCAGCGTGACCGACTACTGTCGAACGGCCCCAGTTTGGGATATCTGCATAGTCTACTACAACTGGATTTTCGATTTCTTCTGCAAGTTCTCCAAGACCTGATCCAAGGATTAGACCAAACTCGGGAGCTTGGATTCCCTTGCCTTTCAAGAAAGCAGCTGTTTCCTTGATCTTATCTAAAAATGTCATTCTGTATCTCCTTTATTATTTTTTAGCATTTGACCGATTTTGTCAAAGGTTTTGGCATTGCGAATGGTGATGTTGCTATAAAAAGGCATCTTGAGCAAGTACTTATGATAGGCAGTTGCATAGTAGGATTCCTCAGAGAATTTCCCCCAGAAAATCCCAAGTCTTCCAAAATGAACCACTTCATCTTTCAGTTCTAAACTATCAACTGTCGCCATGACTTGATCCACATCCAAGCCCTCCGTGTAAAAGAGGACATCCTTTCGTGCCAAATCTTTGGTCCACCAATCTGGCAGATTCTTCAGCTCTTCTTCATAATCTTCCTGACTCAGCAAAGAAAAGCTCTGAATAAATGGATAATGGACTGCAAAGAAAACCTCTAACTTTTCAACCAATCGGGCTTTGGGATCTGTCGAAGTAAAGAAAATATTGCCACTGTTGATGTAGGTTTCAACCTTTCCCAGTCCCAACTCTGTCAATTCTTGACGTAGTTGCGACATAACAACCTTATTCTTCCCACCGACATTAATGCCCCTTACCAGTAAAGCATAGCGCGTCATCTTATACCAATTTATCTAAGAAACTTTCCCCAATCATGGCAGTTTCCACACCAAAGTTATCGGCAACAGTCGCTGAGATATCTGCAAAATGTCCAACTGGAATGACACCATTTCCTTTAAAGGCAGGGCTGTATGCCAAAAGTGGAATATATTCACGAGTGTGGTCTGTTCCTGCATAGGTTGGGTCATTTCCATGGTCCGCTGTAATCAAGAGAAGGTCATTCTCTCTCATGGCTGCGATAATTTCAGGCAAGCGTTCATCAAACTCATGCAAGCAATCACGGTAACCATGGGCATTGCGACGGTGGCCGTAAAGGGCATCAAAGTCAACTAAGTTTGTGAAGGAGAATCCTTTTTCAAACTCAGCAAGTCCCATGGTCTTCAATAATGTATCAATTCCGTGGCTGTTTGACTTGTTGTGGCCCATGTCATGATTGATACCCGCGCCGTTAAAGATATCGTTGATTTTACCAACAGCATAAGTATCGATACCAGCCTCATTCAATTTATCCAAAACAGTTGGGGCAAATGGAGAAACGGCCAAATCACGACGGTTAGCTGTACGAGTGAAGTTACCTGGCTCACCCACATAAGGACGGGCAATGATACGGCCTAGAAGGGCAGGTCGTTCAAGTGTAATTGAGCGAGCGTATTCACAGATACGGTACAATTCATCCAAAGGAATGATGTCTTCGTGGGCAGCAATTTGTAAAACAGGGTCAGCTGAAGTATAGATAATCAACTCCCCAGTTTCCATCTGACGAGGTCCAAAGTCATCGATAACAGCTGTACCTGAGTACGGTTTGTTGGCTTCACGAATGACCTTACGTCCTGAGAATTCTTCGATTTTTGTCAAGATTTCTTCTGGGAATCCGTTCCAGAAAGTATCGAAAGGCTCGGTAATATTGAGTCCCATGATTTCCCAGTGTCCAGTCATGGTATCCTTACCAAGTGATACTTCTTCCAATTTCGTTGCATAACCTGTTGGATTGCTTTCAGCTGGTACAGTCTTCAGCGGTGTTTCGCGAGGAATATTTCCTAGGCCAATTTTAGCCATGTTTGGCACATTCAAACCAACTGTTTTGGAAATGTGTCCCAGTGTGTCAGAAGCTCCGTCTGGAACCCCTGCATTGACAAAGTTATTGGCATCTGGTGCCGCACCGATTCCTACAGAATCCAGTACTACCAAGTGAATACGATTAAATTTTGACATAGTGTATCTCCTTATTATTTTGATTATTTTGCTTTTGTTGAAGTTAAAATCTGAACCCCGTCTCGTCCAGCAACGATGACCTTATCCACCATTTGGTTAAACAAGCCATGCTCTACGACACCAACGACATGGTCTAACTCTTGTCCGAAAGCAATTGGGTCTTCGATGACTTCCAAGGCTAGGTCAATGATAAAATTCTGCATATCGGTTACAAAACGCTGACCGTCTTTTTCACGGAAACTTGGTTTGTAGCCAGCTCGCTCAAAACGACGAAAAACCTGTTCTGCGCCATACTGAACCACTTCCACAGGCAATTTAAAAGCACCTAGTTTCTCTACCAGTTTGCTTTCATCTACCACCCAAATGTATTCTTTTGAGGGCGTTGCGACAACCTTCTCCATCAGAAGGGCACCACCACCGCCTTTGATCCCGTTAAACTGGCTATCTACTTCATCCGCTCCATCGACTGTCACATCGACAAAGTCCACTTGATCAATCGACTTGAGCGGGATGTTAAGACCTTCAGCCTGTTTACTGGTCACACTGGAAGTCGTTACAGCAGTAATCTGCAATCCTTCTTCCTTAATCCGACGACCGATTTCTTCTACGAAATAGTAGGCAGTAGAGCCCGTTCCAAGTCCGACTACCATGCCATCCTTGACAAACTCAGCAGCCTTGATACCTGCCATTTTCTTCAGATTTTCCACTCAAACACCTCCATTAAAGAGCTATTTTTATTATAACATGTATCCGTTTTTATTTCATGGATACACTGGAAAAACCCGAACATTTTTATTTCGGGTTTTTATGTCCTATTTAACCATATCAGGATCGTAATCATAGAATCCTGTATCGAGGAAACGGTTTTTAGGGTGTAACTTGCGCACTTCCTCATCTAACAAGAAGGCTTGGTCATGACTGAAATTCCCCTCTTGAATCAAGCTGCGTGCTTGGACAAAGAGTTTGGCAATTTCTACAAAATTCTGACCAGGTGTGTAGAGACCTTCTAGTTTCCAGTGAGTAAAGCCGTGATCCACCAACTCTGTCAATTTAGTCATCAAATCAAGGTCGTTATTTGCAAAAATGTGGGTACCATGATTGTCCTCAAAAATCGAGTAATGACTCTCTGGATCACTTGGTTCTGCCAAGAAGAGGTCACGCTTACGCGTCTTTTCATCATCGATATGCGTAAAGTTATAGTAGTTTTGCAAGAGCGGACGCTTAGAATGGTGAATGACACTGGCACCATAAACCAAGACTTCAGCAGGAATTTCCAAAATCTCTGGCATCTTGAAGAGCTCGGCAGATGGAATTTCACGCGCCAAAACCGCCTCAGAAGCTCCTGCCTTTTGGCCCCAGAAGTTAATCTGACGACTGCTTGTCACCATGGTTGAAGCATCGTAGATAGTCTTAAAGGAATAGCCATCACGATTGACTACGTAAAAGACACCGGCATCTCCAACAGTGATATAATCTGTCTTGATCTCTTCCAAGAAGTCTAGAAAAGGCTTGATACGATCCATCATATCTTGGTGCATGAGGGCATTGACTGCAACAATTAATTCCTTACCCGCATCATGAACGAGATTAGCGATGGTGCGCAACTCTTCATAACTAAAGGTCGTTGGCAGACGAAGACCAAAATCTTTCTCACCGACATAGATACGATCTACGCCAGCTTCGAGCAGTTGTTCAACTTGTTCAATACTTTCAGCAGTTGCTGTAATGATAATCTTTTCCATAAGGAAAATTATACCACAATTCTCAAAAATCAGCTATGAATATTGAGAGTTTCACAAAAAGTTAAACTTGTTTCTATCTTTCCCAATCAAAAAGTGAACAGTAACCAGTACCGTCCACTTTCTTTTATGCATGTATTTCTTCAACTAGGTGGCCATCGTTCATGACATAAATACGATCAACCTTATCAAGAAGACGAGTATCATGCGTAATCATAACAACTCCTCTTCCTTGTTCATGGGCAATGGCAGCCAACATCTCCGTTACTTGGTAAGCACGCTGGGTATCTAGACTGGCTGTCGGCTCATCTGCAAGAACGATGCTCGGATTATTATAAAGCGCTCTAGCAATCGCCGCACGTTGACGTTCGCCACCCGATAGAGCCTTGGGATAATGATCTTGTACTTTTTCCAAATCCAACAACTCAAAGAGCTCTTTTCGGTCACTTTTACTATTTTTTCCCTTATCCAGTCTGTCAATCAAATCCAGCTGTTCCTTGACCGTTAGAAATGGAATTAAGTTTGAAGCCTGGAGAATGAAACCAAACTCTCTAAAACGGAGGTCTGTTTTCTCCTTCTCCGTCAAACTGCCTGTTTCCTTCCCCTTTACTAGAATCTTTCCACTAGATGCTTCCTGAAGTTGTCCTAGAGTTGTTAGAAAGGTCGTCTTTCCAGATCCCGAAGGTCCAACAATAGCTACGAACTCTCCCGCATTTAGCTGAAAATTCGTCTCATGCAGGGCAGCGACTTTCATCTTTCCTTCCCCGTAGGTTTTTGTAACTTGAGTCATTTCAATCAATGCTGTCATACTATTCTCCTTATCACTCTGCAATCGCAGTAATCGGGTCCACCTTTAGCAAGCGTGGAAGTGAAATGACACCACCTAGAAGGGCCATCAAGGAAATTACCAAGCTTAGGACAGAGTAGGCTATCCAACTTGGATAGAAAAAGAAGGTAGCTGGTAAGACTAAAATCACTCCTCCGATTGCCAGCAAGGCTAAAGCAATCCCCATACCAGCTAGGAGGAAGATTTGACAGAATAGAGACCATACAATGGTTTTGATCTGTATCCCTTGAGCTCGCATTATTCCATAAAGACCTAGTTTTTGGATGGTAATGATATAAACAAAAATACCCACAATCAAGCCTGTAATGACAATCATAGCGAGAATCATTCCTGAAAATACATTGACCTGAGGTGTGTAACCAGGAATTTTTGATATCATTTTTGGAATAGAAATCTGTTTCAGTCCATCCCCAACCACTTCTATGTTATTTTTCAATACCAAGGCAGAGATGGAACGATTGGCCTTCAAGGTTCCTTGTAAGGTCCAATAAGTTGTCAGACTCGTAAAGACAACAGGCTCGGTGAAAAATTTATTTCCTTGAGTCAGACCTACAATCTTATAACCTGCCTCGCTTCCATTGAGCTGAATGGCATCACCTAGCTTCATCCCATAGTTCTCAAAGGACTGATCCACGACAACCTCATCATCTCTTTCAGGATAACGGCCCTCCGTCAAACTCGGAGAGATAAAAGAGTCCCACTCTTGAGCAAAAATGGAAACATTGACCTTTTCACTACCATCGACTAGATTGGTTACAGCAAACATATAGCCCAATGGAGCAGCCTCTTCAGAATTTTTATCCTTGTAGTCCTTTTCAGGAATAAAGGATGCTGTCAAATTATCATTTGCGTAGTCGGATAAAACGACACCCGTCGCTTGCCAGTTATCAATAGCGGCTCGGTTGTTTCGCACGAGACCAAGAGCTAGACTGGTCATAAAAAAGACCATAAAAGCGATAAGAAAAATGGTAGTCAGAATCAAACTATATCGAAGTTTGTTTCGTACTATTTCTTTGATAGCAAGATACATGCTTATCTCCTTTAACCTTTCCCAGAGGTAACAAAATGCCACCCAGTCCAATAGACAGAATCTCTGTCCTTCCATCCATTCAAAACAACTCCTACCAATACTCTTCAAAAGTATCCAGGTAGCAACTCAACAAATCATCTTAGGAAAAAGCCTCATCTTGCTATCAATTTATATAAGTTATCCCTTCCTTACTCAGTATATTTATAATAGAGAAGGTCAGGTCATCTGTTTTAAGTGTAACACCCATGCTATCACTTTCCCTAGTGGGTGTCAAGAAGAGCGACTTAGAAGATGATAAGAGACTTTAGTAGTTTTGTAACAATTCTGTAATAATTCTCTGCATAAAAAATGATAAAATAGTTATGTACTGTTAAGGAGAGAATCATGCCCGCAAGAAAATTAGAAGCTTATGAGTTTGAACAAACTCCCGAATCGAATCAAACTCCGCTTTATCAAGACTATACACTGGAAGCACCTGTTAGCTCCAATTTAAAAGAGATTTTATTTTTTGTAAATATTGCTTGTTTTTGTATTTTTATGGTGTTTTTTAGTTTTATCTTTTTAGCCTTAAAATTGAACACAGCTTTATCATTTGTTGCTGCTATGGGGGCAAGCTTGACACTCCTCCAACTCCAACGAAAGATTATTAAACGAAAAATTTTAAAATGAAGGTTGGTACCACTACCAACCTCTTTTCTAGTTAACAAAAAAGACAGTTTTAATGTACTGACCCCAAAAAGTTAGACAAATAATTTAAGTGAAGGATTTAGTTCTGTATTGCACAGGACTAAGTCCTTTT